>JANSWS010000001.1 GCA_024743355.1 bacterium
CAATGGCTCCGTGTGGGTTCACATACCCGTGCTCGAGTAAGAACACACTAATTTCCTGCTGCACGCGTTCGGAGGTTAAGGGGCCCTGCGCGTCGTGCAAACTTCCGTCGGTCTTGGCATCCGCTCGCGCGATCTTCTGGCAAGCCATCAGCATGGCAGCTTCGGTAACCCGCTGAGCCTGTTCTAACCACTCCAGTTCCTGGTCGTCTTTGGTGCGACGCTCCATAACACCAAGGTCTGGATCGTATTCGATTTCCAGACCGATACTTTGGATATGCCAGGCAAAAATGAAGGGCAGGGTGCGATCGGTGATAACCTTAACCACCCCCTTTCGCTGAATCCACTCCGCCAATGCCTGGGCCGTAGCTGTGGCTCGGTCGCCCGATAAGCCCCCGACGGGTGTGAAATCGGCGGGGCTGAACACACCGTCCACCGCCACTTGCTGTTTCGCTCGTTCCATTTCAATGTCGCGAACGATCAGAAGTTTCTCCGGAGCTCCCTCTCCTTCGATTTGCAACCAAGCTGCGGGATCACCCACCGCAAAGCGAATGCGGTGGTAAAGGGCGGGATTTTCCAGGGGAATTCCGGCCAAGACTTTCGCTGAACGTCCCATACTATTGCTCCTGTTCTACGCTCCGACGGTGCCATCCCCATGCAGATCCTCGTTGTACCACACAAGTTCGACTGGGAAAGAATACATGGCCAAGCTGACGTCTGCCAGTTATTCCACTGACAGCTTGTCAGCAGGCTAGTTGATGGAACAGGAGAAAACGGAGCGGTTTGCTGACTCCGTTTTCTCTGTTCTCTTATGTTCCAACCGATTGAGACGACGCAACAACAGCGTTTGCCCGCCGTCGACGAGCAGTCGCGGGTTGCAAGATCCTCTATTCCCATTCAATGGTCGCGGGTGGTTTGCTACTAATGTCATAGCAAACCCGGTTGACCCCCCGCACTTCGTTAATGATTCGATTGCTGATACGCGCTAGCAACTCGTAGGGCAGATGGCTCCAATCGGCCGTCATGAAGTCGTCGGTATTTACTGAGCGTATGGCGACCGCGTTCTCATAGGTCCTCGCGTCCCCCATCACACCAACGCTTTGCACTGGCAGCAGTACCGCGAAGACTTGCGAAGTCTGCCGATATAGGCCGGCAGCCTTGATTTCGCTGACGACGATGTGATCCGCCTCGCGTAAGACATCCAGTTTATCTTTGGTGACTTCACCCAAGCAACGCACGGCAAGCCCCGGACCTGGAAAAGGATGCCGCCACACCAGCTGCTCTGGCAGACCTAATTCCTCACCCAACTTGCGCACTTCGTCTTTGAAAAGATCCCTGAGTGGCTCTACCAAATCGAAGCCCAGCTGCTCAGGCAGCCCACCCACATTGTGATGCAGCTTGATGGTTGCGGCGGGCCCATCCACGGCTGCACCACTCTCGATAACATCGGGATACAGCGTACCCTGAGCGAGATACCGTGCGTCCTCGATCTTGGCCGCCTCTTCCTTGAAACACTCGATGAACAAATACCCAATGCGCCGCCGCTTCTCTTGGGGTTCGGTAATACCGGCCAGCTGCTGCAGGAACCGATCCTCCGCGCGAACGACGTGCAAATCCGCCTTGAAGTGGTTGGTAAACTCCGCCAGCACCGCAGCTTGTTCATCTTTGCGAAGCAATCCGTTATCCACCAATATGCAACTCAACTGAGGCCCAATCGCCTTGTACAGAAGTGCCGCGGTAACGGCGCTATCCACGCCACCGGACAATCCGCAAACGACCCGTTGATCCCCCACTTGTTCCCGCAGGCGAAGAATGGTCTGCTCGGCAAAATCAGTCAGATGCCAACGTCCTTCACATCCGCATACCGCATAAAGAAAATTGTGTAGTATCGTGCCTCCCAAGGGAGTATGAGTCACCTCGGGATGAAACTGCAGGCCGAACACCGGTAGCCGCAAATGCCTGACCGCGGCGTAGGGACAAGACGCGGTAGCGGCTAGCGGTTGAAAATCTTCCGAGACGGAACTCACCTGGTCTCCGTGGCTCATCCACACATCCATCTCATGCGGCAAGCCTGCCATCAGCCCAGCCGGCTCGCTAATCCGTAATGCAGCCCGTCCGTACTCGCGCGACTCGCAGTGCTCTACTTGACCGCCAAGCGACTCGCAGGCGAGTTGCATTCCATAGCAAATTCCGAGCACGGGTATGCCGAGCCGAAACAGATCGGGATCACACTTGGGCGCTCCAGCCTCGTAAACGCTGGAGGGACCACCGGAAAGAATAATGCCGCAGGGTTTCTTCTTACGAATCACATCCGCTGGCAAATCATGACGCACAATCTCACAGTACACATTCTGCTCGCGGACACGACGGGCAATTAATTGCGCGTATTGCGAACCAAAGTCCAGCACCAGAATCTTTTCGTCAGATATTCCCTCACCGGCTACTTGCATGGAACAATCGACCTCCCTCGGGAAACTTGCCTGGCAATTCGGGGCCCCAGCCAATCACGAAAACGGTGCCTGCTACGAAACGATCCGTTGGAAATTCCTGCCGCTCAAAGTAGATCTGCCTGCCCGGAGGACGACAGCGTGGCAAAACAACGGCGACTCTTGAAATTGCTCGATCAGACCAACGGGGTTTCAAACCGTGTCTTTTTGCAGATTCTGGTGCCCGAGAAAGGCTTCGAGTATAGGCCTGCATTGAGTTTTCAACCAGCGGGTCCTCCCCCGGCAGCCCCGGCCCCTTGGACTGGTCAGCTGGCCTATCCTAGTGCAGAGAACGCTCAGCGACTCGGGCGTGCATGGCATGCCGAACCCGACAAATCGCCTTGCTAGTCAGGCTCGCAAGCAGATAATCTGCCTTTTTAACCCATATCCTCAGGAGCAGTGCAATGAAAAACGTCGACTGGAGCTACCATCGCCCCGGCTGAAAGACCTGTGTAAAAACGCAAGAGTTTCTTGCGGAGAATGGCATTCAACCCAAGTCCGAAACCAACGCCAAAAAGGAACCCCACCAGCTCGAAAAAGCTAAACAACTTTTGGCCGCTGCGAATCGACTGTATGCGGCCAAGGGCAAGAAAGTTATTGAGATCGACCTTAAAAAACAGACTCTCAGCGACGAAGAGGTCAAGAAGCTGATGCTGGGACCAACCGGAAACCTGCGAGCTCCAACACTGGTTGTCGGCAAGCAGCTGGTGGTCGGTTTCGATCCGTCGACCTATGAAAAGGTCTTGAATTAATTCTGGTACGCGAATCCAGCCAATCGTTTCAGAAGGCGAGCGGGGCTCCCCCAGGAGTCCCGCAAAGGCCAAACATCTACGGGCATCCTTTCATTGGAACTGGTGCCGTCGTCGAAGATATCCGCCGTGAGCACGATGGACTCTGTGGCCGTGGGCGTCAAGGAAAACGACGAAACAATCCAACTGTTCACCGTGCCGCCCAAGTGTTCCGCCGAGTTGCCAGGGTTGCCGTTTCCAACGCCCAGGGTCCCCAGGCCTGAGTTACCCCAATTGGCCTGCATGGCGGCAGTATCCGCATAGCCGTCGAAGTTCTCATTGACGACGCAGCCCGAATGGTAACTTGCAACAAGGAAACTATTGCCAAAGCAAACAGTGCGGTGGTCGTTTTCACAGGTCCCCTCGGTTCTACAAAAAACGGTCCAGATTCAAGGAAATCCGGATCACTGAGATCAAAATTGCGACGCGATGATCGCGATGGATGCTAGCATAACCAGAGACCGCAAGATGGAAAACAAAGAAACTCTGGGTAACATAAAAAGATTACACCGATTATCCTAGCACCATCAGGCAACGCTGCGCAGCATTTTTGCATTGGATTTACAAGCACGAAGCGCCAGCGAGTGTGTACTCGATGGTGACCGAAACTCACTTGCTCGCGCGTCGTGCTTGTATTTTCGGGCGAACCGTTTGACACAAAATGCGCACAGCGTTGACCATCATGGCTCCCAGCAGACCAATGTCGGCTTCCAGCAAGAGAACTTAAAGCAATCGAAAGGTCCGCTGAGAAGCCGCAACTGAAAAGCAAATTGCGGCGTCAGCTTGGAGTGTTGGCAATTCGCCCGCGGACTTACGCAATTCTCAAGCACGGATAGCCCCCTACCCCTGTGTCGATTCGGGCTTGTGGTCGCCCCCGCAGCTTGCTACGAACCCACCATGATTAGCGTAAGCTCAACAATTCGAGACAACCAAGAGCCCGGCCTGGGTTTGGCCGCAATTGAGACTTACGCGCCTGAATGGGTACTGCCGAATGCATGGTATGACTCGTTGATGGCCAAGAAGTTTGTCAAACATACGGGCATTCAGGCCCGCTGCATTTCGCTGGATGACGAAGTGACCATGGCCGGAAAGGCCATCTTGAAACTCCGGGATACTATTGGGCTCGACTTGACGCAATGCGCGGGGCTGCTGCTTGCCTCCCCCTCATTGATACCTTTGTCGGTGGCCAACAAGTACCTACCGAAGTCCTCCGTCCGCCAGGAGCAACCCAATCGACTCGCCTGGGGTTTGTGTCAAGAACTTTCGATCCGGCCGCGGCAGGTACTTGGAATCAATGGATTCTGCAGCGGCTATGCCAAGGCAATGCAATTGATCCAGGCCACGATGGCTCCCAGGCTACAACTCCGCCCGAGTGAGTTCATCCTGCTGGTTACGGCCAGTCGAATTAGCCGCATTACCGACTTTGGCTGCCGCCAATCCGGGGCTCTCTTCGGCGATTTTGCAACGGTCACGGTTATTTCACGTTCGGACAGCCAACAGCTTCCGATCCATCTGGAACTGCTCGATTCCCAGTATGAGCGTCAGCCTGCTCCAAGAGCCTTCTTTGACTTTGAACTTCGCAACGATGTCCTGGTTCCCGATCCGGCCCATCTCAAGCGGCGTGACAAATCTCGCATCGTCTTTTCGTTGGACGGGATGGGCATTGCCGACACGGCGCCACGAGCGATGGCTGCCGCAGCAGCCAGCATGGCCGCCCGCAACAACCTGGCACCGGAAAGCATCGATCACATTGTGCCTCATCAGGCCGGGCTGGGCATCGTTCGCTTGACGGGAATGAAATTGGAAGAGGCGGGCTTCACTGCGGAACCTGTCAACGGTCTCACGGAACGCTTCGGCAACGTCAGTTCCGGATCGGTGCCGTTGGCGCTAAAGCAAAACTGGGACCAGCTCCAAGGCAACATCCTCTGTCCCGTAGCCGCCGTCGGCGCGCCGGGTCGTGCCGAGGTTTCTCAAGGCTGCATTCTGCTCCGCGCCGCTGCTCGGCGACGCTCCATGGCCGCTTAGCACCGGGCTAATCCGAGGTTCGGGAGTTTTTTCAGTGTGACTGCAACTGTGCTTGCTAACCCATTGCGTGATTGCCTGACAATCAACGAATTCTTCAAGAAAAGACTCCCGACCCTCTCTACCTAGCAATGCGATGCGAGCAGGTAGAAACCCGCCAAGAAAATCTAGAAAGTTCCGTGTAAGGATATGGCTGCTCGCCCGTCTATATTCCTTGGAGGAGCTAGGGGGTCGGGAGTCTTTTCAGCCAACTTGGCGCGTCGGTTTTGAATCCCAAAAAGCTCTGGCGGCCCAAACGTCGACTCCTACAGAAAAGACTCCCGACCCCCTGATGTCAAAGACTGAAACAGATGCCAAGACGCCCCAGAACAGCCAGCGGAGACTGTGTTTATCACGTGCTCAATCGGTCCGTAGGAAGAGCGCAGATCTTCCACACAGATCAAGATTACTTGGCCTTCTTAAATGTAGTAGAACAGGCACGAACAAAGGCGAATTGTCGACTGCTCTCTTTCTGTGTGATGCCCAATCACTGGCATCTGGTTCTGTGGCCTAAGGGAGATGATGACCTCTCCGAGTACATGCGCTGGCTGACGGTGACGCACACTTCGCGTTGGCACAAACATCATGGAACTTCCGGGACCGGGCCCGTCTATCAAGGCCGTTTCAAATCGTTTCCGATTCAGGCGGACGAGCACTTCTACGCAGTTTGTCGATACGTCGAGCGAAATGCTCTGCGAGCGATTTTGGTGTCTCAGGCAGAGAATTGGCGGTGGGGCAGCCTGTGGCAGTCGCTCAATCCGTCCGGAGATGTGACGCTCGACAAGTGGCCGATCGAAAAGCCGCAGCATTGGACTCAGTGGGTGAATGAACCTCAGAGTGAATCGGAAGTGGCTGCAATCCAACATTCGATAAGGCGTGGGACTCCCTATGGTGGCAACGAGTGGGTCACTCGCACAGCCGGGCGTTTGAGCCTGGAGTCCACCTTGCGGGCCCGCGGTCGACCTCGCCGCTAAGCGAGAGGGTCGGGAGTCTTTTCAGCTTAAGGCATGAGCGTTACGCGCGGACAACGCGCGGAGTAAACTCTCCCCCTTAGCTCGGCACCACAACACTGAAAAGACTCCCGACCCTCTCGCTTAGCGCTCGACTAGCCACTTCAAACTTGCAAGGCAACGCGAGCCAGGCTGACAATTTGCTCGCTGGTAATTTTGAAATGCTCGAAGAGCTGGTTGTAAGGTGCCGAAGCCCCAAAGGTGCTCATGCCAACGAAATGCCCGTCCGCACCAATGTACTTATCCCAGCCCTGGCGAATTCCGGCCTCGCAGGCAATGCGCAGCGAACATTCCTTGGGCAACACGCTTTCGCGGTAATCGGGAAGCTGCTCGTCAAACAGCTCCTGACAAGGCATGCTTACAACCCGCGCCCGAATGCCCACAGTCGTCAGCTCTTCTTGAGCCTTGAGACAAAGCTGCAATTCGGTTCCAGTGCCAATCAAGATCACTTGCGGCTTGCCATCACAGTCACTCAAAACATAACCGCCCTTGGCTACTCCGTCGGCCGCAGCGCACTTGGTTCGGTCCAAAGTAGGCACGTTTTGACGTGAGAGCACCAGCGCCGCGGGATGATTACTGAGTTGCATGATGGCTCGATAACTCTCCAGCACCTCATTGGCGTCACCCGGACGGAACACATACAGGCCGGGAATCGCTCGGCATGCAGCCAAGTGTTCAACGGGCTGGTGAGTGGGCCCATCTTCGCCTAGCCCGATCGAATCGTGCGTTAGTACGTAGAGCACCGGCTGATGCATCAAACTGCTAAGCCGCATGGAGGGCCGCAGATAGTCGGTAAACACAAAGAAGGTCGCACCGTAGGCTCGCAAACCGCAAAGCGACATACCGTTCAGGGCAGCCGCCATCCCATGCTCGCGAATGCCAAAGTGCATATTGCGACCTTGGTAGCTGCCAGGCAAGAACTCCTGCTCTCCCTGCAGCAAAGTCATCGTGCTGGGCGCGAGATCGGCGGAACCGCCAATCAACCAAGGCAAATGCGGAGCGAGCATATTCAACACTTTGCCGCTGCTCACGCGAGTGGCCAGTCCCTTTTCATCGGCGGGAAACTCGCTCAGCCCACTATCCCAGCCTTCGGGAAGCTGTCCTGCAAACAAAGCATCCAACTGGGCTGCCTCCGCGGCGAAGGACTGACGGTAGTCCGCGAAAAGCCGCTCCCAATCCGCGCTGCCAGCCGCGCCTCGCTTGCCAATTGTCTCATTAAAGTATTGCGGCACCTCGGTTGGAACCAGGAATTTTGCGTCCTCCGGCCATCCATACGCTTGTTTGGTCAGCTTGATTTCGTCTTCACCCAAGGGAGCTCCGTGGGCTCCATGCGTATTGGCCTTGTTGGGAGAACCAAAACCAATCACGCTGCGAACAACGATCAGTGTGGGCTTGTCCTTGCATGCTTTAAATTCTTGCAGTGCCTTAGACAATGCCTCCAGATCATTAGCATCGTCGACTTGAAGTGTATTCCATCCCAGACCTTCAAATCGCTTCCGCATGTCCTCGCTAAAGGCTAAATCTGTCTCGCCCTCAATCGTGATCTTGTTGTCGTCGTAGAGCCAGCACAGATTGTCAAGTCTCAGATGTCCCGCGAGCGAAGCGGCTTCTTGTGCGACCCCTTCCATCAAGTCACCATCGCTGCACAAAACGTAGGTATCGAAGTCGAATATCTCAAACCCAGGGCGGTTATAAGTCGCAGCTAACCATTTGGAAGCAATGGCCATGCCAACACTGTTGCTCACTCCTTGCCCCAAAGGACCTGTGGTTGTTTCAATCCCCGCAGCCTCTCCAAATTCCGGGTGTCCAGCGCAGGGGCTGTACAACTGGCGGAAGTTTTTGATATCGTCCAAAGTGATGGTCGGACGATCGACCACGCTTCCTTGCTCGTCAATGTCCCGAACTCCAGCCAGATGAATCATCGAATACAAAAGCATGGAGGCGTGCCCACAACTCAATACGAAACGATCGCGATTGGGCCAAAGCGGCTTGGCGGGATCGTACCGCATGGATTCAGTCCAGATCTGAAACGCGACTGGCGCGAGAGCCATGGGCGTACCCGGGTGTCCGCTGTTCGCTGCTTGCACAGCATCCATGCTGAGAGTCCGAATCGTATCTATCGCTAGCTTTTCGATGGCAGGGGACGAAACACTCATTGGGTCTCTTCTCGATTGGTATTCAGGATAACGTGGACCATGGACTCTCGACCCAATGCTGGATCGATTTCGTTTGGGGGAAAGCCCTGGATGAATTGATACCTTGAGCGGCTCGAGGCAAACTTTCATCGCCACCAAACCCAGGTCCGATGAAGGAATCCACGAGCTGCAATAGGAACCGGTTTAAACGGAAGAACTGTGGACGCCGGTCCCAACAGCACCCCTGTTCATTGCCTGCAACCCGGCTCGTCAGAAACTTGCCCCGACAATGGGTTACCATCGCTCCATCCCAGGGCAGAAACCCCAATTTCTGATGGGCTGCAATGTTCAGATGACTTGCGAAGGTACACGGCGGAAAACGCACGGTATAGCGCAGTTCGTGGGTGCGAGGATACCCTTTACGGGTGATTTAGGCAATCGGCTCGGCTGGCTGAAGGACAGGCCCGCCAACTTACCGCTCGGCACAGCAACCCCGCAACCAAGCGAGCGGCTCCCCGAACTGGTCCCGAAACCGGACCCTCGAGAGTGAAGGACGAGAGGTCGAAACCGCTGTGGGACCAAACCTGAACACAATGGATGGCCCTGCTGGCGTTAAGACTATACGCCCTCGATAATTCCCGGTAAGCTTTTGCGTTCTGGCTGCCTGGCAGCTGACAGCTTGGTGCACCCCCATTTTTGGCGTCGCCCCAGCCATTGCGACATCGGGTTTCGAGCTTCTGACCAAGTTGTATTGGGTGCAGGTTCTGCGGATACCGGGTTGGCAAATCTCGCAGATCTGCCACTAAAATACGGGCAGCCAGATCGAAACCAGAATTTAACCGAAATCACCAGGAGTATTTGGGTAATGGGTCCAGCGGAAATCCGGGACGAGATCATCGACATCTTGAGCGAGATTGCTCCTGACGAAGATTTGAGCGATTTGGATGACGAGAAGTCCTTCCGTGAGCAGATGGAACTGGACAGCATGGATTTTCTCGACATCGTCATGGAACTTCGAAAACGCCATCGGGTCCAGATTCCGGAAGAGGAATATGGTGAGTTGGCCAGCATGTCCAGCACAGTTCGCTATCTTGAGCCCAAAATGGCGGACATTTAGAACCACCGCCGAGCTTGCAATGCCAGTTTGGGAGCTTGCTTGACTTCCATGAATTCGGAGCATGCCTGCCGATATGTATGACACGATCATTATCGGTGCTGGGATGTCAGGGCTAGCCGCTGGAATTCGGTTGGCTCATTACGATCAGAAGGTCTGTATTCTTGAAAAGCACTGGACCATCGGCGGACTCAACTCTTTTTACCGTCTAGCGGGGAGAGATTTTGATGTTGGCTTACATGCGGTAACCAACTTCACACCCCCAGGAACCAAGAAGGGTCCGCTCGCGCGTCTTCTGCGACAACTGCGATTCAAGTGGGAAGATTTCGAGTTGTCGCCCCAATTGGGATCAGCTATCGCGTTTCCCGGTGTGCGTCTCGGCTTTACCAATGACATTGATTTCCTGAGAAGTGAAATCAGACGAGCCTTCCCCGGTGAAGTTGATAACTTTGAACGCATGCTGACTCTCTTGGCCGACTACGACGATCTAAACCAGGACAATTTCGGAGGCTCGGCACGGGAGTTTCTGCAAGACACCCTGGGAGACGCCTTGCTGATCGAGATGCTGCTTTGTCCCCTGATGTGGTACGGCAATGCACGGCAAGACGATATGGACTTCGGCCAATTCTGCATCATGTTCCGCAGCATCTTTCTGGAGGGATTCGCCCGCCCCTACAAAGGAGTTCGCTTAATCCTTAAACACTTGGTGCGACGCTTTCGTGCCTTGGGAGGCGAACTGAAACTGCGGAGCGGTGTTGAGCGTATTCAGACCGATGGCGATAGGGCACTCGGGGTGATTCTGGAAGACGGAACTGTTATTGAAGGCAAACGCATTCTCTCCAGTGCCGGAATCATTGAAACTCAGCGTCTTTGCGATGACCTGACGGAACAGGCGATCGACCGCTCCGGACAGCTGACCTTTATCGAGTCGATATCTGTTCTGGACAGGCAACCCAAGGAGCTTGGATTCGGCGACACCATTGTCTTCTTCAATGACAGCGACAAATTTCATTGGCAGCGTCCCGAGTCTTCTCTCTGTGACACACGCACGGGAGTCATCTGCAGCCCTAACAACTATGCGTATCCCAATGATCTCGGACAGCTCGACGAAGGTGTCATCCGCCTGACGACGATTGCGGATTTCGACTCCTGGAGCGGGCTGGATGATGCGGAATACCAGCGGCAAAAGATGTGGTGGTACGATCGCAGCGTGGCCTCGGCCGTAAGATTCATGCCGGATTTTCGAGGTCATGTCATCGCCACCGATATTTTTACTCCCAAAACCATTCGCCGCTTTACTTCGCATCAGAACGGTGCCGTTTACGGAGCTCCGGACAAGAAACTGGATGGCACCACGCATCTGCGGAACCTCTTTCTGTGCGGTACGGACCAGGGCTTCGTCGGAATTATTGGAGCCATTGTCAGCGGCATCTCGATGGCCAACATGCACTGCTTGCGTGACGTCTAGCCAGCATCTTGCGAGGCAACGCTGCGCCGCGATGGCGGCTCCCAGTTGCGTTGCTTCCCATCGCCATTCCGCCTTCAGCGAAATGCAGGCAGCCGGAATGCGAGTCAGCGATTCCACCCTGTTCCTCAGACGAATCCGAAGAATCGCTACCTTCGCTCGTCAACATCTCACAGAATCTTCTTGACACTCTTCGGAATTGACCCATGTTTCAGGGTGAGTCTCATGCCGACGAGGGGACTCCCAGAAAGACAATTTCATCTTTTCGGCCTTCTGGCCAACAGGACTCTAGGCCAGTTCGACCGAGAAAGGCAAACCGATTGCGAAATCGGGACGCAAAGTCACGGGTCTCACGCAGATAGCCGGACTGCCGAAGCTGAAACTGAGCGTTGAAAACCAAAACGATGTGGCGTGTGAAATCGCTCCATCAGTGATTATGAATCGAGTCCTGGTGTTAACGAGCGGTCCCTGCCCATGCAAAGGCGCTATGCATGCGGGCACAAGCCGATCCGTTGCACCCCGCGCGTAACGGGATTCTTGGCCCACGAGCTCAATGGAACTCGCCAAGCTCCCTGGCACAACAAATCCCAGTCCTGGCTGTCGTTGAACATGCCCGAAAGGACGCGATGAATACTGAACAATTGAATGCACTGAGCAGCTCACTGCAGCAGTTCGCCGCGCGTACCCAAGAGCGACTGCGGATTTTGCGCACAGCGACGCAAGAACTAGAGAAGCGTGCGATTATCGAACAGCAAGTCATTCCATCAGTTCAGGAAAATCCCCAGGAGCAGTTGACTAGAACCGGCCTCTCACATTCGCCTGCTCACAGCCCAGCTGTGAACGCCAGCCAGCAAGCGGAAAAAACTGAACTTGATCCGCGGTCAACGACTTCGGACACAGCCCGGCGATCCGCCGCCCCAAACGGGCAGGCCACACACGATCGAATTGAAGCCATCAAGAAGCGGCTAGCGGCTCAAACCAGAAACTCTTGATTCCTGGACACTCTGAGCAATATGAATCTACAAACACTTGGTCGCAAATCTGCAACCTCACCAGTCAATGAGCCGGACATAGCGTCTGACAAGCACTGCGTCTTCCGCTGTGGGGAAATATGGTTCTCTGTTCCTGCGATTTCAGTTCGCGAGATCGTCATGACGCCTGAACTGGTGGCCGTGCCTGATTGCCATGAGGCTCTGGCTGGACTCTGCCATCTCCGCAGTGACTTTATTCCAGTCGTTACCTTGCAGTCGCTGCTTGATTCAGCGGCTTCCATCGCCAATGACAATTCCTCTTGCCTGTTGGTCTTCGACCATGCTTGCCCGTGGGCTTTGCTCATATCCGGATCAGCCGGCTTGGAAGCGATCGAAACCATCGTTTCCCAGGACTCCCGCTCGGATCATGACCACAGTGTGGTCATTGGGACCGCAATGTTTCGAGATCGCATCGTTCGTGTACTGAACCCCAACGCTTTATTGGCCAAGGCCCAGCAGGCCTTCGAAGGACACTGGAACTACTAAACAACGATAACGCTTCGTTCAGCCCAAACAAAAAGCGAGAGAGCCTTGGAACTACGAACATTCTTTTTGATGACGCATTTCGTCGTTGCGGCGATATCAGCCTGCGGATTGGCCGCAGCAATGTTGCTGGAGAGCGCGTGGGGAATGGTGATCGGATTTGCGCTCTCCGCTATTTCAGCCGTGATTGCATCCATAGTTTCCACCCTGAAAATGCGTCGCGTTTTCTCTGTTCTTAACGGGACCATGTCGGGAGAGCAGGATTCCGCCAGCCAGCGTGTGGGCTTTCGAGAAGCGGACGAACTGGCCAGACAGTTGGCTGCTACCGCTCGCCACTGGGAGTCCATCGCTGCCAATACGCGTGACCAAAGCAGTGAATTCCAGGCAATGCTGGCCCTGCTGGATCTGCAGGGTCAGGGCGAAGCCAGCAATCGACAACTGAAAGCCGCTATTAAAAACCTGGGCCAGGCCATGCACGCTCATCTGACGCAAATTGAGCAAGGGGCCCACGAGATGGAACATCTTGCCAAAGCGATGGCTGAAAACTCAGACGCCCAAGGCAATGCCGTCATTAAGACCACCGCCTACATTGAACAGCTCTCCACCACCATCGACTCGGTTAACGGAGGCGCCGAGGCCGCACAGCAAACACTGCAAACAGCCAGCGAGTCGGCTGCCTCCGCCCTGCGTTTGATCGATCAACTCCATCAGGGAATGCAGCGTGTCCAAGCCGAAACCCAAAGTTGCGAGAAGAAACTCAAAGGTCTGTGTGACCCGACACGCCAGATCAGCGCCATCGTCGGCTCCATTAGTGACATCGCCGCCAGGACCAACCTGCTGGCACTGAATGCCTCCATCGAATCGATCCGCGCAGGCGAACATGGTCGAGGCTTCGCGATAGTCGCGGAGGAGGTTCGCAATCTCTCCGAACAAGCCGCTGATGCAACTCGCGAAATCACCAATCTGCTGGATGCCATGCAACTGGCGACTCAAGAATCCATTCGCGGAATCGTGCGTGAGCGAGAACAAGTCGAAACCGAATTGCAACGCGCCTCCGACGCCGAACATTCGTTGCGCAAAATCGCGCAACTAGGAAATCAGACCCGTGCCCTGGAGCAAATCGCGGACTCATCGAGCCAACAACTGCAGCTCGCCCAGGACGTAATCTCAGCCATTGAACAGCTCTCCGGATTGGCCAAAGCCAATCGCGGACACGCCGAGAGTATTGGCTGGACGGCCAAAAAACTAACGGACGTAAATCCACAGCTCGGGCAGAAGCTGGAAAGACTCAACGAGCGCCGAGGAGGCAGTGGCGGTGATGCCACGACTGCCCCACTCATTCCTGTTTCCACTCCGCTCCCCACGGCAGATTTGACAACCATCGGCTAGAGGCGCCCAGATGAGCTCCGATTCCATCCAACCCGATCACGAGCCGGCGGACACGCTTGCTTGGAAAGAAGCCACCGAGGCAATTTCTGTGGTCTGCAATGCCGCAGAGGCACATCCAAGTCTGCTTGAGTTTACCGATCTGCTGAGCAATCTCATTCAGCTACACGAAAGCCTCGAGGAGAGCCAGGCTTCCGACGCGCAGCAACTTGCGGGTTTAATCTGCGATTGTACCCGTGAGTTGCGTCATGCGATCGACTCGGAAGGTCACGACTTTCAACAGATCGATGCCTTGAGTGATCAAGCTATCAACCAGTGGGGTGAGCACCTGCTCGAAATGCGAGAAGGTGCCGACTATCTGGACGACGCAGCCTGGGAATTTGCTGACGCAATGCAGGGCAGCGAAAGCACTGCCGAGGAAGGCAGTGAATTAGCCGCACCTTCGGCCGATGCTATCCAAGCCCTGCTCGATCAACTTGGCACTGCCCTAGAGCCATCGGGAAACGCCGTTCAAGCTGCCGACAATTCATCTCATGGATCCAGTCCAGAACGGGGACAACCCGTTACCTGCGGTTCGACTGAGACCGACACCCCCACGCAGGATCGCCCGGAGCTGGAGCCCGAGTTGCGTGAGGCATTTTTAGATGATGCCTCCAGCTGTCTGGCCGCCATGGAGGCAGCCCTGCTGAGGATTGAGAAGAATCCCCAGGATCTGGAATCCTTGACACAGATCCTGCGAGAATTGCACACCCTGAAGGGCGCATCGGGCAGCGTCGGCATGATGGCTCTGGCCGAACAAATCCATCAACTAGAAGACCGCTTACGCGACGAGCAGACAGCCGGTCGCGTACCCTCCATTGACGACTTGCTCCGCAGCGTCGACGAGATTCGCGTTCAGATCAGTTGCCTCAGCCCAAAGCAGGAACCGCAGCAACAACAAAACTCGGTGGTGGACGCTGTGGCCTCGCTGCCAAAGCTATCCGATTTCTCAGCCGATGACGACAGCGACGAGCTGGTGCGTGTCAGAACCTCGCAACTCAATCGGCTGATGGATATGCTTGCGGAGTTGGTGATGCTGCGGAACCAGCGGGAAACCGAACTGGCCGACTTGCAATCCGTTTATCACGAGCTGGTGACCAGTGTTTCGCATATGCGAATGCTGAGCAATGATGGCGAATGGCATGCCGACCAAACTCGCTCGCTGCAGCTATCGGAGGTTGCCAATGATGTGATGGAAGCCGCGCAAGGCCTGCGCGACTGCATGCGTCCATTCGTGGAAGGAAACGCCGCTGTCTCGCGTTTCATTCGTCAGTTCCGCCAAGAACTCGTCGCCCTTCGCAGAACGCCGGTCTCCGGACTATTCCGGCGATTGCAGCGCGTCGTTCGAGATGCGGCCCGCACAGAATCCAAACAAGTCCGATTGGAGATTCATGGGGGAGAAGCCGGTATCGAACGCGCTCTTCAGCAACGACTGTACGAACCGTTGCTGCACATATTGCGGAACTCCGTAGGACACGGAATTGAGCCCGCGGACGTTCGACTTCAGGCCGGCAAGCCCGCCGAAGGCGTCATCCTGCTGACCGCGAAGTCCGGAACAGATCATTTCACCATCGAAGTTCGCGACGATGGGCGAGGACTTGACTATGAAGCCATCCGCAGACGCGGAGTCGAAAAAGGCTTGCTCAGCCCTCATCAGTCTGCTTCTCAAGAGCAACTTTCCCAATTGATCTTCCACCCAGGTTTCTCCACCCGCGAAGCTGCCAATCAAGTGGGCGGACGAGGCGTTGGAATGGACGTGGTGGCAACAACTCTGAAACGGATGCATGGCTGGCTGACCGTCGAATCACAGCCCGGCGTCGGCACCCGTATCAAACTCAACTTTCCGCTCCCCTCCGCGATTCAGCACGCAATGGTCTTCCGCTGTGGACGGCAGCTGTTTGCCATCCCCATGGAGTCCGTGCTGGCCACCGGTAAAGCCGCGCAGGACATTCCCAGAATCGATTTTGCGCAATTGCTGAGTCAGTCGCCGGATCCGACAAACCGACGCAGCATGGCCATCGTGGTAGCCCAGGAGACGGCTGAAATCGAAGGCGATGGATTGCAGAAGCTTGCGCTTCTGGTCGACGAAGTGATCGGCCCCGAGGAATTGGTGGTTCGGCCTCTGCCGACCCTGCTCAAGAACCATCCGTACTGCGTTGGTGCCACTCTGGCCGGTACCGGACAGACTGTGTTGCTGTTGGATTCGCGTCGTGTACTGCAAGCCCGTCCGGAACCACTTGACAGTCTGTTCCTAGAGAGCAGCGAATTGCCCAACGACAACAAAGCCGATGATGCTCGTCAATTGCATGTGCTGGTCGTCGACGACTCCTTGAGTGCCAGAAAAAGGGTGGTGCGTTCGCTAAGTCGCTACCCTTTGAAAATCACCGAAGCCACCCATGGCACGCAGGCGATGGAACTCATGATGCAACACCGATTCGCTGCGGTATTCAGCGACCTGGAAATGCCCCACATGGATGGCTTGGAGCTCTTGGCTGAAATTCAATCGGGTGATCCGAAGCTGGCCTTGCCAGTGGTCATTATCAGCAGCCGAGCCGAAAGCGAATTCACAGATCGCGCACGCCAATTAGGCGTGGCGAGTTATCTCATTAAACCCCTTGCCGATGAAGCCCTCGATTCGGCACTGAACGACATTCCCTCCCTACGTCACTTGGTATCCGAATCATCTTCCAACCGGCTGGAGCAAAACTCATGAGTCACAATACGGTTCTCGTTATCGATGATAGCGCAACAATTCGCAAACTAGTTGATACGCACCTAAGTTCGGCAGGCTATCGGGTTGTTCTCGCCGCCAGTGCCGAGGAAGGTTTGGAATTGGCCCCCAAGGTCCAGCCAGATCTCATTCTCCTAGACCACCAGCTTCCCGGCACTACGGGGCACAATGTTGCCACGCAGCTGGCTGAATCAGAGACCCTGCGGCATATTCCAGTCGTGATCAGTTCCACGCTGAGAAAAAAGGCGTACGTCGAATACACCGACCTGGATAACGTGGTCGACATGCTGCCCAAACCTTACACAGAGGAACTGCTGAAGACGACCGTCGCGAACGCCATTGAAACCGCGGCCATGATCGTGACATCGCAATCACAAGGGGGCGCGGTTCCCGAGATCATCAACGCTTTGGACGAACCTGCGTTGACCGGCAACCTGGCTTGCTTTGGCTTGCGTGAGTTGCTGGATTTCCTGAACAATGGCCGTAAGGTTGGAGTTCTTGAGGTGGAAGCCGAAGGCACACGGGTTCGAATCCATCTCGAAAAAGGACGCATTCAGGGTGTCTACGCACAAGGCATCGATCCGGCTCTGGTCGAGCAGATGATCGGACAGCTCCCTCCATCTTTAGCCAGTTTGGCCGCTGTCTTGAAAATGACCATCGGCGGCCGAAACTGTGCCGAGATTGACGGCTTTGTCCAGTTGCTGGACCAAAAAGTACTCGACCCCAGACTGATGTCGAAACTACTTCGCTTCCAAGCCGCGCAGCTTCTGCGTCTCGCATTTACACGAGACCTGGTAGCCTTTCGTTTCGAAGTCGGCAACACTGCGAACTCCCTACACAAGACCTTGCCACTCGAAATCAGCTTGCTGGCTCTGCTGGTTGAAGGAGCCATCTTCGCGGACGAACCGGCAAACCAGCAAGTGAACATCACCTACGTACGTCGAGCCATTCGCGGTCAGAATCTCGACCGGACTGGACTTTCCGCTCGGCACATGAAAGTGCTCAACGTCCTGACAGATCCCAAAGAACCCGAGGAGCTGGCACAAACCTTGGGTTGGGATATCGATGAAGTGCACCAGGTACTGCAGGGATTCGAGTTGGCGGAATTGGTGGAAAGGCGCAAGAACGCGGTCAGCGGACAGTTCGTCGTGTTTGAACCCAATTCCGATCACGCCCATGACATACGTGAATCGCTGGAAGAGTCGGACAACCGCTATTCCGGTAAAGTCGTACGGGACAAGCTGGCCCTGCAGTTGGTGCTCAAGAGATCCGTCCCGCACACCTTGGTATTCGCAGGCGATGAACCCACCAGCTGCGATTTGATGCGCCGCATTTTCGCCTCAGATGACCCTCGCGCGGCTCAAATCAAACGTGTCGTCATGACCAGCCGTCAAGACGTCGACTGGAATGAAGAGTTGGGATTCCATGTAGACGCGACTCTGAACCGACCCTGCGCGGCTGAAAGCCTGTTCCAGATCATGGATCAGCTGCTTGCTGGGCAGAATACATCCCACGATACGAACACTCACGACCACCAACACGGTGACTACACTGCAGCAGGAGCGGAAGCATGAACCAAAACCGAAGCATCGACTTAATCGCTACCAATCTCGACGGAACCAGACATGCTTTCCGCTTGGCGCCCAACCAAGGCGTTTTTGTCGGCAAATCTGGTAACTGCGGCTTGCGATTAACTCATGATGAGATTTCCGAAATCCACTGCCGTATCGGTTTCGAAGATGGCGAACTGTGGGCTCAAGACTGGATGTCTAACTCCGGGACTCTACTAAATGGACAGCCGCTAACAGCGAAAAGCCAGTTGTCGGCGGATTCGCTGTTGGAACTGGGCCCGTTCACCATCGAGATCAAGGAGGTGCGGACGCACGAGTCCGTTGAACCCAAGAACGAATCGCAAATCGCCAAACCGGCTGCTTGCAGTATTGCTAAATTCACCCACTTGGCCCGGTCGGAAGACCAGGCGACCGACGAGTTGCCGGACAGCGTATTGGCCTCAGCTACCGCCGCAAGTTGCCCAAGCCATGATGCATCCGCTGTCGATGAAATGGAAACGGATTACGAACAGCCGTTCCAAGACGAATCTGCAGACCTAACTTGGCATGGGGATGATTCCGTAAGCGAAAGCCACGAGTATGAATCGTCCAACTCTGCAACGCAGGACAGTGACGAGCTGGACTATGCTGCAGAAGACGATGACAATTACGCGGAAGCAATGGCTGATTTCGATAACGAACCAAGTTCGGCAGATAGCTTTGAAGGCGGCCTCGACTTCTTCGACGACGATGAGCTCGCCGAAAACGCGGTGGAATGCGACTCGGAGACCATTGCCCTGCTGCAAGCCGAGATTGAGGACCTGAGGGCTGCCCTGGCACACAGAGACGTGGGACTTTCGGGCTTTGACGACGCGCCAGCTGCAGCCGACGAAACGGAATCCTCCTCGCAAGTTCTGCAGCGACTGCAAGAGCTTGCGGAGGAAGCTAACCGCGCTGAGGAACGCGTGTTGATTCTGGAAGAAATGTTGCAAGCCGCGGAGGAAACCCATCGCGCCGAAGCGGAAGAACGAACCCATTTGGAAGCCTGGGTCGGCGATATCGAACGTCGCATCGGACAGCGCGAACAGGAACACGCGGCGGAATTGGCCGCGTTGAAAAATCGCTTGAGCACGGCCGACCACCGTCAAAGGCACCTGAGACAACAATTAGAGCAGGCTGCCAAAAGTGATGGCGAATCACAAACGCAACAGCTCCAGTCTGAACTCGAGCTTCTGCAGCGAGAGAACCAGGCTCTGCAAGCGTCCCTGGACGACGCCCGCAAGGAACTTCAGCAGCTAAGTCATCAGCTCGAATCACAAGCCGATCAAAACGAGACCACCCTGCGATCGGAACGAGCCAAGATTGCGAAGGAACAAGCGGAGGTTTCCAGACTCAAATTCGAGTATGCCCAAAAGCTGGATGAATTGTCAAAGACGATTCCGAAAGCAGAGTTGGATCCGCGATTGCAAAGCCTGCGAGAACAACGGCAAGAAATCCGTGAGCTAAACTCGCAGAGGGCAGAGCAATCCGCTGAAAATTCGCTCTCCAGCCGTCTTAAGAAACTCTGGAGTCTGGTCGAGTAGACCATCCATATCAAACAGTGTCGGACTCCCGCAATGCATCCACCCGAACCTCGATCTGCACACCAGCCGGCAACATCCTGCTGTCGATCCGTAGAGGACATCCTTCAAGCGATGACTCTGCTGATGGACGACATCCAACAGTATCTTTTGGATTTCGTCCAGCAGCTCGAGCAGTGCTGCCGGCAGGTGGACGCACAAGCAATGTCCGGTCTCACCTGCCCGCAGATCTCGGAGGGTGAAACGCTGGAGCCTATGCTTCGACAGCAGGTAGAAATGCTCAACCAAGCGTGGCTGCGACTGGAATCCGAACAGAGGGAATTGCTGCAATCACGAGCCAGTAGTCCCATTGCGAAATCCGAGTTTAGCCCTGCAAACAACTACGTAAATCGCTCATCAGCTGTTCTTCCATCCACGTTGCCAGCCCCCGGATGCTCACAGCCAAGGCTTCCGACAGCCAGTCACCCTCCGCAAGCTGACGCACTATTCCCCGAAGACGCCCTGTTGCAAGAATTCGCGAGGTTGCGTCAAGACATTCGATCTGCACGTGGTACACCTTTCGTTTGATGAGTCCTGTATGTTTCTAACGCGATTAGCCAATCATGCCTTCGCGCTCTGGTCGGGTCAGACCAGCCCAGCGAAGCCTGGCCGGGAAGATGACTTTCCGGATGTAACCGGTGCGCCCCTGGATAGCCGAAGGCTCATTCGCGACCGACGCTATTGCCATGTACTGCGTCAGCACAACGATCTGGCCTTTGATGATGTTTCCATTGACTTTGCATGGAAGGCCTTGCAACATCAGATGGCGTTTGTGCCCAGCGGTTCCGTGCGTCTTGTGCAGGATACCATCCGCGAGCAAGGCAACGGCTACGCATTGGCCATGCAATTGGGCGAACAGACTCCGGTGCGGGCCTTCTACATAGACAAGCACTGCGTTACCAACAGCGATTACGTTCGCTTCGTTCAAGCAGGCGGCTACGAAAAACCCGAACTGTGGCCACAGGAAATTCTGCCTTGGGTTCTGCAATTCGTCGATCGCAGCGAGCATCCCGGACCAAAGTTTTGGAGCCAAGGGTCGCCGCCAGACGACAAACTCGACCACCCTGTCGTGGGCATCTGTTGGTACGAAGCCGCCGCCTACGCCCGCTGGGTTGGAAAAAGGTTACCGACACCGGCCGAGTGGCAGCGTGCTGGAACTTGGCCCACCAAGCAATCGGCTGACGGATCCGAACAACGCTATCCATGGGGAAACTCGTTTGAACTGTCGCGGGCCAACCTCTGGCAGAGCAATGTTGGCGCGACACTCGCCGTTGGAGAGAACGCCACCGGGTCCACGCCTAATGGAGTTCGCCAATTGATCGGTAACGTCTGGGAATGGGTCGATGCCAGCTATCCGGCGATTCACTGCGGAGACCTACAACTTGAATTGGAAGAATTGATGGCTGAGGTTCGAGGAGCGGCTTTCGATACTTACTTCACCTCCCAGGCAACTTGTCAATTCCGATCCGCTCAAGCAGTTCTCAGCCGAACCGCCAATGTCGGCTTTCGCTGTTGCGTTGCCGCTGCAGACTTGACTCCGCCAAGCACCTCGCAATCACTCGAGAGCCTGTGATGATTACAACTTCGAAAGCCCTAGAGCACTACTTTTGCGTTTGCTGTTCAGCCCGGGTTGAGCATTGCATTGACTACTGCCCCAAATGCCAGACACCGATCTGTCTCTCGCAGTCCGTAGCCTTGCAGGGAGGTGGGCACAGTTTTATTTCCGTATTGGGTGCCAGCAATGCTGGTAAGACTGTCTACTTGGGATTGCTGCTGGATATTCTCAGCAAGGGAAGCGAAGACTTCCGTGGCGTTGCCGCCAGCCCATTTGCGGTCGACCTGCAAGAATACGTGGTGACATCTCTGGAGAACCGTGCATTTCCCGAGAAGACGCCCGCGGAGGCGGATAGCTGGCAGTGGTTGCACTGCAAGCTGAGCATGCAGCAAGGCAAGACCAAGCGGACAGCCGACCTGATCTCGCCCGATTTTGCCGGTGAGGCCATTGCCATGGAGATTCGCCGTCCGGGTCTCTACCCTGTAGTGGAGCATGTGGTAAGCCGTTCAACGGGAATTCTCTTGCTCTGCGATTCGCTGCGTGTTCGCGATCATGGAGCCAGCGAGGATTTGTTTGCCACGAAACTGGCAGCATACATTGCGGCACAGCATGAACTCCATGATGACAAAGCCGCCCAGGAAGGAAGAGGCCCCTCCGTGGCAGTGGTGTTTACAAAGTGCGACGCCTGCCCGGAGTCAACCGTTGATCCAGCCGTTTTTGCCTCCAGCAACGTCCGACGACTACACGATTTCTGCCAGCAAAAGTTCAAAAGAGTGGCATTCTTCGCCACCGGCGTGGCTGGAAGCACCGCTCTGCTTTCCGACCAACGCGGCTGGAGATCCCGTGTCCCCTTTCACATCCAACCCCACGGCGTTTTGGATCCTCTCAAGTGGCTCTTGGCTCACTAAGTGATACGACTTCCCATGCATCTTCAGCAAGCCGTTTTCACGTCGTCCTCGCGCGGCCCAATTCGGGGCTATCACATCGTTGGCAAATCTCAGGGAATTGATGAGTCTCTTGAGCAAACTCTTTTCCGATGGTCGCCCAGCCAAATGAGCAGCAATGACCCGGCGAATTGGACCATCAATTGTTATCCGGCATCCCAGGAATACACCGCAGTTTCGCGGACCGTTCTGGGCGGCCCGGAATACAGTTCGCGAGGCGGAATTCAAGTGGTCACTATCATCGCGCTGCTCGATCAGCATCAGTTCTCGGTGTACCGAAACAACGCCATGCTGGTGGCCCAATCGGCCCTGGCCCTGGGTTGGTTTCGTTTTCCCATGGACTTGGACCAGCAAGAACTTGCAACGATGGAATTGCCCGACGCGCCTTTCATTGCCGAGCCTTCACTGCAATCCGTAGCCAAACGCCAAGGCGAATCGAAAGCAGGCGAAGAGCATGCAGCCGCTCCCTCCTCAGCAGTGCATACGGATGAGGACTCCGCACAACGCGTGCTCGCGGAGCAAGCAGCCGACATGGTTGAACAGGGCAAGCGAGTAGCCATCATCGGACAGCAGAACCCAAGACGAGTGGCGGAGCTTCTTATTTCCAACTTAAGCATCGACTCCCGCAGTCGTTTCAGCTTCACGACGGGATTACCACTGGCCAGCCACCGACCATTTCAAGCGCAATTCTTGCAGCATGCGGATGCACTCACTCGAAGAGCCATGCAAGCCGAAGGCTTTCATCTACTTTGAAAACGCGAAGCTCCCACCAAGCTCCCACTCACGTCGCTTGCGAATCCGGAGAACTGGGCTTGCGAGCCAGCAAAACCTGGCGTTTGCCACCAGTTGGACCGGGTACACGTCGCACCAGGTAACCAATTCGCTCCAAGTCTTTGCGCACAGAACTCTTGACGCAGTAACTGGTAAAGCTGCCGCCGGGCTCCAACCAGCTGTAAGCGTTCTGCAGAACTCGCGGCTGCCACAGGTTTGGATTAACTTCGGGCGAGAAAGGATCGAAGTAGACAGCGTGGATTCCACCCAGAGGCTCAAAGTCCAAGACTGTTCTCAGCAAACTGGTGTCTAGCGTGCATGCGTCTTGCTGCAGCAACACCAGACGCGTGTGGGGTGCAACCTGCACTAGCTCTGTGGACGAAAGACTACCACAAGCTTGCTGCAGTACAGAGACCCAGCCTTCCTGGAGCAAGCTGAGGCTCCGCTGAAAGCGAACATCTTGAAAACGCTCCCGCCAAAGTTGGTCGGCATGGAAGTTCTTGATGGCATGCAGCAGCTCTAAATCGGCCACTACCTCAGCGGGCAACAGATTGTTCTCAATACCAACGTACAGCAGGTCGACACCATGCATTTCGGCTAATGCAGCCGTCAGTAAGAAGCTCGTCCCCGTGCCCAATCCGTATTCCAACACTCGCGTGGCTTGGCCGCCACGCAGACGTTCGGCTACTCCGCTATTGAGCACATACACCAACCAGGATTCAGCCAGTGCTCCGCAGCCACTGTGGTAGCTCTCGTTGAGACGTTGATCGTGTAATGTTCGACTGCCATCGTCCGTCGTCAACCAATTCAACCCCGTTATGGACGTGGGCATGGAAGGGCGAGTGGGTATGGCCACGATTCAATTCCTGGGAATGGTCGGCGAGCGGCTCACAGGTGCTGAAGCAAAGTCGGAATCAACTCCTCCGCTTGGCTCGAAAGCGAGACGTTATCACAATTTCTTCGTTAGCAATTGGGCGACAAGCGCTGGGTCGTCGCTTTCTCGCAAACGCTCAATGTGATCATTTGGCACGCCGGCCTTCGCAAGATTCTTGACGAGCGAGTCCCAGATTCGCTCGCGTTTTTTTCCTTCGGCCAAATACAACTCGGTGACCAACTCCTGAGCTCGCTGCAAGCCGATGGAATCGGCATTCTCGTAGTATCGACGAATCACGTTTTGCTGATAGCGACTAAAATTTTTCTCAGCAGCCATTGAGGGCTCCTTGGGATCGAGAACGGTTCGGTGGCACGCACGCTACGGGAAAGCAATGGAAAGTGCTGGCAGACAATGACCCTTGGGCCGCTTTCACTTCACCCGCTTGTTCGATCAATCGGCAAGCTTCCACCCGCGGCATCTCTCTTTCATCGGCATATTATTCGGGTTTGGGGCCACCAGACAGACCAGCAGGATGACCGTCCGACACCAAAAATCCGGAATTATCCGGGCACCCCATTTGGCCAGGGGGACCACGAACAGCGACAGAGACGATCCCGCTAGAGCACTATTAGAGGGACACAAAGCACCCTAGCGAATCCAATCCCCCTGAAAGGGCAGCTTCAGCGGTTATCGCGGAACTTGGAATCGCCACTTGCGTCCAACGGATTCACAGATGAATATTCCATGGATGACCCAAGCCAGAAATTGCGAAGCAATGCGACGACTGCGGGATGCGGGCGACCTCATTTTGCCAAGTCTGTTGCAGTGCGATTTTGGAAATCTCGAACGTGAGATCAACGAATTACGTGAGGCAGGTGTAGAAGCCCTGCATCTCGACGTGATGGACGGGCATTTCGTGCCCAATATTACTTATGGCATGCCTATCGTCGAAGGCATTCGACGTCTTACGGACATGCCCATTGATGTACACCTGATGATTTCGGAACCCAGTCGCTACGTACGCCAATTTGCGGACGCTGGGGCTGACTGTTTAACCATTCACGTCGAGATCGATGAAGACGTGAGGGAAACTCTGGAGATGATTCGCAATCTCGGGGTCGGTGTGGGCCTGGCCTTGAACCCAAAAACCCCGCTGGAGCGGGCGAAGTCGCTGCTTCACCTTTGCGATTTACTATTGATAATGAGTGTCGAGGCGGGATTTGGAGGGCAATCGTTTAACCCGATTGCGTTAGAGAAGTTAAAAGCAGCCCGCCAGGAATCCGACGCCCTGCTTTTGGAAGTCGATGGCGGCGTTAACCTCGATACCATTGCTGACTGTCACGCTGCTGGAGCCCAGCTCTTCGTTGTCGGTTCGGCGATTTTCGGCCAATCAGACTACCGAAACGCGGTTCGGAGCCTTCGGCAAGCCATTCAATAACAAACTGATTTTGATTCAATTCGCATGTTAGAAGTATTATTAATCCGACCCGGCTCGACGACCTTCGATGAGGAAGGTCGCATCAAGGGAGCCTTGGATATACCGTTGAGCCAACGTGGGCGGGAACAGGTACAGGAGTTGGCCAAGAATTTGCGAAAGGTCAAACTCGACTGCCTCTATATCTCTCCGACCGAGTCTTCTCAGCAATCGGCAGAGAGCATTGCGGAGTACAACTTCTGCAAAATCAAGACCTTGGAGTGCCTACGAAACCTCGACCAAGGCCTGTGGCAGGGCAAGTTGGTGACGGAGGTAAAGCGACTCCAGCCTAAAGTCTACCGGCAATTCCAGGAGAATCCTGGCGACGTTTGCCCGCCTGAGGGCGAGACCGTTTTGGAAGCCATCGAGCGGTTGCGGACACCGATCACTAAGCTTTTGAAGCGGCATGAAGGCGGCAAGATAGGAATCCTGGTGCCGCAACCTTTAGCAGCCATTGTGCGCTACGTTCTTCTGGGAGGCAGCCTAGGAGATCTCTGGAAATGCGAACTGGACTTTGGCACCTACGAAACTCTCAACGTCGAAACCAATCCCCGGAGCCGAGAGCTGGCCAGGACCTAAGCTGCCGGTTGGTCTAGCTTCGGGTCGTTTGTCGGCACATTTCAACTAGATCGAACAGACTGTAATTCGGTAGACTGGGACCGTGCCAAGCTGAACCGACGAGGGCCGGCGTTAAAGCAGAATGACGTCTAGAGGATCCAATCAACCAGGTCAGCAAATGACCTGCAAGCTGTAGCGTGGCCCACAAAATATTGCTTACATACGCTCGGCCAGAATGAGAACACGTCTCCTGCGCACTCTCGGCCTTAGACGGCGAGCCTGCGTCAGCGGAGCATCCCACTTTCATCGCGAGATCAGGGCTTAAGCCATGGCGACCGCAAACAAAGATCAGTCCACGAAAAGAGTTTTGAAACGCGCCGTACCCGACGGCTTGTGGATTAAGTGTCCAGGCTGCAAGGCTACCGTTTATCGGAAAGAAGCCGAGAATCTGCAGAACGTCTGTCCTAAGTGTCAGTACCATTTCTACGTATCCGCCCGGCAGCGTATCGCCCAGGTCTTGGACGAAGGTACTTTTGAGGAATGGGACGACCACCTGTGCCCCACGGATCCGCTCAAGTTTGCCGATAAGAAGCGCTATGCCGACCGCTTGGTCGACGAGCAGCAAAGGACCGGGCTGACCGACGCTTCTTTGACGGGCAGCGGCATGATTCGCGCGCGGCGTGTGGCCATCGGCGTCACCGATTCGGCTTTCATCATGGGCAGCATGGGATCAGTGGTTGGAGAAAAACTGACGCGACTGGTGGAAAGGGCAACCCGCCATGCGCTGCCGTTGATCATCGTAAGTGGCTCGGGCGGTGGGGCCCGAATGCACGAGGGAATCCTCTCCCTCATGCAGATGGCAAAAGTCTCTGCTGCACTCTCGCGGTATCATGAAGCGGGAGGCTTGTACATTTCCGTCCTCACCAACCCAACCATGGGAGGCGTAGCTGCCAGCTTTGCCTCGTTGGGAGATCTGGTGTTCGCGGAACCACGTGCCCTGATCGGTTTCGCCGGTCCGAGAACCATCAAGGCCACCATCAAGCTGGAATTGCCGGAAGGCTTCCAAACCAGCGAATTCCTGCTTGAACACGGTTATATCGACCGAATTGTCGAACGTGGGCGACTAAAGAACGAAATCGCGCGTGCCATCGACTACTGCGGCAAATAAGATAGCTGTATGGGACTGCTAGAAAAGTTAGGCTTCGGCAAGAAAAACACTCGGGGTGCCGCTAAGCAATCTGGGCTGAAGTCCAATCGTCGCATTGACATTGATGCACGATTCGAGCGATTGCGGACCGCAGTCAGCGGCACCATGAGTAAATTCTACGCGGCACGTGATCGAGAAACCGACAAAATTGTCGGTCTCAAGTTGTGCGACCTGGAGAAATTCACGTTCTTTGAAAGCCGCTTCAAAGGGCTTAATAAGCCACCGGAAGGCGAGATCGCCGCCTCCATGGATCACCCCAATATCATCAAGACTCTCGAGTACGGCCTGTCGATTAATAAAGAGCCGTACCTGATCATGGAATTTATCGAGGGTCCGGGCCTGAACACGTTGATTCAACAGAGGGCCGAAGAGAGGCTCGCTGGCCATCGTCTGTCGCTGATCAAACAAATGGCCGATGCACTGCTTTATGTTCACACTAAGGGCTATATCCACCGCGACATATGCCCCAGGAACTTCATCTGCACGCCCGATATCACCCACATCAAACTCATCGATTTCGGGCTGACCGTGCCTGCAACCGAAGCCTTCATGCGTCCGGGAAACCGTACTGGCACACCCCTCTATATGGCCCCAGAAATCGTCCGTCGTCGAGCTACCGACCAGCGATTGGATATCTTTGCCTTTGGTGTCTCGTGCTATCAGTTATTGAGCTTCGAACTGCCATGGCCAGGAGGGGAAACAAGCGGTCTGGCAGCCCTCAATCACGACACCTCGAATCCACGAAGCATTTTTGAGTATCGCCCGGATCTCAATAAGACGCTTGGGGCCATGATCATGCAGTGCGTGCAACCCAACCCCCAAGATCGTATCCAAACGATGGAGCAATTCGTAAAGCAGTTGCGAACCATAGAATCCGAATCTGCCTGACCCGTTTCCCAAAAGCATAAAACGCTTCGGAAGGTGTTGGACACCGCGCGACTGCACAGCCTCGCCAATCGGGCCGTTCGCATCTGAATCTTCGCTTGGCGGGCGGAGCAATCCGTGTATCGTGAATTCTTGAACTGTGCCGACGCTTTACTGTTAATTATGGCAAAATGTCCCGGCAGTATTGCCCAATTGAGATCAGATATAGTTACAGTGAGGATTGGGCTAACTTGGCTGCATTCAAGATCCGTGGAGGCGCGGGGCACTAAAATCCACCCAAACCGCCTCTCCTACTAAATTCTGACTAAGCGGTACTTTCGTTGTACTCAATCGCTAGTCTTGGAACACTCAAGTCGGGAACCTTACGGATAATTGGCCCTTGGGTCTTTGAGGATTCGGATGGAACAGGTCAAAAAGGGCTTAAAGGTTAAGGATCTGATCGAAGCCACACTTCGCTGGCAAGCTTGTCAGTGCGGAGATGACGATCTGCGGCTAGCCGTGCGTCAAGCCTTGCGACAACGTCTGCCGGATTACCAAGTCGAAATGCTTGAAGATGGCGCGCTGCCGGACAAGATCATCGAGGCCATTGCCGATGATCTGGCGAAGAATCTTTCGCCGGACGCGGAAAAGATCGGCGGGTTCTCGTTGGACAGCATCGCTAATAGCAGCAATTCGCGATTGCCCTCCCAAGCCGTCCTGGAAGTAGAACTTCTGCCCGAGCCACAGATAGTGGCCCCAGAAGAAAACATCCCTCGCTTTCGCATGGATCCGATTTCCCTTTACCACGGTCTGGATGGAATCATTCGTTTCTTGACCTGGGACTGTCTTTCACTACCTGGCTTCCTAGTGGTGGCCTGTGTTGCTGCCGTGGCTTCCTTGCCCTTTGTTTTGGAGAATCCCGAATTCAGCAAGGACGGCTCTCCCTTGTTTCCATTTGGCCAGGCTAAACCTCGGCAGTCTCAGTATTCCAAGCAGCCAGCCCGAGAAGTTGGGCGGCCAGCCGATTCAGCCGCTCTGACGCAAAGTGAAGAACGGGGCGGCTCGGAAGACTCCGAAAACGCCCATTCCAGGGATGATGATCAGCTGGTGGAATTTATACCTGACACACAATCCATAATCCCGACGGAGCCCGCCGAGGCGAAGGCGGGACAATCAGCTAATGAGCAATCTTTGGCCCAGGAATCATCGTCGGATCTTTCCAAGTCCGAGTCACCGACAATGCCGGACGCCTCTGAAGACCAAGAGTTAGACTTGGACGCTTTGCTGGCTCCTATTCTGGCCGAAAGCGCAGCAGAAGAATCGTCAGAGTCTGCTGAAGCAGGCAAAGGCAAGACCGAAGATCAAAAACAAGACGACAACTCGAAAGAGCAGTCGTCGGTCGAGGATCAGACGGCTTTGCTGGAAGCAACTTCGATGGATAGACATGCGGGCGATGAATCGCCTGTGATGGAAGATCCATCCAGCCCATCTGCTCCTGCTGAGATTCCTTCCTTATCGTCCTTACCCGTGCACGCTCCTGCAGTGAGCGACGCGATTTCTGACCTCGATCAACCCGACCCGCCAACACCAGGATTCGCGGTTGACCAGCGACCGGTATTGCATGAAGCGAATGAGCAGCCCAACAGCGACCTCTCAGAAGACTCCTTGGAGAGTTCCAGCCCAAGCATGGCCGCGGAAGGCGATAACGCGTCAAGCTTGGCGACCGCCGCCATCAGCCCTGTCGATATCCTGGTCCTGCTGGAACAAGGCGACCTCGATGCGGTGCTGGCAATTACCTTCGAGAATTTCGACACCCAACCGCAACGGACTGATTGTCTATTGCTCGTGGCGGAGGCTGGAATACGAAAAGGAGACTTCGATTCCAAGCTAAAGGCCTGGAGCATCCTTTCAACTGCCAACACCAGCCCGGTTGCCGACCTCTTGTGCGCGCGACTGTTGCTGGGGTCCCGTGAATCGGAACGTCGGCAATTCGCGGCGGAAATTTCCGAGCATCCGCTGCGTGGCAAGCTTGACCGTTACGTTTCCTGGCTGAACTCATGGGACGCGGACAGCGACAACTCGGTTCGAAAACAACTTCAACGCTTCATGCTTCAGTATCCTGAAACATCCTGCATTGACTCCATTTTCATGGCCAATGCGCACTTTGCGAAACGTGATTTTGTCTCAGCGTATCGCGGACTCGCCGCCGCCAACGATCGGATTCAATCTCTCAGCCTTCCAACGGAAACCGCTGCTCAGACTTGGTTGCTGGAGACTTCGGTGCGAGAACTCCGGGCAAAGATGCAAGGTTCTCTGAGAGGACTCTCATCCAAGCTCACTAAGACAGCCGAGATTGGCAACAGTTCCATGTCAGGGCAAAAATAAGGCCTCAGTACGCGGGCCTATTGCTGAAGTGTCAAAGCTGGCTGCTGCTATTCATTTGCGAGCGAGCCCAGGTTTCGAGGCCAGCCCGCTTCAGGCTGCCTGTAGGCTACCGGTTGACGCACTCGAGCGGTTTTGTGCGGCGTTCCCGCTCAGCATTTCGCAGCAGGCTCGATACACTTCATCCAGTTCTATCGCTTGCATTGCGATATTGGGGCCCTTACGGACCAATTTCTTGGATAGCTGCGGTGATGGACTCTGAATGGCAATGTGCCGATTACCGTAGGGCCCAGACACATCGCTCCAGGTTGGCCCATGCAAGCTGACGCAAGGCGTTCCCACGGCGCTGGCCATATGCAGAGGTCCAGTATCCCCAGTTGCCATCAAGCTTGAATGCCGCAACAGTTCGAGCATCTCCGTCAGACTCGTCTTGGGGGCAACCGTGGCTGCTCCACAGCTCACTTCTTCAATGACCTTGGCCAATAGTAGTTCACTTTCTCCCGACCAGAATACCAAGGAGCGTGTACCACGTTCACGAAATAGTTCGCGAGCCAGCATGCCAAACCGCTGGACAGGCCAAAGTCTGGTGGACCAGCCTGCACCCGGATTCAAGGCGATCCATGGGTGATTGGCCAATCCAAGCTCGCTCACCATCCGGCTCGCTGTCAGGGCTTCGGGACCATACACGGGCATTTGAAATTCACCTTCTCCCGGACGGATTTCGGTCCAGGGACTCAGCACTTGCAAGTAGCTGTCCACCATGTGGCGGGCAGTGCGTTGCACGCGACGATTGGCCAACAGCGGAGCCAACTCGCGGGCGTGCGTATAATCGAAACCAACCCGCGTTCGCGAGCCGCTGAACCAGCCCAGCATGGCGCTCTTGGTCAAACCTTGGGGATCCAGCACCACATCAAAGTCTCGATTCCGCAGTTCGCGGCGCAAAGCCATCCATTCTCCAGGCCTCTTCAGCCACCCGGGTTCTATCCGCAAGACTTCATCAATGGCTGGATGCTGCTCGAGCAATTGGTAAGCCCCACATTCGACAATCCATGTCAGCTCGCAATCTGGCCATAACTGCTTCGCTCGGACGGCTGTCGGAATTGTCAGAATGCAGTCGCCGATGGCGCTCAATCGGGTGATTAATACGCGTTGGGGAACAGGTAATCTTTGCTTTTTCATGGCCAGGCTTACTTTGCCGCAAAATTTCCGACAATTGACTAAAGTGCCTTGTACGATTTTCACTGGCCAACCTCAAGCCGGATCAGATGCTCGTATACAATAATGCTGCGGCATCTCCCATTTTGATAGCATTTACGCCAGACAACCGATGACAATACAACTCCGGTCACTTCCCTGGTGCTTCTCCCTCGCCTGCCTGCTTGGCACCCTGGGATGCGCCCAAGAAATTGCCCCGCCCCAAGTACTGAATCTTGAGGGTTCGGGATTCCAGCTTCGCGTGTTTGACAATTCGGATACGCTCAGTAGTGCCAGTGCCATCAATTCACTCGGGCACATTTTGGGATTCCGTGAGACCGTTGATGAATCCGGCAATATCTTTTCGCGAACTTATTTTTTTAGTGACGGTCAATCCTCGTTGGATCTGCCTATCCTGCAAGACTTCTCGAACACCGAGGTCACCGCGCTCAGCGACGCGGGCATTGCGGTTGGCTTTGCCAGTCGAGCGGTCGGAAATCCCGACGGTAGTCTGGCGGCAATTGTTTGGGACCTGAAAAACAATCAACTGACCAGACTTGCGCCCTTTCCAGGGGACGGAATTTGTCATGCCCAAGATGTCTCCGCAGACGGAACTCGCATCACAGGCTACACCACGGGCTCCGAACCATCGCGTTTGCGTCCCTGCGTGTGGACCCTGACAGAGAAAAGTTGGGAATGCGAAGTACTTCCCACGATCAAGAAGTTCAATCCATTTCTTATGTCCAGCGGCGTTGTGATATCACCCGATGGAAAACGCATTGCGGCCTGCATTACCGAGCGTTTTTTAGAAAATGGTATTGTCGACAGTTCGCTCTATGCCTGGGAGTACAAAGACGGAAAGTGGGATCCGAGCAAGTTAACCTCCGAACAAATGCACTTGCGCGACATCAATAACGACGGAATCATCGTTGGCAGAATCACACAGGCGAATGGGCAAAAGGCACCCTGTGTTATCGATTGGTCGGGCGAATTGACGCTGATTGATTTGCTTCCGAACTGTGTTTCCGGCGAAGCCATGGGAATCAATAAGAGCGGCCTGGTGGTCGGAGTCTGTGACGAACCTTCGGGACCAGAGGGCGGCCCGCATGCTTTCCTGTGGAAAGCGGGCAAGACCACCCCCTTAACTTTGCCGAAAGACACGCTGTATAGTTCTGCTTCCGCAGTGAATGACGTCGGTCAAATTGCAGGCCTGGCGGACATTACATTTGCAGAGAAAAACAGCGAAGACACTCAGACCGAAGACACTGGACCTCTCGTCAAGAGTCTGGCCTTCGTGTGGACGCCTACCAAGAATTAATTGCAGCACAACAGGGCCCAAGCCAAATGCAACGTCACTTCCAAGTTTCCATGGCAACTATGCTGCTTGTTTGTTTTTGCGTTACTTCGTTGGCGACCGATGATTGGCCACAGTTTCGCGGACCTGACGGCCAAGGACATTCTTCCAGCACAAAACTGCCCGTTGAATTCGGACCGGAAAAGGCCGTTAAGTGGAGAACACCCATCGACGGTAAAGGATGGTCATCTCCCGTTGTGCAGGACGGCCGTATCTGGCTCACAACCGCGATTACGGTCCCTGCTAGCGAGCAGGAGCAACGCCGCAAGCTGGCTGGAGACCCGATGGCAGGCATCAAAGAGGTAGCAGCCGCAATCGAAATCAAGGCAGTCTGCATCGAATTCAACAGCGGCCGAGTGCTGCATGATCTGTCGCTGAAGCGTTTCGACGACCCGCAGCCGATCAATCCACTCAATACCTATGCCTCGCCCACACCAGTGATTGAAGATAATCGCGTCTATTGCGATTTCGGAAATTATGGGACTTGGTGCATCGACTCCTACACGGGAGATACGATTTGGCACAAGCAAACCATCGTGGATTACAGTGTTGGGCCAGGCAGTTCGCCCATCCTGTGCGACGACAAACTGATTCTGGTATGCGATGGGACCGACGAGCAATTTGTGCTGGCGCTCGATAAAGAAACGGGAGAGGAGCGATGGAGGGCATCCCGGCCGGCCAAGCGTGCGGACGACGGCGAGTTCAGAAAGGCCTATAGCACTCCTCTCGTCATTAACGTTCAGGGGCAACGACAAATTGTAGTTCCTTCCGCCCAGTGGATCTGTGGCTATGATCCGGACTCTGGCCAAGAGATCTGGCGATTCGATCACGGCAGCGGATTCTCCGTCAGCCCCAGACCCATCTACGTAGCTGGTCTGATCGTCTTTTCCACGGGATACATGCGACCCGAATTAGTAGCCGTCCGCCCCGACGGGACGGGGGACGTGACCGCTACCCATCAGGTCTGGAGAGTAAATCGCGGGGCGCCCACCAAGCCTTCCCCGATCGCAGTGGGCGAACAGATCTATATGGTTTCTGACACCGGCATTCTCTCCAAACTGGATGCTCGTGACGGCTCAATCCTCTGGCAAGAGAGGCTGGCCGGAAACTACTCCGCCTCACCCGTGCAAGCCGGCAACAAGCTCTACTTTCCCTCGCACGAAGGGACAGTCACCGTTGTGGGCATCGCCGATGACTACCAAGAGCTGGCTCGCAATCAGCTGGAACCCAGACTGATGGCGAGCCCGGCAGTTGTGGGCGAAGATCTGTTGATCCGATCCGAGTTCGCGCTCTACCGCATCGGCCTGTAACGAATTCTCCAAGCTTCTCTCCGTGCACGCGAAGGGGATGCATGATCACCTTTGCGAATGACGCTGACATTCATTCTCGAGCCGTAGTGTGGGCCCAATGACGGCCCTTGAGAGCCGCAGCTACCCGCTGGAAAGTTGTCAGCATCGGATCTAACCCGCATACGCAGACTTAGGGCTTGCCCAGGTAGGCTCGCAAAATAGCGAGCGTCGAGAAGCGGGCGATGATCTCATGGCCGCGTGTGGTGGGATGAATTCCATCCCAAAACAGATAACGATCAGGAGTGGCTTGTGGGTCCAGTGCCATTCCAAGCCCGGTCCCCGTTGGGTCGAAAACCGTGCTGGCTTCCCTAATGTTGACCAAGCGAAACGCTCGGGGGCGTGACTGAATCAATCCGAACTGCTGATGGACGTCCACTTCGATGACAACGATGTCCGTATACGCCAGTCTGAGCTGCGTTAGCGTGGCCCGCAAACCCTCATTGAACAGCTCCGATGCCAGATTCAGTTGCTCGGCAGCAGCCAGTTGCCGGTTGAAATAAGGAGTATCTCCCAGTGGCGGAAGGTTTAACACCAGAATGTAGCGGGCTCCCGCCGAGCGAAGTCGCCCCACGGCTTGTGCCACCGCCGCCAGCGCATCGGGAATGAAGCTCAATTCGTTCGCTGCCGCACCGAAGAATATGTCGTTGGCTCCAGCCCAGATCACATACAGATCGTCAGGCGATGCGACGCCCTGGTTTCTGCCCAGGAAGTCCTGAATTTGCAGATTCAGATCGGGACTGCCGTAGGGAGAAAGACCTGCGGCTCGGGCACCGTTGAAGGCATAATTGGAACCTCCAAGCAGGCTGGGAGTTGGTTGCGGCATCCGAAGATATTGTGCCACGTACTCAACCCATACCTGTCCGTTTGAAAATCGGCCATCCGCATAAAGCGGAGTTGGAGGTAGTTGTCCTTGGGATGCAAGACTGAAGTTCCCTGTGTCTGAAAGACTGTCACCGAAAACTACTAGTTCAGCCCCGACCGCACTTCCGATCAATAACCATATAGCCGCGCAAAACAATGTTGCCCGTTTGAACCAACAATACATCTAAATACCCTTTCGCTGCGATGTGATGAACTCTTAGCGTTGCTTCAAACGCCCTCAGTTATCCGGAGCCAACCATGTGCAAATTCATGCGCGTCAATCCCTGCTTCAAACTCAAGAAATGTGAGAAGCGTTACCTATCTCTTGCTGGAAACGGTTCACACACACCTGCTACTAAGTGACGAAGACGCAGCCGGCTCGAAAAACACCTGGGCGATTGTGTTCGCTATACTACGAAGCTGAGGGCATGTTCCTGGGAGCTCAAAGACCACAGCTCAAAGGCGATAGTGAGACAAAAATCCAATGCCTTCTAATCAACCCATCGGACACGAGCTCGAGCAATATCGTCGTTACCTGCAGTTTCTCGCTCGTACGCATCTCTCAAGGCGTTACCAGGGCAAGGTAGATCCTTCAGATATCGTGCAGCAGTCTCTGCTGCAGGCATTTGCGTCCAGGGATCAATTTCGCGGATGCAGTGAAGCCGAGAAGCTGGCATGGCTGCGAAAGATCCTGGTTCGCAACGTCACGCGCCAAGTCCGCGACCTTCACTTGCAGAAAAGAGACATCGGTCGCGAATTATCGATCGAGAACGAAATCGAGAATTCGTCCGTGCGACTGGGGGCTTTTCTGGCGGATTCCAGCTCAACTCTCAGCCAGAAGGCGCTCAAGAACGAACGTTCTCTGCAGTTGGCGGAGGCGATTGAAAAACTGCCAGACGAGCAGCGAACGGTGCTGATCCTCAAATATTGGCACGGCCTGGCGATGCAACAGGTAGCGGAAGAGATGGACAAGTCACTGCCGGCAGTAGCTGGATTATTACACCGCGCAACCAAGAAGCTCAAATCCGTGCTTCACGAATCTGAATAGTTCCCTTAGCGAGACCCGCACACTTGCTGGAAGAATGGCGATTAAACATTCAGTTGAATCGGACACATGCCCAAAAGCAGCCGTAAGTCGACGATCACTTGCCTGACAAAGCCACGACATGCACCGGGAAACTCGGCCACTCGGCAACCACGTCTTGCATCCTCAAGGAGTTTTTCTTGGCTCTGTCAAGTCTCTCGATCCATTCTCGATCGGCTGTCATCATGCTGTCGATTTGCAGCGTACGCTTGACAGCTAAGTCTCTTCCCTTTTGGTACTTCCGTGCCAACAAAGCCTTCCCTCCCGGCTTCAAGCTGTAGGCTTCCAGAGTGAACTTGAGATCGCCTTCGCTGGAATAAGCGGCCCACCCCCTACCCTCGTCAGCAAACTGCCGATCCTCCGCCGAAAGCTCACTGTAAGGCACCCGAATGGTCTGATTGGCTGAGTTCGCCAGAACCACAAACTTCGTTGCCGAATACTCAAAAACGCCTGCGAACTCGGCCCAGGTTTTGTGCACTTTGCCCCCGTGATCCCATGTCCACACACGCCAACCCTCGCGTCTCTTCGATTCAATGAACTTTTGATTCGCGCTGATCCGATTCTGCAACTCTTCTGCCGAACCAAAAATCGATTCCTCGGCGGCTGGCCCATAGGTCTTCAGCTCCAGCCCCAACTGCACCAGCATTGGCACCTTGAGAGTCGCCGACACGAAACCGAAGGGGACTTCGGCACTGCGAAAGAACTCGTAGGGCACCGGTGATCCAGCGGGTTGCTCCCAGACTTCGCCTTCAATCTCGCCAAAACTCTTGAAAGAACGCGACTCGATGCGTGGCTTGCGTTCTCGTCCGGTGAGCAAACCCGCAATGCTGGATCGCAACTTGGCAAAGTCCGATCGGGGTCGCAATTCCGCGGCGAACAGCAGCGACATCGCATCGACCACCCCAATCCGGTCAAAGGCGTCGGGGGTTTGACGCTGGATGCGTGCGTCAAACAAGCTGCTCAAATCACTGTTGGCGGGAATAGGATACACATTACCCCGATCTCCATAGGCAATCCAACCTTCCATGAGTTTGATCTCCTGCCGCCCTTCGTAGGCAGCCGTATCAATTGCCAGGCGTGCCCATTCCGAGTGATCGCCGCTGGCTGCTGTTGTGGAAACCGTTTGCATTTCCAGCCAGCTGACAGACCGTCCGCGGATCTCTGAATCGCCGAACATGGTCAGACGAATACTGAGATTCTCGCTGTCGCCTCGTCGCGAAATCGTCCCATGGTATTCCACCGTTGCTGGCTCTGGTGGCAGCACCGCCAAGTCAAAAGGCTTACCGGAAAGCTCCGTTTGAGGAATAGGCTCCAGTTCTTTCTGTAAATCTGCGGGACTGAGTACTAAATCGGGCAAATGCGAAATACGGGTCCAATCGCGATCATAGCGACCTTGCTGCTCATGCGATTGGTTTTTCAACATGCAGGTCACCTTGATGGTCGGGAGTTCCACGCCCAACTCCACGAATCCAAATACTCCGTCATCGCGTCGGGCTATCGAATACCCCAAACCTCCCGCGCTCTGCCCCCTTTTACCGGAACTCACGACATAGCAAGAAACGGGACCCGTACCATCGTCGATATCGGCCAACCAGGCATTGCGACTTCCAGGCTTGGCCAATTCACCTCGCAACTTGCGCACCCCCTCGTCGGCCGCGGAAAAATGGTCTGCTCCAAAAAAGAGCGCCAGAGCATCGTGTACCGACAGACGCTGTTCTGGGATTTGCAATCCATCAATGCTCGCGACAACGTCACGGTCGGACTCAAATGGCAGAACTAAACTCTCTCCAACCTTCAGTTCGGTACCTCGTATGTTGCTGTCTCTTACGATGGCGCCTGAATACTCAATGAAGCCTTCAAATACATGCAAGACGGGATCTCGCTCCCACTGATCACGATCGAAACGCAGGAAAGCTGTCTCGGCATATCCATTCGGATTACCCAAATCCATGACCTTGGCCTTCAGCCACCAATTCGGCTCTGCGGTGGATGATGTGGAATGGTCACACAGCACCTTCAACGTCAGGTCATAGACGACTTTGCGGTTCGGCTCCCAACCCTGCCGCCAGAAAGTTCCGTAGTAGCGGGCGAATGCACCTGCTCGCGTTGGAATGGAAGGAAACTGAAAGCGATTGACCAGCGTGGCTCGCAGATTCAATTGCGTCGGCGTAGTGCCAACCACGCGGAAGACCTCTCCCTGCTCAACAAACGCCACGGGTGCGTCGAAGTGGATCCGGTATTCACCCGGTGGCAACTCCACCTGTCCAGCGGCCAAAAAATAGGCTGATTGGTCTTCGACGCTTTCTACCCGCACTCTGCCTTCATCCAGCAACTGCTTGACGACATCTCCCACGGGCGACACCTCAAGCAACGACACCGGAACAGCCGGTTCACTTTCGAACTCCGGGGCAAGCAACTCCTCTTCCTCCGCAGCTTCCCCAGGCGGACCGGAAGGCACTTCCAGGAATGCATTCCCGTCCGGTTGAGGACGCGGAACTTCATGCGTCCAATTGTCCGCCACAATCCACCACAGCAAGAGAAAGGCGGAAACGATACCCACAAACCAGCCCGCATGCTCCATCACACTCCGCCGGGGGTAACGAACTAAAGGGCCTGCCTGTGCGGCCGCACTCATCGCAGGAGGTATTGCCGTCAAGCTCTGTGGTATAGACACGGCGGATTGGACCGGTGGTACTGAAGACGTCCGCCCCATGCGATTACCCCATCGGTAATATTCGGCCACCAGCGAAACCAGATCGGCCTGGGCAACAATCTCCGCGAGCCTGCCCTCTACAACCTGCATGGTCTGAGGCCTTTCAGCTGGGTCAAAGGCAATCATGCTTTGCACCAACTGATTTAACTCCTTCGGCGCGTCAGGTCTCAAGCTCGAAATATCGCGCACCATCAGCGGACCACCCGGAAATTCGAACGGACGAAACCCTGTGAGCATCTCGCACAGGGTTATCCCCAGACTATAGACATCCATGGTGGGGGCGATTGCCGTATTGCCCGCCAGCAACTCTGGCGGCATGTACGCGACAGTTCCAACCGCCTGCCCAGCAGTGGAGATCGAAGCGTCCGCCGTTGGCAAATCGAATAGTTGCGCCAAGCCAAGATCCAACAGTTTGACGTTGCCGTCCGGCGTAATCATCAAATTGGAGGGCTTAATGTCCCGGTGAATCACTTTCTCTCCGTGGGCAAAGCCCAGTGCGGCAGCGGTCAGACTTGCGATACCGCAGACTTCGGGAATGGGCAGCGGACCTAGCCTGCGCAGAAGCTGGCCCAAATCGACTCCGGGCACAAATTCCATTACGAAGTACTGCAGTCCCTCCAACTCACCAGCATCCAAAGCACGCACGATTTGCGGGTGATCCAGTCTTGCCAACAGCCGCATTTCACGCGCAAAGCGTGAATTGGCCTCGTCTGACTCCAACCGATCGGACTTGATGATCTTCAGCGCCACCATGCGATTCAGCCGTCCGTGCCAAGCGCGATAGACCGTCCCCATTCCTCCTTGCCCAATGCAGTCGAGAATTCGGTAATCGCGGATCGTTTCCATTGGGTACTCTGCCTTCGAATGCGCGGCGTCGGATTCTCCTGCGGAAAATGCAGCCGGCCTCCCTACCGTTGCACGGCTATCGAGATCCACTGCCGTGCGTTGCCGCTGGGATGTGCGCCCAGCATGCATTTCTTGTCGATCCTGCGCTAAGGCAACGGCGTGCGCGATGGCTTGAAGCGTGGAGTCCGGTGCTTCCGCCAACCGCTCCACCCTGGCTTGACAATCCCGGCAAGAGCTCAGGTGTTCTTCGATTGTTGCCACATCCGTGTCAGAGGATTCGCCGCGCACATAGCTCCGCAACGCGCGAGGATCGATGCAACCGCTGGCCATGTCACTCAGCACAGAAAAAAGAAAAGACAATTCGGGCAGCTTTCAGCCCTACCCCAAAGAGAGCCATTATGAGGGTATACGTTGCGCGAGTTCTCGAGAAAATCGAAAATTTCAGGTAAGCGCGATGGCAAGCGAGGGCAATTTCCATGCGCCGACAACCTAACTTCACATAGCTGAACAGCTCTACAGAGGGGCTAATAGCCCACTGACAATTCGGCTTACCGACTCGACAGCCAACGGCGAATAACGGACGTTGTGCCATCGATCTCTGGAAATGCCACGCCGAAAACAGCCCGATCGTGAGACCGGTTTTTCTAGCGATGTTGCAGCTCAGGAACGAAGGCAATGATTCGCAAGGGTGCTCCGCTTCCACCTGCGATCTTCATCGGCAGAGCGACAACTTCCGCTCCGATTTCCGGCAGCAATTCCATGTCAGCCACATTCTCAAAGGCCGGGATGCCGTGCTCAAACAAGGCCACGTGACTCCCAAAACTCTTGGACTGTCCGTAATCGATGCTGGCGGTATCGATGCCGATAGCCTTGATGCTTCGATGTTCGACAATCCACTTCGCAGCATCCGCTGCCAGCCCCGGGAAGTGCAATTGGCGGACTCCCTCGGCTCCCCGCGCATCGGTGCCCAGGTACGATTTGCGATTCGGCCAATACTTGGCATACCCGGTGCGAATTAACACGATCTTATCCACCAGGGTTTCCCCATGCCTCTCTTCCCAACCCCGCAAATCGGCCACTCCCACCTGATAGTCGGCGTCTCGGATGCAGGCTTCGCTTACGTCGATCACGGCAAGCGGTCCCGTGAGTCTTGATAGCGGTATTTGCTCCACCGTCTGTCCGTGCTCATAGAAATGGATCGGAGCATCCAGATGCGTACCGCCGTGCTCCGCCGCGGCAAAAACATTGGCCGCATAAAAGTACCCGCGGTCGGTGTAACCCAATTCCCGAACTTTGAGGTCGAAACCGTTTTCGGTTGGCCAATAGACCGTCTGCTTATCGAAGGGATGGGTCAAATCAATCGCCGTCATAGCCCGGCCTTGGCGATTTTCGACAACCGAGTCCGCTACCCCATCTTGCGCCCACCCACTGACTGGGTAACAAAAGAGACTGATCGCTAAAAACAGACGTTGAGCTAGATCACTTTTGATCATGCGTTAACCCTCCATCGTGTAATGGACTCCCGCTGCGCGACGCGCTGAACGGGTGCGGTTGCCGCCTCGCGCATATCCACCATTGCCAAAATTTCGGTAGCACGTTCAGGAGCAAGCTAGTTCAGAAGCATAGTCCGGAAGCACAGTTCGGCGGCAGCCTGCAGTTATTCATGCCACACGGCTCGCACTCGTTGTACCACACAAGTCGACGGGAAAAAAATACCTTGCAAAGCTAGCGTCTGCGAGTTACTCCATAGACAGCTTGTCAGCAGGCTACTTGATGGAACAGGAGAAAACCAAGAAAACAGAGCGGTTTGCTCTGTTAACTCTGTTCTCTTATGTTCCAACCGATTGAAGCGACGTATCAACACCGTGTGCCCACCGCAATCCAATGCAGCGGAAAACGAAAGTCCAGCCGATGCACTCTGGATCAAGACAACGACCGGCTCGCAGGAGAGCAGATCTATGCGTGGCCCGTTGCCGCTTGAGAAGCGAGCGAGCTGAGCCACACGGGTCAGCCGCGGATGTCAACTGAGATGCGAGGAAATCCAAGTTTCGAGCTCTTGCCAGTCGACCGGAGGCAACTTTGAGAGGTCGGGCCGTAACTTTACTGCATCGTGAATATACACGTGATGGATATCTTTTTGGCCCTTATCCGTGTTCCAATGCACCAGTACGCGGACGCACATCGGCAGCGAACCGGCCACCGAAATCTCGTATCCGCATAACAGCGGAACTTCAATCCACCCCAATTGTCGAGCCGCCAAAGCTGGAAACTCGGCGTCCAGGTCCTTGGTGACCGTGAATAGCACGCTGGCGACATCTGCGGATTCAATTCCATTGCGACGAATCATCAAAGCCAACATCTGCCGCGTGGCCTGAAGGATTGCGTCTCTGGAGTTCTCCGTAACGGTCGTCGCTCCGCGGATGCCCCGGCAACAAGTCATGTACACCTCGCTGATTCAGCCAAAAATTTCTGAGCCATCACCCGCTAGCACAATTCCCGCCCTTGAACACCGTCCAGAACCCTCTTAGGACTTTCAACAGACGGGCAGGGGTGCCTCGCGCCTGGCGTCGTCTACGTTACCATATGGACATAATTATGTCAGCCATCCGAGCAAGACCGGAGGCGCACTTCCTGCGGTTGGGGCTTCCAAAGCCTGCCCCTGTGCATAGCCACCACTGTATTGCAGCTCAACATGACCGATAGTCCCGCGACCACCATCAGCGATTCCACGACCTCGGAATCCGGCATCGACCCTAAAGAGTACTCCATTCTGATCGTGGATAACGATCGCGCGCATGCCCGAGCCATGACGGAGAGCCTGGAACGGGTCGGTTACCGATGCTCCGTGGCAACCAGCGGACCCGAGGGCATTCAGCAAATCGAAAAGAATATGTTTCACGTCGTGGTGACCGATCTGGTTATGAACGAGGTGGACGGAATGCAGATTTTGCAGAAGGCGAAGGCCTCTTTGCCAGACTGCGAGGTGGTAATGGTCACAGGACACGCCACCGTTCCCAAGGCAGTCGAGGCCATGCAGGAGGGTGCCTTCAATTTCCTGGAGAAGCCCATTACTCCGGGCCGCTTGCGAGTCGTCACCGGCAAGGCCATTGAAGCTGTTGACCTCAAGCGTACCAATACTGAATTGCGGGCCAGGCTGGATGAAAAGTTCGGCTTCGAGGGCATTATCTTCGCCAGTCCGAAGATGCAGGATGTTATCGATCGGGTAAAGCGAATCGCACCCACCGACGCTACCGTCTTAATCACTGGGGAAAGTGGGACTGGCAAGGAGATGATTGCTCAAGCGATCCATCAGAACAGCCCCCGAAAAAGTAAACGCATGAAGGCACTTAATACGCGTGCCGTATCCGAGACGCTGGTTGAGAGTGAACTCTTCGGACACGTCAAGGGAGCCTTCACGGACGCCGCCAGCGATCGCATGGGGGCTTTCGAATACGCCGACGGCGGAACGCTTTTCTTGGATGAAGTCGGTGATATGCCGATGAGCACCCAAATCAAACTACTCCGCGTTCTCGAAGACCATCGCATTACCCGGGTTGGCGACAACAAATCGATCAAGGTAAATGTTCGTCTGCTAAGCGCTACGAATCGGCCGCTGGAAGACATGGTCGAGCAGGGCACGTTCCGAAACGACCTCTACTATCGGCTCAACATTGTCACCATCCACCTGCCACCCTTGCGCGAGCGTACTGAGGATATCGTCCCGTTGATGGACCACTTCCGCAAAATATTTGTAAAGCGTCACGCCAAGGCAAACTGCAGCTTCGCCCCTGCGGTAACCCGCCGGTTCTATGGTTACGACTGGCCGGGAAACATTCGTCAGCTAAGAAATTTCGTTGAAACGATGGTTGTCCTGGACACCGATGGAGTGCTTGATCTGAATGATCTGCCGCCCGAACTCGCTACGCCCGAGGATATGCGGCCCGCTGAATCCCCAGGTAGCAGCACTTCCACCGCGCTCCCCAATGTGGGCGACTCGAATTTGATCGGCCGCAGTATGGCGGACATTGAGCGCTGGGCAATTGAAGAGACATTGAAAATGACTGCCGGCAACCGTGAGGAAGCCGCCAAGATTTTAAGCATCGGCGCCCGCACGCTTTACCGCAAACTGGATAAGTATCGACAGGAAGATGAAGAACAATCGGGTGATGTCGAGCAAGAGCAAGCGGAAGACTAGGGCAGGGATCTTGCAGCCAACCTTGCCTCTCAAGCCCATTGAAATCGCGTGAAACCAGGAACGGACTCGATCCATGCCCATTATTCGTCAACTCTCACCCAGTTTGGTCAATAAGATTGCGGCCGGCGAAGTCATCGAAAGACCAGCCAGCGTCGTCAAGGAACTGCTCGAGAATAGCGTCGATGCAGGAGCAACTCATATCGACTTGGCGATCGAAGGCGGCGGCATCGAACAGATTCGCATCAGTGATAACGGCTGCGGCATCTCAGCCGATCAAATCCCCCTGGCACTGGCCAGTCACGCTACCAGTAAGCTCGTCGATGCCGACGATCTGTTCGACGTACACACACTTGGCTTTCGCGGCGAGGCTCTGGCATCCATTGCGGAGGTGAGCCACTTGACGCTCCGCTCGCGTACCGCCGACTCCGACTCAGGCGCCGAAGTCACAGTTCGCGGCGGGCAAGCTTCCGAAGCACAACCGGCCGGGTGCCCAGTGGGTACCACCATTGAAGTCCGACAATTGTTCTTCAATACTCCCGTCCGCAAGAAATTTCTCCGCACACCGCAGACCGAGGCCGGGCACATCACCGAGGCTTTCACCCGAATTGCACTGGCCTTCCCGCACATTCGCATGCGGATGACCAGCGGGGAAAGAGTGCAATTTGATCTGCCCGAAACCGATTCATGGAAAGAAAGGGTCCGCGCTTTTTTCGGTGATGAAACGGCCGATTCCTTGATCGCTGTAAGCAGCCAGCAGGACGAAGCGATCGTTTCGGGCTACGTGGCGAATCCTTCTGTCAGCCGCAGCAACAATCGCATGCAGTATCTTTTCCTGAATGGCCGCTTTATCCGCGACCGTTCCTTGCAACACGCCTTGGGAGAAGCCTATCGCGGACTGCTCATGGTCGGGCGATTTCCGATTTGCTTCTTGCGGCTGGACCTGCCCCCGGCCATGGTCGACGTCAATGTACATCCCACCAAGATGGAAGTCCGCTTCCAGGAATCAGGCAAGCTTTACAGCCAACTACTGCGCACGTTACGACACGAATTCTTGACTCGGGATTTGACAGCACGCCCTAGACATGTGCCTGGTCCAGCACCCGCAAGCTGGCGAAACGCGAATGATTCGGCGGTAACTGCCGACGATTCCGTGGCTGCCAAGGCAACGCATCTGGCTGCGAACTCGGACGACCAACGGTGGCAACGCCACGCCGATCAAATGACCAGGGTGGCTCCTAAACTCGACCTGCAAGACAACATTCCCGCCTTCCGGCCTTTCCCCAGCCGTTCGAGGGCGGAAGACCTACAGTTCCGTCCGAATCCGACAGCGGCTCCCCGAAGCGAACTGCATCGGCATGACGATGATTTTGGAGGGGAAAGTCGCCAGGAGAATCCAGGCGTTGTCCATCGCTCCGATTCCGGCCACACTGCCGACCAGCCTATCGATGCCCCCCAGGCGTCTGACGGCAACTCGCAAGAATCCTATCGTGCGCCAAGCAGCCATTTGGGATTTCAAGTTCACAATCGCTACCTGGTGACGCAGGATGAAACAGGCATGGTTGTGGTCGACCAGCATGCACTCCACGAAAGAATCCTATACGAGCAGTTGCGTGAGAAGAGCTCCGCCAAAGCCGTCGAAAGCCAACGCTTGCTGGTGCCGGAACCGATCGATCTCATGCCGGCCGAGGCGGCCGCTGCTTTGGATCACAAAGAACTGCTGGCGCAGATCGGAATTCAGATCGAGCCCTTTGGCGGTGATACTGTACTCATGACCGGCTACCCGGCCATGCTGGCGAAAATGCGCCCCGCCGAAGTGCTGCGGCAAGTACTCGAGCCCCTCATGTCAGGCGGTCGGGAACCTAGTGCTCGCGATATGCTCGACGAATTGCTGCACATGATGGCCTGTAAAGCTGCCGTCAAGGCCGGCGATCGCTTGGCACCCGAGGAAATCACGGCCCTGCTTGAGCAAAGAAATCACTACCAGGATACACATCACTGCCCGCACGGACGACCGACGGCACTTTTCTTCAGCCGCGAGCAATTGGACAAAATGTTTGGTAGAACTTGAGGCGAAAGCTCCCCGGGGCCGTGGCGGATGCTTGCGAACATGGCCCTCAGGCAGACAATTGAAGGCAATCTGTCCTGGGAGCTCCGTCCGGCCTTCGGCCGCGATCAATTTGCCGCGGATTCAATATCAAACCGCCCAACCTATCTGGACCTGTCATGCGAGAGCTAAAGAGTCTGTTTGAAAAAAACGCAAAATGGTCCAAAGACGTTCGGACATCCGACGCCTCTTTTTTTGAACGCCTGTCACAGCAGCAGACACCCGATTATCTGTGGATCGGCTGTGCCGATAGCCGAGTTCCTGCCAACCAGATTATAGGCCTGGATCCCGGCGAAGTATTCGTGCACAGAAACGTGGCGAACTTGGTCGTACACACGGATCTCAACTGTTTGTCCGCCATCCAGTATGCCGTGGATGTACTCCGCGTGAAGCATATCATCGTGTGCGGCCACTATGGATGCGGCGGAGTGGAAGCCGCCATTAGCAAACCGGAACTGGGGCTCATCGAGAATTGGCTGCGACACATTGAAGATGTATACAGCAAACACGAGAAGTCATTGGAAAAGCTGGAGGACCATGCCTCCAAAGTGAATCGTCTGTGTGAATTGAATGTCATCGAGCAGGTGGTGAATGTCTGCCGAACCACCATCGTCCGGGGTGCCTGGCGGCGAGGCCAAGCCTTGGCCGTCCACGGTTGGGTATACGGGCTTAGCGACGGACTATTGCGAGACTTGGATATGTGCCTGAGCCAACCGGAAGAAGTCGACAGTGCTCTGGCCAAGGCAGTGCAACGAAGCGTCAATGGAATCGCACTCGCCGTGGACCTGAATAGCCAGCCTAGCGACACGCCAACCGTTTAGGATGCCTCGAGCATCATTCACATCGCATGTAGTGACAGAAGATGGGTCAAAAGTGGATGCATTGAAGACTGCTTGAAATCAGAGAGAAGTAGAGCAGACAGAGTAAGCAAACCGCTCTATTTTCTCGGTTTTCTCCTGTTCCATCAACTAGCCTGCTGACAAGCTGTCTATGGATAACCCGCAGACGCCAGCTTTGCGATGTATTCTTTCCCAGTCAAACATGTGTGGTACAACGAGAGCCAGCAACGGAATCTCAGCGGATGGCTGTGCAAACACCGAGCTCACGACTTTGACGCTTGCCTACACTCCGCCGATCCGTTGCAAGACCGCATCGAGCGTGGGACGCAGCGAATTGGCACTGTTTCGCAAGCCTTGCATTTCTTTCGGCCACAATTCAATTTCCAACCGATCGATGGCTCCACAGCTACCCACCACGGTAGGGACCGAAAGAGCCACGTCGCGAATCCCATAGCAGCCCGATTGCACGCTGCTGACGGGCAAGATCTGCCGCCGGTTTAGAATTATGGCCTCAATGACATCCCGAATCGCAATACCTACCGCGAATCCAGCTCCCCCTTTTCCACGTATCACCTCAGCTCCCGAACCCTGAGTTCTCTTGAACAACTGGCTGGCAGAGGCGGGAGTCCAGCCGGGGTACTTTTCCAACGGTAAACCACCCACGGTTGCACTGGACCAGATGGGCACCATGCTATCGCCGTGTTCGCCCAGGATCAGAGCCTTGGTCTGTGTGGGAGGCACCTTCATCGCTTGGGCTATCAGGCTGCAGAAGCGGATGGAGTCGAGCTGTGTACCCAGTCCCAGCACTTGCGTTTCCGGCAACCCAAGCCGCTTGGCCGCCACGTAGGTCAGAATGTCAACCGGATTGGATACCACCAATACCTTAGCGCTCGGCTTCAATCCGGCTGCTTTGACATCGGCCAGAATCTGCACAAACAAATCCGTATTCCGGTTGATTAAATCCAGACGCGTCTCATCGGGCTTTCGTCTCAGTCCCGCTGTGATGCAGACAATATCGCTGGATGGAATATGTTCGTAGGAACCAAAGCTGATAATCTGATCCGCGACACTTGGACTTCCATGAAGTATGTCGAGCGCCTGCCCTTCGGCCAACTCTTGGTTGACGTCAATCAAGGTAATTTCACGAGCGACTGCTCCGCATTGCAACGCGAAGCCCGCGCAGGAGCCTACCAACCCACCGCCACCGATAATGCTAACTTTCATGCTATCACCCTCTTATGAATTGACGCGTCAAGATGCGAGAGGCGTTTCCAAGCCTATGCCTTCTACTTGCTCGCACTCAAATGATTCATTACCTGGTCGGTGATCATCTTGATCAGTCTCTCTTCGTCCCAGCCTGCCTCGGATCCTGAACTGGCAGGAGCCGGATTGTCAGCTGGCTTCATTGCCGGTGGCGCCTCGAAAGCCTTGCGGGCTACGCCCGATTCCGCCCAGCTTTCGCGGAAGATGTCATTGGCACAGATATCGCAGTTTTTGAACTCATCGGTTAAGCGAGGATCACTGAATCCCCACTTGTCCTTCAGCTCCAGCAGCTCTTGGCTTTTCTGCTGGTCAAGATAGTTGACGCGACCAAGCTGGCGTGAAAGCATCAAAATACGACAGTAGGCATCCAGGATTTCGGTCCACCAATAGGCCCGTTCAACGTCTTCGCCAAAACTGACCGTTCCGTGGTTGGCCAGGATCATAACATTGCACTTGTCTACGAATGGAATGATCGTATCGGCAAATGCCTGTCCGCCCGGAGTCTCATACTTGGTGATGGGCACATCCCCTAGAAATACCTCCACCTCGGGCAGAATGCATTGCGGAATGGGCTCACGGGCAACTGCGAATGCGGTAGCGTGTGGCGGATGACAGTGAACTACCGACTTGATATCAGGTCTTTGCTTGTAGATTTCCAGGTGCAACAAGGCTTCGCTGCTGCGTTTCTTGCGTCCCGAGATCTGCTTGCCCGTCATATCGATGGTGCTGATATCGTCGGGCTTGAGAAAACCCTTGGAATGCATCGTGGGAGTGCACAAGACTTCGTTCTCGCCGATACGCACGGTGATATTCCCGTCGTTGGCAGCCGCGAAGCCCTTGGCGTAAATTCGCCTTCCAATTTCACAGATGTCTTGTTTGATCTTGTGTGCGTTGATCATGGTAAACCCTTTCAATCATGGACTAACCCAGTGGTCGCATGGCACTTCTTCCGCGTCCGCTTTCCGTTGCTGGAAAACACCCGAGGTTAGGGCACCTTTATCGTTATTTGGTCATTCTGTCTGACCGATGTTGAGTTTTTCGATGGCTTTGGCATCGACGTAAACGTTATCGAGGATCGCTGAGCAATACGCGTCCACCGCCTTCAGCTCCGGCCGAAACGCCTGGGCGGCCTCCGCGCCGTCGCTGATGGCCACGCGACTGCCAAACCCCGCTCCCCGCGCATCCCAGACGACCACCATGTCAGGCGAAGTCGGGCCATCCAAGCCCAAGCAGGCGAGCCCCTCCGGCTCGGTTGCCAGCAGTGTGGCGGCTTGGAAACTCGGATGACAGCGGCTGAGCGTTACGCTACCGATGACTCGGTGTATCTTCACGATGTACCCCCTGTGCGTATTGCTCCCAATCGATCTGGTACGCTCCAATCCGCTACCAACTTCGTGAGCGCCGTCAGGTCCCAGCTGTGTGCGTCCAGGATGATCAGATTAGCATCCACCTCGCGTACAGCTCGCGCCAAATCCTCCGGCCTGGCCAGCTGAGCCGGTCTGAACAAGGAATCTTTGGCGGCAGCTTGCATGGCGGCAAAGGGCGTTTCGCAACGCCAAATCGCGGACTTTCCACCCGAGTTGAAGTGCGCTGCAATGCGTCGCACATCGGCCGCACAATTCTGGCTCGCCGCAGTGAACTCCGCATACGCGGAGACCTGCGAATACAAACTGGAATCGGCGATCACCAACAAGCCTTGAGCACTGTGCCTGAATCCCGCTGGTTCCTCGGCAACTCGCTCCAATTGAATGCCACGCTGTCGCAGTTCATCCGCCACCGCCGGTGTGATGACGGTACCCGGTGCGACCTGCAATCGCTTAAGGCCTTCCAATCGACCTGTGATTGCCTCCAATGTGATTAGCTTTCCCGGCCACCTGAGAGACTTCTCGCTGCTGGGCGAGTTGGGGGATTGGCTGACGGGTGCGAAACTTGTCGTTGCAATTTTTGCCGCGCTAGCTGACTGCTTGTCCACCGCCAGCGCACCCTGCTCCCGCAGTCGTCTGACAACGACTCGCACGATGGCTTCGATCTCAGCGGGATTAGTCATCATGGGCAGCAACTGGACCAACACAAAACAATTATCGAAAAATCATCCGCGTGCCGCTGTGGTGACTTCCACGCTACGGAATCGGATGCACTCATTTCACCCGCCTCATCGGCCGTCAATCATCGGCGATTCCCATCACCGCCCAACGAATGGGCGAATTCTCAACGCCTAGCATTTCGCGTATGGCCCGCCCATCACTGGTCAGAATTACCCGCTGACCGCTACCTGCCCCGATGTGATCCACCGCGAGCAGTGGATCACCATCGGGCGTCCTGCCATCGGCCATCAAGGGCTGCGTCAACAGTAACTTCTGAGCATGCAAGGAAGCGTGCTTAACGGTCGAGCTGGCATGTCCAACCACAAGTGCAACTTGCAAAACAAACCTCCCAAACGTCCGCTACTTGGAACCCGGATCGCCAAGAATCCACAAATCCTCGATCATGCTGCAGCGTCTCTCTCGAGTAAACGTCAGCGGCGTCGTCACACCCTCCCCGGTCGGACCAGCGATGGAAAACGAAAGATAGCCCTCGCCACCTAAGCCCAAGCCTGCCATGCAAGGACCGTTCTTGATGAACAGGGTGGTGTCTAGCACGCGGGCCATCTTGGTCATGTTGTGCACGTCACGTGAATGAATGATGCTCGTATGTCGGAAGCCGTGTTCGTAGTGTTGAGCCAACTCAATCGCGTGGTCAACATCGCGGCAGCGAACGAATGGCAGGAAGGGCATCATTTGCTCAACCCCCACAAAAGGATGATCCTGGTCGGTTTCACCAAACACCAACTCGCAATTTGGATCTATCGTGACGCCCGCGGCCTGGGCTAACTTGGCCGCATCCTGTCCCAACAATTCCTTGGTAGGGGCTAGATGCCGGTCCTCTCCGACTTCTTGAAACGCGGCGGCGGTCAGACGATCGATTTGACTGCTGTTCAATGGCACGGCTCCCGCTCGCTGCATGGCGGCCAGCATGTCATCGAATACACGCTCCACCACGAAAACTTCCTTCTCCGCGATACACAGCAAGTTGTTGTCGTAGGCGGCACCCTGAATGATGCAACGCGCCGCTCGATCCAAGTCGGCGGATTCATCCACGACCACCGGAGGATTGCCGGGACCGGCCACAATGGCCCGCTTCCCACTATTCAAAGCCGCGCGTCCCACAGCCGGTCCACCGGTCACGCAAATCAGGGCCACATCGCGATGACTGAAAATTGCATTGGCGGTTTCCAAGGTTGGTTCCTGGATGACGCAAATCAAATTGTCGATACCGATATCACGGTAGATGGCTTCGTTGAATCTTCGCACGCCTTCCGCAGCTACCCGACGGCCACTGGGGTGTGGATTGACTACCACTGAATTCCCCGCCGCCAACATGCTCACGGCGTTACCCGTAATGGTTGGCAGCGAATGGGTGACCGGCGTGATGGCCCCGATGACACCAAAGGGCGCGTGCTCGATGACAGCCAGTCCCTTGTCACCGCTATAGGCCTGAGTCGACAAGAACTCAGTTCCCGGAGAACGACGGCCCAACGTTTCCAGCTTTTCGATCTTGTGCTTCAACCTGCCGATTTTGGTCTCATTCATTTCCATCGTCCCCAGCTCTTCGGCGGATTCGATAGAGATGCGGCGAATGTGTTCAATGGCTTTTTTGCGGTCCTCCATGGGACGCGTTCTCAACTGCTCAAACGCCGCTCGAGCAGCGGCCACCGCCTGATTGGCGTCTTTAAACAGGCCGAAGCGGCCAGCCGGTTCGCCAGCGGTCTCGAGTCGGCGACTAGCGTGCCCGGCGACCCCACCGCCTCGAACTTCTTGAATGACTTGTGTCACGACGCTGCGTATAAGGTCTTCGCTGATTTGCATAGTTTCGATTCCTGAAAGTATTCCGCTCGATCTTGTTCGGCCTGTTAGCCATCCTGGCGGCTGTAGACTTTCTTCCTTTCGACATCCACCGAGTCGACGATCCCGATCACCACACAGTCGATGGGCAGCTTCTGCGTTTCGGGCGTAAACCTCGCGCTGCTACCTTGGGAAATCAACACGAAATCCCCGACTCCGGCACCCAGCATGTCGACGGCGATAAATGTTCTTCCGGTGGTCGTCAATCGATCTCGCTGCGATTGCTCCAAGCGGTAGGGCTCGACGACCAGCAGCTTTTGACCGCGCATCGACTCGACCTTTTCCGTCGCAACAACTGAACCGGTCACTTTGGCAACAAACATGAGTCGTGTTCCCGCTTGGATCAAACTCTGGATTCGGAATTGAGTAAGGCATACGTCTGCCGGGCCACCACCAATTCCTCGTTGGTGGGCACCACCCATATCTGCGAGCGACTGCTGTCCGCATCGATCCGGCATTCGCCGGAAGCTGTCGAATTTTTGTCCGGGTCGAGACTCCAACCCAACTCGTCCAAGCCATCGCAAATTGCGGCTCGCATGGACTTCCCGTTTTCACCGATACCGCCGGTAAAGACCAGCGCATCGCAACCGCCCAAAGCAACCAACATTCCACCCAAGTGCCGTCGAATCTCGGCCACATAAACATCCAACGCCAACCGGGCGGACGGCTCACCTGCTTGAGCGGCTTGTTCCAAATCCCTCAGATCACCGCTGATACCGCCTGAGATGCCCAGCAATCCGCCTTCCTCAGCTAGAACTTCCAACACCTCTGGCAAGCTTTTACCGCTATGCTCCATCAACATGGGCAGGCAGAACGGATCGAGATCACCCACACGGTTGTTCTGGGGTATTCCCGACTGGGGACTCATGCCCATCGATGTCGCCACGCTCTGTCCCGACTGAATGGCACACAGACTGCTCGAACCACCGAGATGGCAAGAAATAATCCTCGCGTCCTCTCGTCCCAGGAGTTCTTGTGTCCGTTGCGCGATGTAGCGATGGCTTGCGCCATGGAACCCCCACTTGCGCACCGGCAGAGCGTCCGACCACTCCTTGGGCAAGGCGTAGTAGCGTCGAGCGTCCGGAATACTCGCATGAAAGTCGGTCTCGAAGGCCGCGACCAGCGGGATGTCCGGTACGGTGTCCGCCAGTTGTCGCATCGCACTCAAATAAGGTGGGTTGTGTGCCGGGGCCACCGAGCTGACTTCCTGCATACACTGCATGACTTCCTCATCGATGCGAAACACACCCTGCTTGCGGCCTCCATGCACCGCCTTAAAGCCGATGGCTGCAATCTCATCCGCACTCTCCAGGCATCCATGCTCAGGATCCGTCAACTGCTGAATGCAGGCTTGCACCGCCACGCCGTGATGAGGCACTTGCATTTCCAGTTGCCCGACATAGTCACCGATGGCTACCTGGCAAGGACTGCTCGGCGATCCAATCCGTTCGACACCGCCTCGAGCCAATTGAGTCTCCGACGCATCCTCTCGCATATCGAACAAGCGGTACTTAAAGCTGGTAGAACCGAGATTTGCGACTAGGATCTTCATTCCATTCCCTGACGACGAAAACGCACCATCCGAGGCCCGACGAGACCTTAACCAACGTGGAGTTGCCTGCTGGCAGCTCAGCCCAAAAAAGCCTCACTGAGACCTTCGGCTGGCCGCGGAATCACGTGGCTGCCAACCAACTCTCCAACTTGCGAAGCCGCGCTCGCACCGGCTTCAACAGCGGCTCGCACGCTGCCCACGTCACCGCTGACAATCGTGGTTACCAGGCCGCCTCCAATGTCGACGCGTTTCACGATCTCGACACTTGCCGCTTTCACCATGGCATCCGTGGCTTCAATCAACGCCAGCAAGCCTTTGGTCTCAACCAATCCAATTGCATTTTGCATTTCAATACTCTTTATTCACTTCAGCGAGAGATACTACGTAACGAACGAGGGACAAGCTGGTATGGATCAACCACCCACCTTCAAGACTTTGGAAAGATCCTGATGCGGGCGGGCGATGACCTGCACGCTTACCACCTCACCAATCCTGCCGGCTGCAGCCGCCCCGGCGTCGGTTGCAGCCTTGACCGCAGCCACGTCACCGGTGACAAAGGCCGAAACCAGACCACTGCCCACCTTGTCCCAACCCAAAAACTGCACGTTGGCAGCCTTCATCATGGCATCAGTCGCCTCGATCAAGGAAACAAAGCCCTTGGTCTCGATCATGCCCAACGCTTCGGAAATCTGTGCCATCTTTGGTTTTCTCCTAGATCTTGGCATTTAAATATCAGCCTCTCTCAGGCTAAACACGGAATTCGAACTTCGGCCGCTCAGCACAACTGGCAGACCTATGTATCTTTTCAGAACCTTCGTTCAGGACGAACCTTTGCAACCACATGCACCCTGCGGCTTCAGTTCCACGACCGTAGCCTCATCAAGGTTGCAAGCATTCCCCTCATCGGTATCAATATGCACTTCCAACTTGGCATTCTTATCAGCCCTAACCAGCAAATCATCGAAGGACACGCTGCACTGGTGGCTGGAGACCTTGAGCGTCATGAGGTCACCGTTCTGGACGCCGTAGTAGGCCGCTTCCTGAAAGTTCATATGCACATGACGGGCGGCGCGGATCACGCCCTGCTGCAGCTCCACCGTCCCGGCGGGTCCTACTAGCACGCATCCCGGCGTACCTTCGATGTCACCGGAGTGACGAACGGGAGCGGGAATACCGAGAGAGATGGCATCCGTCAACGCCAGCTCCACCTGACTGTGCAACCTGGTTGGCCCTAGAACTCGTACTTCCGGCAACATGCGACGCCGAGGACCCACGATCATGACCGTTTCCTCGGCGGCGTAGAATCCGTCTTGGTACAGCGGCTTGCCTGGGGTCAACTTGTGACCGGCACCGAACAGTCGCTCGACGTGCTCATCGGTGAGATGCACATGCCGAGCTGAAATACTGACGCGCAGCTGAGGCTTGGCGACGGATCCCGCCTGGCCATTTGATATTCTATGAACAATCTGTCGCACCAGAGCTTCTACTTGCGTTCTATCTACGACTGCTGCACTCATAATCTGCTCCGGGTTCCATCAAGACCGGCGACCACACGCCACCGTCAACGTTTATTTTGGAGTTCGAGTATCACCGTTAGAACTTGCGGCCCGCTGGTCCGGGGCCGCCTGATCCGCCGCGGAATCATTCGATTCGCTGGCTGAGCCAGACCGCCTATCAGCCGCCAACAGCAAACATACTCCCGCCTCTTCCAGCCACTCTCGGGCCTGCGAACTCAGCGACTCGTCGCTGACAACCGTTTCCACTTCCGACAGGCCGCATAATTTCGCCAGGGAACTACGGCCAAATTTACTGCTGTCAGCAACCACAATCGTCTGATCCGCGGACTGCATCATCGCCCGCTCCGTTTCGACCAATAGCAAATTACTGTTGTAGTAACCGCGGTGATCGGCTCCGGCGATACTCAACACAGCCTTCTGCACGTTCAACGTGGACAACATCTGATTGGCGTAGGGGCCCAACGATACGCTGGTCCGATGGTGCACGTATCCACCCAACAAAACCAGATCGACCGCGTCACTCGAAGCAAACAAATTGGCTACCGGCAACGAATTCGTGACCACCTGCAAAGGCCTACCCAATAACTGGCGAGCCAACTCGTAGGCAGTACTACCTCCGTCGATCAATAGCGTGTCGTGATCCTCGATCAATTCGCTGGCAGCGATCGCGACCTGCCGCTTTCGCTCCCACTCCGCGTCCCGACGATCCTGAAAATGACGCATCGACGCCGCATTACCGGTGAAGAACACACCGCCATGCGTCCGCCGCACTTCGCCCTCCGCCTCCAGGTAATCCAAATCGCGACGAACTGTCGATTCGCTGACCTCCAAGGCCATGCGCAGATCGGGAATCGAAACGAAGCCCTCGGTCCGTATCAGCTCGCACAGCCGCGCTCGCCGCTGCTCAGTGACCGAAACAGTGCTCAATTCCCACCACTTTCCGAGAGAATGCCGCCTGAAGTGCAGAATGATGCAATAAATCTACCACAGGAATGGCCAATATCAATCAATAAATCACCCAATCCCCTCAAACAGCACAAATTAAGCTATTTCCCAGGCGAAACTTGAAAGGACTGACCGAAATCGTGCATTCACACCGATTGTCCAACGAATTCGGTGACGTCCGGATGGCCCAGGCAACACTAGAAGCCTGCTAATGGGCCGGAAACAGCCCTTGGCTCTAGAGCAAACGGCTGAATGAAAGAAAGCCGGCAGGATAGCGATAGAAAACGATCGACAGCACAGCATCGACAGAAGTCAACGCTAAAGAGCCTGAGATTGGCCCTGCAGCCTGGCGTGCCGCTCGCGATCAATCTCCCAGTAGCCCACACCTTGCTCAGTTCGCGCGGGCTTGAGATAGGGACGCTGGCTGGCCGACTGACCGTCATGCAGTACCCTCCGCATATCGTCCAGCACCACCGGGTCGCTGCCGTAGTAGGCGTGCCCCAAGGAAAACAGTCCGTAACGCCCGGTATCCACCGCCTCTAATCCCAAGGACGCCGGCAATTGGCCCAAGCCCAAGCGAGGTGCTGCATGCAGCCCTTGTGAAAGCTGCAGGGCGCGGTCATGACTGGAAAAATACAGAACCACGTTTTCAGAAACGCTTTGAATAGCCTCCAGCGAGCGCGTTCGAAAGCGCTGCGCATCGACGTCCGGCGCAGCCAAAATTAAGGAACCGAGCAATTTCTCACTTGCCGCCGAATCGGCCGCCTCGCCACGCAAGTAGATCCGCTCGATCGACTCCAAGAGAGCACGATTGCCCATGCTGTGAGCCACGATATTCAAGCGACGAACGGAGCCTCGCTGCACGAGGTCGACAATCAGCCGCTCGAAATTTGGCACTGCCCAACTCACGGTAGCTTCATCGGCGGCGTAACCGGCCACCTGCCCTCGCGACGGCCAGCTATAGCTGATCGCCGGTCCTTGCACCTGCAAATCGGAAGCTAATTGAGCAGTCCGCTTCAGTGCATCCGCAAATTTAACGTTGTAACCGTGGACAAACAGAAAGCCCTCTCCGGACTCAGACTCTCGCGACCGCTCCGCAACCCTGCCAAACCATTGATCGACATCGCGATCCACTTCCACGCGTTGCAGCATAATGTGTCGATCGGGCGATTCCGCAAACTCCAAACGCAACAAGGATGGCCTCTCGAACTTCCCCGGAAGATGCCCGGGCGGCAAGGAAACCTCCGCCAGGCCCACATGCAGGGGATACTCGTGCTCGTCGGGCTCAAACCGCAAGACCGAAAAACGCGTACTGGCATTGCTGGCCAGACGCGAATACTGCTGCCAGCGGACCAGGCTGATCTGCAGAGCCAGAATGCCCAACAGGGATGCCGTCACTGCGGTGCCCAACCATGCCCCACGCCACCGCTTCGCAGCAAAGGCCCCGCTTAATGCAGCCAATCCTAAACAGCCTAAGGCCAGGGCTGGCAGAAAGGTTCGCGACATCGAGGGCAAAACCTCTTGAGTTGGCAGCCGATCCGTGGCAAAGAAAACCTGTACCACTTCGGCCAAAGATTGGCTTTCCCTTGCGGCCTTTTCGACCGGTTCCACCTCGGACGCATCTGGCACGCCAGTTGGATCGAACTCGGCCATCGACGGAGCCTCGGCCATCGAACCGCCGGGAGCCGGAGACGAAGCCTCTCCCGCGGGCTCGCCCGCTTCCAAGGAGGCTCGGCTGGTCGACTCAGTCACCTCAGCTGCATCTTTCGGTGCATAGTTCCGTTGCGAAGACTTGCTATAGGTGTGGAAAGTCGGTTTCTGAACCCCTGCCCCCGCCGCATCCGCTGGGATCGTTTCTGCGGGCGAGCTCACCTCCGCACCCGGCGGCAAACTTCCACCTGTCCCAGCTTGAGCGGAATCGCTGACTGCCGCTTCCGATTCAGCCTGCTCGCCGGCTTCCGCGTCAGCATCTGCTTCCCAGTCCGCGCGAGTCTCGGTCTCGGCAACCGCCTCTTCCGATTGTCCGCTGCAGCCTGAAAGCATTGCGAGGCCAGAACACAACAGCAGGACAAAGGCCGCCCGCAGAGCCGTGTACAGATAGCCTCGAGCTGCTGACCACAGCCGCCCGCAGGGTTTGATGTTTGCCTGAAGTGGACACTCCATCCGACTCTGACCTCCCTGCCAACGGATCTCCCATCGTCTCATTGAATCTGCGACGCAAGAATGCTAGCAAACCGATGCTTGCAGCCTTCAAGCATCGCGTTGCAGAGACGAGAAGCTGGCATAACTAACTGAAACTTCTGGTGGTATCGGTCGTCTCGGCTGCGGAGCTGCCGCGGAAGTCACCAGAAATCACTCAGTCAGCCCCCAAGCTTGCCGGTTTCTGTGCCCCCCACGATTCAGTTTCCAAGAATTCCTAGGCAAAATCTGGAAAACTCAGCGGCGGATTGCTGGATTAGCTTGCCTGTCTCCGCTAAACTCGCAGAACCTTCGGAGATTGACTAGTCGAACAACCAGGATGATGGAAGGTATAGTGAACATGCATCAAAGAATAAAAGTTATTGCCTGCTGGGCATGTACCTTAATGCTGGGTACCGCTGTGCTGGGTACTGCGACACTGAGAGCTCAAGAGCTGGACCCACCCATCCCTGCTATTCCCGATGTACCGAGTGAGGCTGCTCCGATTGCCGCGGAAGCGGTGCCGACTCCCTCACAGTCAATTCTGGAGGCTGTGACTGCCTATCAAAGCGGGTGGGGATCGCTGCGACAGGACGGTAGTTTGCACGGTCAAGTCTTGTCGCCGGCCGGTGTTCAAGCGGGTGCAACCGTCACCATCCAGAGCGGCGGCGCCACTGTCGGCTCGGCCACCAGCGATGAGCAGGGCCGCTTCGTGATCACTGGGTTGAGCCCCGGTCTTCATACCTTGCGGGCAGATTCGGGCAGCAGCTATGCGGTGCATTCCGTTCTGCTTCAACAAGGCGGTGCCGACTCGGTCATGAACGTCTACTGTGCCGGTTTGCCGAGATCCGAAATCGAGCGGATGTTTTCGGAAATGTGGTCCCCGGGAAATTGGTTTGATACACCTGAGAGCTCGACGGCCAGGCTGCTAGGCCCTCCAGCTCCGCAAATGCAGAATCCACGAGTTAACATGCGCGGTGGCGTGGTAAATGGTCAGTTACTGTTTCCTAGCCCCAACTGGCTGCCCTCCGGACACATGGTCAAGGTTTTTAGAAACGGGCAACTGTTGGCCACTGCACCAGCCGATCAGTATGGACGCTTCTCTTTCGAACCAGGAACTGCCGGAGCGGTTGACATTGTTGCCGGCGGTGGCGCCTATTGAGCGATGTGTGTTGAAATCGTCGATGCGGGCGGGTCGGACATTTCCATGACGTCTTCCAACGGCACTCGTTTTGTTGCCAAGCAAGATGTCCCAGCAGATGTTTGCTTGGTGCCTCTGGTTGGCGAAGGTGTTGTGACCGAAGAAGTTGTACTGGCCGATGACGCGTGTGCCACAGAATGCTGCACTCCCATGGGAGGCTACATGGGTGGTGGCGGCGGCTTTGGTGGCGGCGGAGGCGGAGGCTTCGGCATGGGTGGCTGGGGCGGCTTGCTGGGTGCCGCGGGACTAGCCGTTGGAATCGCCGCTCTCGCGGATGACGATGATGGCTTTAACTTCAATGTTCCCAGCCCTCTAGCACCATAGAGTCAGCTTGATCCGGTCGCAGACAGGGTCATTTTTTAAACCACGATCTAACGGAAGCTGTGAGAACTCATCCTGAGCTCACAGCTTTTTTTGACGATTGGCTGCTGTCGACAGCCGATCCAACGCCTGTGCAAAGGCCTTCTTGTCGCGTGGGCTGTAGGGAGCACTTCCCCCCGAAATCTCCCCTGAGCCGCGCAAGCCATCCATGAAGTCTCGCATGGAAAGCTTGGAGGCAATATTGTCCGCGTGATATTCTTCTCCCCTCGGATCAATCACGTAGACACCGCGCTCAACTAGCTGAGCCGCCAAAGGAATGTCGGCGGTGATAGCAATGTCACCAGCAGCCGCTGCCTGAAGGATGTGTTGATCGGCGGCATTCGCATGAGGCTTGACGATCACGCACGAGACCATGCTGGTATTTATCGGTACGGCAAGCCGCTGATTGGCTACCAGAATGGTCTCGATCTGCAGCCTCTTGGCGGTACGGAAGATCACCTCCTTGGCCTCGCGTGGTGCCGCATCTCCATCGACCCAGATTTTCATGTTTTTGCTCCGATCCGCAGAATCCACACGGACTTGTTAGCCGGCAGTTGAGTGTGAGTAAATCATCAGGCTGAGCTGCGCAAGAATCGGGTGGCTACTCGCAGTCCAGCGAGTCTATATTTGACGCATGAATGACTACCAACGCATTGAACAGATCATCCGCTACCTGGACCAACATAGCGATGAACAGCCCGACTTGGAACACTTGGCGAAAACCGTCGAGCTGAGCGTGTTTCAATTGCATCGCATGTTCTCGCGTTGGGCCGGCATCACGCCCAAAGCGTTCCTGAAATGCCTTACCCTGAGCCATGCCAAGCGATTGTTATTGTCGGGGCACAGTGTTCTTCAGACATCGCTGGAAACTGGACTGTCCGGTCCGAGTCGGCTGCATGATCTCTGCGTGACTCTTGAGTCGGCCAGCCCCGGGGAAATCAAATCAGGAGGCAGTGGCTGGCAAATCATTGCCGGCTTTGTTGATACACCGTTGGGAAATTGCTTGCTGGCGACCAGCCCTCGCGGCGTTTGCCACATTTCCTTCCCCGATTGCGATGAGCCTGCGGCAGCCATTGCCTTCATCGGGAAAGAATGGCCACAGGCCAACATCCGTTGGGATCCAGCAGCCATGAACTCATTGGCAGACTTGATTTTTCGACGTCGCCTGCCCGGCTCAGACTCGTCGCCACTTAGGGCTCTCGTACACGGCAGCCAGTTTCAAGTCTTGGTGTGGCGTGCTCTGCTAGAAATTCCGGCAGGACATCTGGTGAGCTACACCGATGTGGCGAATGCGATTGGGCACCCGACTGCGACCCGGGCCACGGGTACCGCCGTCGGACGCAATCGGCTAGCCGTGTTGATCCCTTGCCATCGGGTCATACGTCAAACCGGGGTCATTGGAAACTATCGCTGGGGAACGAGCCGCAAAAAAGCCTTGCTGGCTTGGGAAACAGCTGGGCGATCGCCAGAATCCTGCTGACACCGGAGTTGAAACCTTGCGCGTTGCGATCGGGAAACTCGGCGACTCGCAGCGGTTACCAGCTCGGGTTTGGCCTGCCGAACATTTTCGGCAGCGCAGAACAATCGGCCCGAGCGGGAGTAACCCACCCAGAGCCGGTTCGAAAGCAGGTAAAGGGAGGCTCGAGGCATTGGACGCTGTCAGCCTGCCCGCTCACAGATCCTCAACATCATCGACGTCGTCAGCATCGTCATCGTCACCGTCGTCGTCGTCCTGCGGCGGAAACATCTCGCTGTCGTCTGGCTCGATTTCGTAATCGTCGTCGAGCTCCTCCTCGAAGTCGTCATCAAAATCATCGTCGAAGTCATCGTCGTCGAAATCATCGAAGGGATCATCTTCGTCTTCATCGTCTTCGATCGGCTGCACGTCATCCAGATCTTCGTCGTCGCTATCGGAGTCCGAGTCATCCTCTTCGTCTTCGTCCTCGTCGTCATCATCATCGAATGCGTCACAGAATCGCTGTCTTTCAACATCAGCCTGTGCAGCATGCACGAACTGAGAGGCGGACTTGAGTTTGAATTTGGTGAGCAATGCCAAGGGCACGGCGAACATGACAGACATGGGAAATCCCTGACGGAGACGATTCGAATGAGGACAACGCGACCGGAAAGAAAGTCGCTTAGTTAGCTCGGTTTGTCAACGCGGGCCAGCAAATTTCCTGATCGCCTGGTTGTGCAAGGCAACCCGTCCGAAACGAATCCTTTATACTCGGTGGCGATTCCTGGAGGATGGAATCGATTCCAAGCAAAGGCTCAGCGAAAAACGATACATGCAGTCGACAACGCCCCCAGCCGAATCCAGGCGAAAAGGCCGTATTCCGAATTGGACTTCGATTCCCCTGTATTGGCGGATTCTGGCCGGCATGCTGCTGGGGGTGATTCTCGGACTCGCGCTGGGGCAGTATGCCGAACTGCTGCGCCCACTCAGCGAAGTCATTCTGCAGTTGCTGGGAGCCCTGGCGCCGCCGCTGATCCTGATAGCGGTCGTGCATGTGCTCATGACCTCCGACATACCCCGCAGCTCGATCCGCAAGCTGATCGGCTTGCTGCTGCTGAATACTTCCGTGGCCATTTTCATCGGACTGGGCGTCGCCAACATCCTTCAGCCCGGCAAGGCCGGTAGCAATGCGTCAACATCGGGGCAAACAGCCGCTAATCAGAACGCGCCGAGCAGCCAAGCGAATGCCTCTTCTCCGGCCGAAGCACAGCCTACCGCTGAAGACATAACGCAAGAATCGCAGCCGAATGCGACTGGAGCGGATGTTGCCACCGACGACTCGCTGCCTGCGAACCCAATGGGCCAGATAATCTCCAACATACCCAAGAGCCTTCTCGGCCCTCTTGGGGACAGCCAGAATGTCATTGGTGTCATTATCATTGCCGTAGCCTTTGGCATCGCCATGCGTCAAATCAAGAGCGAGCCCATCCAGACGATGGAGGATCTGGTGGAACTCGCTTACCGTACGATTCTGGTGGTATTGCATTGGATTATCGAATTGGTACCCATCGGGGTCACCTGTGTGGTCGCCTCCGTAGTAGGCACCGAAGGATTTGGAGCCTTTTGGCAACTGGGGGCCTTTGTGGGTGCGGTGCTCTTAGCTCTGGGCCTGCAAACAGTTTGGTATCTCACCCGCATCCACTTTTTCAGCTGGGTTTCGCCCTGGCGGATGCTTATGGGCATGAGGGATGCGCTGATCATGGCCTTTTCGACGGATAGCTCGACAGCCACCATGCCAGTGACGTATGCGTGCCTGCGTGAGAACGTGGGAGTGCGGGAAAAGTCGGCCAGCCTTGGCGCGCTAGTGGGCGCTAACTTCAACAATGACGGCACGGCTCTTTACGAGGCTATGGCTGCTTTGTTTATAGCCCAGATGATTGGCATGGATCTCAATCTGACCCAACAGCTAACAGTCGTTGTTACTTCGATTCTGGCGAGCATCGGGGCTGCTGGTATTCCGGAAGCGGGCATCGTGACCATGACGCTTGTGTTTACCGCCGTGGGACTACCCATTGAAAAGATTCCCATCCTGCTGACGGTGGATTGGTTTCTAGACCGCTGCCGAACCACCATCAACGTTTTAGGAGATGTCAACGTGGCCTGCATACTCGACGGCAAAACGCCACCGAGTGGCGAAGAGACATTGCCCGCTGAGTCCTCCTAGCCCGCCACCGCGGCCCCCAACCCGGACCCGACGGATCGCCCGACAAAGCCAATCGCCCCGACAAAGCCGATCGCCCGGACGTACCCAGCGACTTGGGCAGCGGTGATGGCTAGCAATGACAGGATTCGGCGCTGTGGCTGCAAGCGAGTCCGGAGCGGCGGCCGGCTGCGGATCCGGTGGCTGACGGCTAAAGCGGATTATTTCTGACAAGTTTTCTACGAAACAATCGTGGCTTGGGTCGCGCGGTGGACGCGTGTGAAATGACGAGGTTTACAACTGGGCAAGCTTTGCGTCCCTGCGGCCGTGCAGGCAACATATGGGGCCTGAAGCAGCAAGAGTAATAAAACACGCTGCCAAATCAATAAACAGACTGCTAAGGTCGCCCCGTTGCTACCCCGGCCTAGTGGCCGACGTATCGACTGGCAAAGTATCTGCAACACATTTGCCATTTGCCGTTGACGGCCCTAGTGAGCGATCTTAATATCTTCTGTTCCCTCGGGCTGGGTCCGGACCCATTGGTGTCGGGATCTGTCAAGCCTGGGGCAGTTGTTAGTTACGAATTTTACGCAGTTGAGAGGAATTTCCGTGGCGGCAGGTTCGCACGAAATCATTCGTATTCGGATGGAAGCCTACGATCACTCTGTCCTTGATCAGAGCGCACAGGAGATCGTTGATACGGCAAAGCGAACTCACTCTGAGGTCCATGGTCCCATTCCATTGCCAACTCGAATCGAGCGGTACACCGTCTTGTCCGGTCCTCACATTGACAAGAAGGCCAGGCAGCAATTCGAGATTCGTACACATAAGCGACTGATCGACATTCAGCAGGCAACTGCCAAGACGATTGAGGCTCTCAACAAGTTGAGTTTGCCCGCTGGTGTGGATATCAAGATTAAGGCGACCGCTCGCTAGTGCGAGACGGATCTGCTTGGATCTCTGTTGATTAATTGCGATAGTTCGCTGTCTGCTTGTGCGGCGATGGCGGTCGCGATTCATTTATATTTGAGTTCAGCTGATATGACACGGAAGCTGGCTGGGTAACGCGAAGTCTTGTGCTTCGGTCCCATTCGGCAAGCGTTTAACGGGACAGTGAAGATGACTAAGGGAATTCTCGGCCGTAAGGTCGGATTGACGCAGATTTTCCAGGAAGACGGCACGGTAGTACCCGTGACGGTTTTGGAAGTAGGTCCTTGTCATGTGCTTCAGGTAAAAACCGTTGAGCGCGATGGATATGAAGCCGTTCAGTTGGGCTATCTTGACAAGCCTCGGCGACTTGCCAGTCGGGCGCAGCGGGGTCAGGTCGCCACCATCAGCAGCAAACGGTCCAAGGTGCGTGCTGCTTCTGGGGTTGAAGCGGTTAGCAAGCCGAACTGTGAGCCCAAGCGTTTTGTGCGTGAGTTTCGCGGCTCGACAGATGCTGAAGTTGGCTCGCAGGTAACCGCAGCGGTACTCGAAGGCGTGACCGCGGTGGATGTGATCGGAACTAGCAAGGGCCGTGGTTTTGCCGGCGTTATGAAGCGGCACAACTTCAGTGGTCAGCGTGCAACGCACGGTGTCAAGAAGTGCCACCGTCATGCGGGCGGTACCAGCATGGGTACTTACCCAGGCCGGACGCTGAAGGGCAAGAAGATGGCCGGTCACTACGGCAATGCGAGAAAGACGGTTCGTAACCTGAAGGTTGCGAAGGTCGACGTGGAGAACAACTTGCTGTTGGTCAAGGGCGCTGTGCCAGGCCCTCGCGGCAGTTTTGTAATCGTCCGTGAAACGAACAAGGTAGGGCCAAGCTAGTCGTCAGCAGCCCTGATGGTGTGCCCGGCTTTTGCGGGATGCAGTGGATAGAGTTTGCAGGTTAGAGTCGTCAGCTTTGAATAGCGGCGGGTCATTGAAAGCCAAGAGAGCGTAAACAAAATGGTTACGTTGCCAGTCTATGATCAAAGCGGTGCAGAGGTCGGTAAGATCGACGTCGATACGGATCGGATTGCACCGAAGATCAACAAGCAACTCCTGCACGACGCTGTCGTGATGTATTTGGCGAATCTTCGTCAGGGAACGAAGCGATCGAAGAATCGCGGGGAAGTCGCAGGAACCACCAAGAAAATGTATCGCCAGAAAGGCACTGGTAACGCGCGAATGGGATCCAAGCGGACTCCGCAGCGTCGCGGCGGTGGCCATGCCATGCAGTTGCTGCCTCGCTCGTTTTACTACCGTTTGCCGAAGAAGGCTGTTAAGTCTGCGACCAAAATGGCGATTGCCAGCAAGTTTGCAGATGGTGAGGTTGTGGTGGTGGACAAGCTCGATATGCAAGAGCCGAAGACCAAGGCCTTGGCGGGTACGCTGAATGCACTGGGCTTGTCGGGCATGACGACCACCATCGCCACCAACGATTATGAAACCAATGTTTACCTCAGCTCGCGCAATTTGCAGGGCGTCGAGGTAACCCGCGTGGCGGATTTGAATGCCTTGAATGTGCTTCGCCCCAAGCGAGTGCTGATGACCAAGCAGGCCGTAGAGTGGTTGCAGTCCCAATCGACCGCTTCCGCTGACGCTTAGAGAGATTCATTGAAATTGGGATACAGTCGCTCGCTGTCCGACAGGCTTTGACCGACAGAAGCAGGGCGACGAGAGCAAGTTAGCTGACACAGGGTTGCGGTACTGATGAGCAAAATAGCGCGTGCCAAGGTGAATAGCCCGGGCTTTGAGTTAGAGCCACACCAGGTGATCATCCGTCCGCTGGTTACGGAAAAGGGTGTCCACCGGGCTGCTCGCAATAACCACTATGCGTTCGAGATTCATCCTCAGGCAACGAAGACGGATGTCCGTCGCGCCGTGGAAGAGCTTTTTGACGTACAAGTAGAGAAAATTATGACTCAGAACCGTCGCGGTAAGACGCGGCGTTACCGTTATCGCTATGGGGTAACAAGTAACTGGAAGAAGGCCATCGTGAAATTGGGTCCTGAGCACCGCATTGACTTCTTCTAGTGGTGTCCGATCCATCGCTGCCGGCATCCGCTTGGGTTGCTCTCAGCGTCTGGTGGTAAGTGAGATTGAACGTAATTCCCCGCAAGAACAAGTTAGACGCGGGCCGAGACTGGAAACGATCCCATGGGAATTCGCAAATACAAACCAACCTCCGCTGGCCGGCGGAATGCGTCCGTCAGCGATTTTTCCGAGCTGACGCCGGGTGCCAAGCCTGAGAAGTCATTGCTTCGTCCCAAGAAGAAAAAGGGAGGACGCAATCATCAAGGTCGCATCACGGCTCGGCATCGCGGCGGTGGTCACAAGCAGCAGTATCGTGTGATTGATTTCAAGCGTTCCAAGGATGGGATTACCGCCAAGGTGGATTCCATCCAATACGATCCTAACCGATCCTGCCGTATTGCCTTGCTGGTGTACGCCGATGGGGAAAAGCGGTATGTGGTCGCGCCGGATGGCTTGAAGGCGGGTGATAAGGTTCAAAATGGTCCGGACGCTCCAGCGACGGTGGGCAATTGCTTGCCGCTGAAGGTGATGCCTGCTGGCACCGAAGTTTTCTGCATTGAACTGCAACCGGGTCGTGGTGGGGTTCTGTGCCGTAGTGCGGGAACGATGGCCACCTTGATGGCCCGAGAGGCTGATTGGGCTCAGCTCAGTTTGCCAAGTGGAGAAATTCGCCGCGTGCCGGGCAACTGCCGGGCGACCGTTGGCCGCGCTAGCAATCCGGATCACGGCGCCGTTGTTTTGGGTAAGGCTGGGCGTGCTCGCTGGATGGGGCGTCGTCCCCACGTTCGCGGCACCGCGATGAATCCCATTGATCACCCGCACGGTGGTGGTGAGGGTCGTACCAAGGGCGGACGCCATCCGGTCACGCCTCAGGGCAGACCTACCAAGGGCGGTGCTACGCGTGCACGCCGTAAACCGTCAAATGTTTCGATCATTCGTCGTCGGCGATCGAAGCGTTACGGTCAGCTGAAATTGAAATAATTTGACTTCATTCAACCGAGTCAGGCTCACCGTTGGGTGAGCCCCATTAAGTACACAAGAGTCAGTTATGGGACGATCGACAAAGAAGGGGCCATTTGTAGACCCCAGGCTGTACGGGAAAGTGATCAAGTCGCAAGAGGCTGGTTCGGGCGCTCCCATTACCACTTGGGCGCGTCGCTGCACGATCGTTCCCGAGTTCGTTGGTGTGACCTTTATGGTGCACAACGGCCGGCAGCACACCAAGGTATTGGTGACTGAGGACATGGTGGGGCACAAGCTGGGTGAGTTCGCTCCCACGCGGACCTTTCGCGGTCACACTGGCAAAGGCAAGAAGTAGCTCTCATCCAATTGAAGGGTCGGTAAGATGGCATTTAAGGCCACCCATAAATATGCACGAATCAGCGCGAGAAAGGTCAGGCCGTTGGCCGATCTGGTGCGTGGCAAGTTCGCTGATGAAGCGTTGGATCTGCTCAAGTACCAACCTCATCGCGGAGCTCGCATGCTGGAAAAGGTGCTGCGAAGTGCGATTGGTAACGCCCAGGATCCGGACCAGAATCGTGGGCAATCCTTCAATCCTCAACGCTTGGTGGTCACCGTCGCCAAAATCGATGGCGGTCCGACGTTCAAGCGAATTAGGCCCCGAGCTAGGGGCATGGCATACGGGATTCTGAAGCGAACCGCTCACATTACCGTTGAGCTGGCTCCGCTGGAAGAGATGGAAGTCTAGCGCTGCTAGATGGAGTGGTTCCGAAAAGCATTATCGGCGTCAAGAGAAGCGAGCTGTTGTTATGGGACAAAAGGTAAATCCAGTCGGATTTCGAACTGGCGTTGTCGTCGGATGGAAGAGCCGCTGGTACGCCTCAAAACAAGAATTTGCCGAGTTGCTGGTCGAAGACCAGAAGATTCGACAGTTCATTCGAAATCATCCGGATCAGCGTTTCCGGGCTCAATATCGCAATGCGGGTATCGATCGCATCGAAATAGAGCGGACGCGCGATGAAGTCCGAGTCATGTTGTTCGTGGCTCGCCCCGGCTTGATTATTGGCAAGAAGGGCCAGGACGTAGAGAAACTTCAGGAAGAACTGCAGTCTCTGATTGGCCGTCGTGTCAACTTGAAGATTGAAGAAGTGGCCAGGCCTGAGCTTCAGGCTCAGTTGGTGGCGGAGGACATTGCTCAGCAATTGATGAAGCGAGCAAATTTCCGCCGCACCATGAAACGGGCCTTGGAGACCACCATGGACGCTGGTGCCCGGGGCATCAAAGTTCAGTTGGCAGGTCGTTTAGGCGGTGCTGAAATGGCGCGGCGCGAGAAGGCCAGTGCCGGTTCGCTGCCACTGAGCACGCTACAAGCAAAGATTGATTACGGTTTCGCTGAAGCCTCAACGCCTCAAGGAAACCTCGGCATACAAGTATGGGTAAATCAAGGTTCTTACGCGGGAGACTCGAGCGATGGCGCTGATGCCCAAGCGGGTCAAGCATCGAAAAAGCCAAAGAGGTCGTATAAAAGGTAATGCGACCCGCGGCAACAAAGTCGTCTTTGGCGACTTCGGGTTGCAGGCGACGCAAGGCGGCTGGATCAAGGCGCGAACCATCGAGGCTGGACGTATCGCTGCACAACAATATGTGCGGGGAGAAGGACGGCTCTACATTCGCATCTTCCCAGACAAGCCGATTTCGTCCAAGCCTTTGGAAACCCGCATGGGTAAAGGTAAGGGTGAGCCTGAGGCCTGGGTGGCGGTCGTTAAACCCGGAACGGTTCTCTACGAATTGGCCGGTGTGACCGAACAGCAGGCTAAGGTCTGTTTCGCGCGTTTGGCCGCCAAGATGCCGGTCCCAGTCAGGTTGGTGAAACGTCGTCCAGCCTAGGTGCTGCCAGCCTTAGCGCTGGAGGTAACGTCGACGGATCATCAATCACGAAGCGAGTGTAGATATGAACATTAATGAATTGAGAGAGATGAGCGACGAGCAGCTGGATCTGACCGCCAAAGACGCGGCCAACCAACTGTTCCGTTTGCGGGTCAAGGCTCAAACGGAAAAGCTGGAATCGCCCAGCGAGAAGAAGCGGAATCGGCGGTTGATCGCTCGGGTTCGCACCCTGCAGGGCGAAAGGGCACGAGCCAAGGCCCAGCCCGAATCCTAGCCTAAGCCTGGTTCCGCGTTGACAGTGGTCCAGTGCGGGCTTTGCGGGAAAGTCGAACGGCCACCTCCGAGCGACGCCAGACGCAAGTTTTGTAAGTAAAACGTTTCGATAGATACATAGTAGGCCAGACATGCCAGCCAGAATCGTTGTTGGATATGTAACCAGTGACCGGGCAGCCAAGACCCGGCGGGTAGAGATTAACCGCACGGTACGTCACCCGAAGTATGGCAAGTTTGTCAAACGACGCTCTGTGTGCCATGTCCATGACGAGAATGAAGAGTCCGCGGTAGGCGATCGCGTGGAGATTTGCGAAAGTCGTCCGCTCAGCAAGCTCAAGCGCTGGACTTTGGTCCGCGTAATTGAGAAGAGCAAAGAAGTGGACATTTCGGCTCTGCGGGCTGCTCGCCGGGCTCAGTCCAACGAACAATCCGAACTCATTGATGATTTGTCGGGTGGCGAGGACGCAGGTCAGCCAGCCGCCGATGACGCGACGAGCGAATCCGCGGAGTAGAGCGGTTGGAATGGCGGCCGCCATTCACGCGGCTTAGCTCCCTTTACAGCAGCCGATGAATGCCGACCTTAACCCGCTTAGTTTTGCCACCTAGCACATCCGGAATTTCCCAGGGCTCATAGCCATGATTCAGCAAGAAACACGACTCGCAGTTGCAGACAACAGTGGTGCCAAGGAAGTCATGTGCATCAAAGTCCTGGGCGGTAGCCGACGACGCTACGCCGGTCTGGGTGATGTCATCATTTGCTCGGTAAAGTCCGTCCAAGCCGGTAGCGATGTCAAAAAGAAGGCCATTGTTCGGGCGGTCGTGGTTCGCTGCAAGCAGCCCACCCGGCGACCCGATGGAAGTTATATCCGCTTCGATAGCAACGCAGTGGTTTTGATTGACAAGGACGCCAACCCTCGAGGTACACGTATCTTCGGCGCTGTCGCTCGCGAGTTGCGAGATCGACGGTTCATGAAGATCGTCAGCCTGGCCAGTGAGGTAGTTTAAGCAGTCCGGTCGATCCGTGTCAGTTATTGTGCCGATCAGCAGTCGGCCTTGAGGAAACGAACATGTTAATTCGTGAAGGTGACGAGGTCTTGGTAATCGCGGGCGTGGAAAGCGGCAGCCGCGGCAAAGTCTTGAAGATCGACCGCGAGAAGAATCGTGTCATCGTGGAAGGCGTCAACAAGGTCTACAAGCACGTTCGCCGTAGCCAGAAGAACCCGCAAGGCGGTCGATTGAGCAAGGAAATGCCTATCAGCGCCAGTAATGTGATGCTGATTTGCCCCAAGACCGGCAAACGAACACGCGTCGGCATCCGTTACCTTCCCGATGGAAGCAAGGAACGCTACGCCAAGAAAAGCGGCGCATCACTTGGTGTGGTGGCGCCAGCCAAAGCGAAATACGCCAGCTGAGATTTGGGCTGGATCACACTACATTTGACAACGAAATTGCCAAGCAGGGTTTGGAATCATGGTTCCAAGGTTACAAGAAGCTTACCTGAACAACATACGGCCTGAGCTGGCCAAACAGCTGAACATCAAGAATCCGATGGCGATTCCCAAGTTGACGAAAATCGTGGTCAACATGGGTGTTGGCTCGGCCATCGCGGACAAGAAGAACCTTGAACTGGCCTTTGACGCCCTGACCGATTTGTCAGGCCAGCGTCCGGTACAGACATTGGCCCGCAAGTCCATCGCAGGATTCAAGCTTCGCGAAGGCATGGCCATCGGTTGCAAGGTAACCATGCGCCGCCAGCGGATGTACGAGTTCATGGACCGACTTTTGAGTATCGTACTTCCTCGAGTGCGTGACTTCCGAGGTGTCAGCCGCAAGGCCTTCGACGGCAATGGAAACTACAGCCTGAGCCTCTCGGAGCAACTGGTATTTCCGGAGTTGAATCCTGACAAATACACCAAGCCTCAAGGTATGAACATTACAATTTGCACAACCGCCCGAACCAATGAAGAGGCACTCTTGCTTCTGGAAATGTTTGGGATGCCGTTTAAGGCGGCCAAGTCGCCCGCGGCCTAGCGGAGCTGACCGTCCAGTTGTTGGATGGCCGGCGGTTGGATGGCCAGCTGCTGGATGTTTGGTGTGCCGACTGCGACCAAGGGCAAGGTTTGGCAATTGATTTTGAGCAGAATGTTTTTTTGAGAAACTATTAGGACCGGATAGATATCCCGTGGCAAGTAAAAGCAAGATCGCCAAAGCAAAGCGGAGCCCCAAGTTTTCCGTCCGTCGCGAGAACCGATGCAAACTTTGCGGACGTCCGCGTGCGGTATATCGCAAGTTCGGTATTTGCCGTATTTGCTTCCGGAAGCTGGCCGACCAGGGTTTGATTCCGGGTGTTCGCAAAGCAAGCTGGTAGTTGGCTTCGGGCCATCGTGCCTGCTTGATAACAAGTTGATTTAGCTAGAGTGAGTGTTCTGCTCTCCTCGTGGAGACAGCTGGTTTCGAACCGCGTGGCGGGGCGGGGCTTGAAGAAGAGCTCATTTAAGATTTTTAAGATGCATTGGTTTGGCCCATTCCGTGTCGTTAGAGGGACATAAACCACGATGATGACAGATCCTATCGCTGACATGCTGACTCGTATTAGAAATGCAGTGCGCGTAGAGCGACCGCATGTCGACATTCCGACATCACGAGTGAAACTCGGCGTGGCAGAGGTACTGAAGCGAGAAGGCTATATTTGGGACTACAAAGAGCTGGAGGCCGAGCCGGTTAATACGCTCCGCATCGAGTTGAAGTACGGTCCCAATGGAGAACGCGTGATCCAGACCATCCAGCGGGTCAGCAAGCCCGGACGTCGCGTCTTCAGTAAGAGTCGCGAGCTTCGTCCGGTATTGAATGGGCTGGGGATATCGATCATCAGCACGAGCCAGGGGGTGGTCAGTGATCGCGAAGCTCGCCAACAGAACATTGGTGGCGAAGTACTTTGCGAAGTCTGCTAGCTCCTCGGCAAATACCAACTATTTACCTATCTGCAATGGACCTTGAGTCTCGAACTTAGCCATGTCACGTATTGGAAAAAAACCGGTCCCCATCGTCGACGGTGTGGAAGTCAATGTGGCCGATCGCGTCATCTCGGTGAAAGGTCCGAAAGGACAGCTGGAGTTTAAGCACCGGCCCGAGATCGCTGTGTCCGTCGACCAGGACGACAATTCGGTAAGCGTTTCGCGGAGCAGCGACGAGCGAACCTCGCGGGAGCTGCACGGAATGACACGTGCCGTCATCAACAATATGATTGTGGGTGTCAAAGACGGTTACGAGAAGCGACTGGAAGTCGTCGGCGTGGGATACATTTGCGCCGTCCAGGGAAAACAGCTGCAATTGCGGGTGGGTTTCGCCAATGAACTGAAGAAAGAGATTCCGGAAGGTCTCAACGTGACTTGCCCGGATCAAACTCACATTGTCATTCAAGGCTGCGACAAACAAAAGGTTGGGCAGTTTGCGGCTGAAGTTCGTGCGTTGCGTAAGCCGGAGCCCTACAAGGGCAAGGGAATCCGCTACCAGGGCGAGCAGATCAAACTCAAGCCTGGTAAGTCTGCCACCTGATTCGACTTTATTGTCTACATTTTGATATCGCGGGTAGTCTGTCGTGAAACTCAAGAAGATCATCAACAACCAGCGCAAGCGTCGCCGCTTCCGCGTGAGAAACAAGCTCCGAGGCAATTCGCTGCGTCCGAGGTTGAGCGTGCAGCGAACGCTGAAACACTTTTCCTGTCAGTTAATTGATGACGAGAAGGGAGCCACCTTGGCTTCCGCTTCCACTCGCGAACAATCATTGGGAGTTACCAATGGTGGCAATTGCGAGGCGGCATCGGCAATTGGCAAGGCTATCGCCGAGCGAGCTCAGGCCGCCGGCGTCAAGTCGGTTCAGCTGGATCGAGGGGCTTGCAAGTATCACGGTAGAGTAGCCGCTTTCGCGGATGCGGCTCGCGAAGCAGGTTTGGAGTTTTAGGGCTGGCCACCAACGGCAATTTCACTTCGGAGTAATACATTCGTGGCGAATGCAAACGAACAATCTGGCGACGGCTCCATTGAGCGCGTGCTGAAAATCAAACGCTGTGCAGCGGTAGTCAAAGGTGGTCGACGCTTTAGCTTCGCGGCTCTGGTCGTGGTTGGCGACGGCAAGGGACGCGTTGGCTTCGGATATGGCAAGGCCAATGAAGTTCCGCCGAGCGTACAGAAAGCTCAAAAGCAGGCCAATCGTGAAATGATCGAAGTGAGCCTGATCGATGGCACCATTCCTCACCGCGTCGTCGGAGAATATGGTGCGGCCAAAGTAATTCTGCTGCCGGCCAACCCCGGTACGGGCATCATCGCCGGTCCTGCAGTGCGAGCCGTGTGTGAAGCCGCTGGAATTCGCGACATCCTGACCAAAAGCTTTAGCTCGAACAATCCCTCAGTTCTGGTGAAGGCAACATTCGAAGCCATCAAAAAGCTCCGCACTCGTGAAGATGTGGAAAGATTACGTGGAGTTTCACTGTAATGAGATTGGACGAAGTTAACCGCGGTATCAACAAGAATCGCAAGAAGCGTCGCATTGGACGCGGAAATGCATCAGGCCAAGGCAAGACCGCTGGCCGCGGCCAAGATGGTCAGAAATCGCGTCGCGGCTATTCGCGGCACCCGGGTCGTGTGGGTGAAGACCTGCCGATGATTCGCCGCATTCCGAAGCGCGGTTTCAATAACCGCTTCGCCGTAACCGTGGTGGCTCTAAATGTTCGTGACCTGGCTGCCGCCTTTGCCGCCGGTGATGAAGTCAGCCCCGAGACGCTGCAGCAGAAGGGCGTGGTCAAGAAAACCTTTGACGAAATCAAGATCCTCGGCGAAGGCGAAGTCGACAAGGCTCTGACGGTCACTGCTCACCGCTTTAGCGCATCCGCCAAACAGAAAATTGAGGCCGCTGGAGGCTCGGTAACGCAATTGCCGGCAAAACGCACTCCCGCCGAGCGGGTCGCTGCCAAAGCCCAACAGTAGTTGTAACCGTCGCTTCGGCAGATAGCCACCAATTGGTAATGCCGGCGGAGTGACACTTCGCTATCATAGGCTGCCGTCGAACCGCCGCTGGCCCCGGACAGCCGCTGGCTTAATGTTCAGCGACCTGAAGAGCAGTCGATGGGGGCTCGGTCCAGAACAAGGTCACGGCTAAAATAGTGCCACCATCTGCCCCGCCTCGCTTGTACGCGTTGCCGCAGGAAGTGCAAATGCGAAATGCAGACCTTAGGAGTCGTATCTGATGTGGGAAAAAATTAGGGTCGTCTTTACGATTCCAGAACTGAGGCAGAAGATTCTGCTGACTCTGGCTCTGCTCGGTGTCTACCGAATCGGCTACCAGATTCCACTGCCAATGGTGCGCTTCAATGCCGCCGGAACGGGAAACCAGGTCGACGATTTTCTCGAGCGATTCTCTGTTTTTGCTGCCACTGACTTGCGTCAGCTGACGATCTTCGGCCTGGGGATCATGCCCTACATTTCGGCCTCCATCGTCTTCCAACTACTCGGCAGCGTCTGGAAGCCCATTGAGCAACTCCGCAAGGAGGGCCAGACGGGCATGCGGAAAATCAATGAATACACCCGCTACCTGACGGTCTTCCTGTGCATCCTGCAGAGCTGGATGTTTTTAAAGTACGTCATTATGAGCAATCCCGCCAATATTGCTCCGGAGTTCTACGCCGCCGGCACGGACACACTGCACTTCGGTTGGCAGCTGACGGCGGTTGCCATCATGACCTGCGGAACAGTCTTTCTGATGTGGTTGGGCGAGCAGATTGACGAATACGGGATCGGAAACGGCATCAGCTTGCTGATCATGGCCAGTATCCTGGCTCAGATGCCGCGGGCTTTGATCGAATTGCGTCAGAATATGACCACCGAGCTGAGCGGTTCATCAGGTGAAATCGGACCGGATAAGTTGATCGTACTGGCTGCCTTGTTCGTTGCCGTTGTCTTCGGAGTCGTGTTTATCACACTCGGTCAACGACGAATTCAGACTCAAAGCGCCAAGCATGTTCGTGGTCGCCGTGTCTATGGCGGTACCAAACAATACTTGCCCTTGCGTATCAACCAGGCTGGTGTAATGCCGATTATCTTCGCCAGTAGCTTGTTGATGATTCCCGGTTTGCTATTCGGTGTAATGGCTGGCTGGTTTTCAGATCCGGAATCCCCCACATCGATTTGGTCCAGGATTTCGGGTTTCTTGACCATGCTGGCTACCGGGCTTAGCACTGGACAGTCGCTGTTGTACATCGTGCTGTACATCGTATTGATCTTCTTTTTCTGCTATTTCTGGACGTCGATTACCTTCAATCCGAAGGAGATGTCCGAAAACCTCAAAGATCACGGGACTTTCATTCCCGGTTATCGCCCCGGAAAGCGGACGGCCGATTACCTGGAAAAAGTCATGATCCGCATTACCTACGTGGGCGCAGCGTTTTTGGCTGCGGTTGCGATCGTTCCCATTCTGGTGAATATACAGCTGGCAATCCCGTTTTCGGTCGCGTCCTTTTACGGAGGAACCAGTCTGCTAATTGCGGTGAGTGTGGCCTTCGACTTGATTCAGAAGATTGATAACCACTTGCTGATGAGGAACTATCGCGGTCTTCTGGAATCGTGATCGCCTTGCGGTTTGGAACCGATCCAAGAGTACCGGCCGTTCGGCTTTAGCCGTGGTTCTCCTCGCTTGGCGAATAGGTTTCTTTGGTTCGTTGGCCGCTCGGCGAAGCTTGGTTTCCGGCTGCCATCGTTGGCGTCGTCGAGTTCCACCCATTGGTTAGAGCGGTTCCGCTGGCAGCTTTGAGGTCTGGCTCGGATGCGTATTGTCTTGATCGGGCCTCCAGGAGCGGGTAAGGGTACTCAGTGCAAACGCTTAACGCAGCTGCTCAAGATCCCTCAGCTTTCCACCGGTGAGATGTTGCGGGCCTTGCGCCCGGGTGGAGCCGAGCAAACGGCCCTGGAAAGCTGGGTGGCAGATCATCTGCACGATGGTGGTCTGGCGCCGGACGCACTGGTCATGCAGATGTTGGCCGACAGGCTGCAGCGCGAAGAGTGCCAGAGAGGTTATCTACTGGATGGTTTTCCACGGACGGTTGAGCAGGCAAAGATGCTCTGTGCGTACCTCGACCACCAGCAATCCAAGCTGGACTTGGCTTTGGAATTGCGTACAGATCGGAGTGTGCTGCTCGAGCGGCTGCGGAAGCGTTCAGCAACCGAAAGTCGGTCGGATGACAACGAGCAAACCATTCAGGCCAGATTGAGAGTATTTAAGCAGCAGACAACACCTGTGCTCGACTATTACCGAGAACGGGGATTGTTGAAGACGATTCAGGCTGGACTGCCTGCGGACGATGTGTTTGAGCAGATCCGTGAGGTCATCACCGAAAACGTTGGGATTCTGCCCGGCTGAATGGCCGTACAACGGAGCTGGATCCTTGCGAATTCCAGGTTCCTGGCCAGGACGCCAGCAGCGACGCAGATTGGGTTTTGGCGTGCGACTGCGGGTAATCCGTCATGGCATCGATTGCCCAGATGGTTGCCACCGGAACAGAGCGTCAAACCGTTGACAGGGAAACCTCCGCAAGCATCCGTTTCGACTTGTCAATATGGGTTTTCCTGGGATACAATGCTCGATTCGCGGATTGTCGACCGTCCTCAGCGGGCCTAGCCATTGCCGTAAACACTTACACAATAAAGACTTAAGAACAAATACAAGGAGCGTTCCGTGCCGCGTCTACTCGGTGTGGATATTCCCAACGACAAAAAGGTTGAGATTTCGCTGACCTACTTGTACGGCGTTGGTCCCCACGTTGCTCGCGAAGCCTGTGTGAAGACCAAGATCGATCCTTTGAAACCTGCAAGCGAGCTGGACGAAGATGAGCTTAGCCGCTTATCGACCTTGCTAGAACGCGAGTATACGGTCGAGGGTCCGCTGCGCCGCACGAAGACGCAGAACATTAACCGGCTCAAAGAAATTCGCTGCTATCGCGGTTTGCGACATCGTATGAGCTTGCCGGTACGTGGACAGCGAACCAGAACGAACGCGCGAACTCGCAAAGGTCCGCGGAAAACGGTTGCGGGCAAGAAGGGCGTCAAGGACTTACGCTAAGGCCGGCCGTCTTGGCGGACGGGCGTCTGGCGGAGTTGGTTCCTGGCGATGCTGGGTTCCTAGCCTGCTGGATTCCTGGCTCGCTGGACTGTCACCCTGGAGCAGGATAAGGCCCTGTTCGGACGTTGAGGGTTTTTGTTTTGCACGGATGCGGGCTCTGGCAACTTTGCGAAGTGCGGAGCCTGGAGGTTGGAGTGGTAGCCGTCGAAGCGGAAGTGGCGTGCTGCGGTCGGGTACATAAACTTCGGCACCTGCTCGAATGGAGCGTCGCTGGAAGTCAAACGCAATTTAAGACTGATTGATTACACATAAGAATCGTTGGTGAGGAATCTCCGTGGCAAAGGTAAAGAGAAGAAAGCAGCGTCGCAATGTGACGGTCGGCGTGGCCCACATTTGTTCGACGTTCAACAACACGACGGTGACGATCACGGACAACAAGGGAGACACCCTGTGTTGGGCCAGTGCCGGCACGTGCGGCTTCAAGGGAAGCCGAAAGAGCACGCCTTTCGCTGGTCAAGTAGCCGCCCAGCAAGCAGCCGAGAAGGCAGCCAAGTTTGGTGTCAAAGAGTTGGAAGTCAAAGTGAAGGGGCCGGGTTCGGGTCGCGAGAGTGCAATCACCGCGTTGCAAGCCGCCGGGATGACGGTCAAGCTCATCGAGGACGTGACTCCCATTCCGCACAACGGATGTCGCCCGCGTAAGCGCCGCCGCGTGTAAGCCAGTCCTGGCTTGTGGCGCGCATTACCGCTTTTGCATTATCTCGAGTATTGCTCCGCTTCAAAGCATTACTCGCACTTGACCGCATACAGTCATCAACAGGAACACACATATGCATATTAAGTGGCGTGGCCTGGAGCTTCCCAGCGCTGTCCATCCTGATCAGCATACGCTTTCACCGACTTACGGTAAATTTATCGCCGAACCTTTCGAGCGCGGCTTTGGCACAACCGTAGGCAATAGCCTGCGACGTGTACTGCTGTCGAGCTTGGAAGGAAGCGCGATCACGCAGATCAAGATTCGTGGCGCTCAGCATGAATTCTCGACGATCCCAGGTGTTCTGGAAGATGTCACGGATATCGTGTTGAACGTCAAGTCGCTGGTGGTCAAGAACCACAGCGATTCCACCCGTGTCATTACTGTCGAGCGTAATTCGGCGGGTGTCATCACCGGCGAAGACGTGCAGACCGATGCGGATGTGGAAGTGATCAATAAGCACCACGTACTGGCAACCTTGACCGATGACGTCTCGTTTGTCATGGAGATGGTGGTCGAAAACGGTCGAGGCTACGTGCCGGCGACCGAGCACAGCACGCGAGACCATGAGATTGGCATTATCCCGATCGATGCCGTCTTCAGCCCTGTGGTGCGTGTTCGTTACGACGTCGAGGAGACGCGCGTAGGCCAGAAGACCAACTACGACAAACTCAATCTCGAAATCTGGACGGACGGCTCCATCGGCCCCGAGATGGCATTGGTGGAGTCTGCCAAGATCTTCCGCAAGCACTTGAACCCCTTTGTCCAGTACACCGAATTGGGTCAGCAAGTCCACGCGACCGCCCGCGGTGGCCCCGGTTCCGCCGAGGCACAATTGGAAGCCAAGTTGAATACTGCGGTTGCTGAACTGCGGCTAAGCGTGCGTGCTGCCAACTGTCTGGAGAGCGAAGGAATTCACCTGATCCGGGAACTCGTGCAACGTAACGAAGATCAGTTGTTGGAAATTCGCAATTTTGGCGAGACAACGCTTACCGAAGTTCGCGACAAGCTGGCCACCTTGGGCCTGCACTTGGGCATGCGTTTGCCCTCCCAGCAAAGCTTTCAGTAAGCGGCCTTTAGTTTGCCCATTAAACAAATAATTGTTGGTATCGAATAACGGTTAACAGCCATGAGACATAGAAGACATGGGCGAACACTTGGGCGTTCGCCAAGCCACCGAAAAGCCATGTACCGTAATATGGCTTCGGCGTTGATTCTGACCGAGCGTCCAGAGTCTGAGTTGGATGACAACGCGCCCAAAGTCAAGGGACGTATCGTCACCACCTTGGCCAAGGCTAAGGAAATTCGTCCCATGGTGGAACGCTGTGTGACGATTGCCAAGAAGGGCATTGCTGCTGAGAAAGCGGCCGCACCCTACGCTACCTCCGCGGAACGCAACTCTTCCGAATGGAAGCAGTGGCGAGAATCGGATGACTACGGCAAATGGGTCGATGCCAATGCTCCGGCCGTAACTGCCCGCCGCCGTTTGTTCAAGATCCTTAGAAGCAAAGAAGCCGTTTCCATTTTGATGGACGAGATTGCCGAAAGGTTCGAGGACAGGCCTGGCGGTTACACCCGCATTATGCGGCTCGCCACTCCGCGACTGGGAGATGCTGGAACACGCGCTATTCTCGAGTTCGTTGGCAAGAACGACCGCGTCGTGAAACGCAGCGAAAAGCCTGAGTTTGGCGGAAATGAGGAAGCCGAGGACGAAGCCCCGTCGGCAACCGCCGAGGCGGAAGCGGAGGCTGCTGATGCGGAGACATCCGCCGAAACCACGGCGGAAGCAAGCGAATCCTCTGACGAGAAGAAAGAGTAGTTAGCCATGGCCAAGAGCAAGAAAAAGAAAGAGATCGTTCATCTCGTCTGCGAAGAATCCGGCGATTACAACTACACGCTGAAACGCAGGACCGGAGGCGAGAAACTCCGCATCAAGAAGTTCTGCCCACGCTTGCGGAAGCACACCGTGCATGTTGAGAAGAAAAAGTAGTTGTCCATTTTCGGCAACTGCGCATCACCTCGGCTGACCGCAGCAGTCTAAGTTGGTCCAATGAGACACACCCCGCTCAACTCAAGGTTGGTGCGGGGTGTTTTTCGTTAGTTGCTGCTTGATTTCAATCGCCAGCTCCGGTTTTAGCATCGCCGCAGTTGCTATCTGCACACTCTCGGCACCCGCCTGCATGTATGCAATGACATGCTGAGCCTCATTAATCCCACCCACACCTATGATAGAAATGGGGGTCGCGGAGTCTCGAATCAGTTCGGAAAAGACTTCGACTTGCGCAATGGAGGCTGCCCGAATGGCTTCGCCACCAATCCCGCGTGCGGCACCCTCAAACAAGTAGTCATCCCCTGACTTCACGCGGCATGACAAGCAATTGGTCATCGCAATTCCTTGAATCAATCCTTGCGATACTTCCAGCAAGCGAGCTATCTCTTGGCGGTCCAGCATGGGGCCAATCTTGATAATCAGCGGGCTGCTTCCAACCGCATCGCGCACGGTCTGCATTACCAACTGGGCCAAGGGTGGATTCTGAAAGAGCTGGCCGTCAACGGAGGTGACATTCGGACAGGACAGATTAAGCTCCACGGCGTCGGCTCCACTTTCGGTGGCCCAACGGGCGCACAAGGCGTAGTCATTAGCGACTTGTTCTGCTGTCCAATCCGCCTCGGGCGTAGCCACGACCGACACTACCAGCAGCTTTTCCGGTGAGAGACTTCGGCGAGTCCAGAGCACATCCTCACGCCAAATTTCGGGAGCCATCGAGGGCATTCCGAATGAGATGGCCCAGCTGTTCCCCATCTCAGCAGCAGCCCACACTTCTTGACCATTCTTCACACGCTGCTCGCGAATCGGCTGAAGATTCGGCATGGCATAACATGCGCGTTGGCGACTGCGAACGGTCTTGTAGGTCAGAATATCAAATCCCAGTTGGGCATAATGCACCAACCATCTACCATTGAGAAGCGGTCCAGCCGGAATCCCGAGCGGTGAAGCAGCGTCCAGTCCGCAAAAGGAAAATTTCCCCGGCAACGCCGCAACGTCCATCGACGATGTCTCTTCAGGATGCGGCGCATGCTCGTAATTCCATGAATACGATTGCGACCATTGGTATCTTGAAAGAGCCTTGTCCATTCCCTTCACCCCCAAAAATTGCCTCACTCGCCAATCCTGCTGGCAACCTAGCCAACAGCATTCCCGCTTTCAAGCAGCTGGATCAACAAAGGATAATCTGCCTATGCGTGATTCTTACAACGCTCCGAACACCTGCGCCGCTTGCTCCATTCACCCGCCCCGACCGGCGGTAACTGGTTGCATGCGATCCATCCTAACACGATATGTTCTCCGCTCCTTAGGTCGAAAGCGACACTTTCGATTCGCCGTAAGGACGCTAGCCGCCGTTTTCGAAGGGATTGATAGTCGCCTTTCGCTCCGCGAAAGTAGCGCTGGTCCGCAGTTGTTTCGGTGCGCAAGTGTTGATCGTACGCAGCTTTCGCCGAGCGAAAGGCGACTGCGATGGCCAATCTTGTTGGCTTTCCTTGGATGTCTGCCCAGCCAGTTGGCCTTTGCACAAGAGAGTGCGGACGCTGCCAACTTGAAGACAGCCGATAAGGCGGAACTTCCGCTGAGCGAGTTCTTCCCGATTCCCAAGTTGAAGTCGAACTCTACCGAATTGACCTCGGCAAAGTACGCGGCGGTCGATGTCCATACTCATTTCTACCTGCGTCTGCGGCATGACCCACGGCAGTTGCAGGAGTTCGTCCAGCTGATGGACCGCAACAACGTGGCTGTCTGCGTCAGCCTGGATGGTCGGCTAGGCGACCAGCTGCAACGTCACATGGAATACTTGTGGACAGACTTCAAGGACCGCTTCCTGATCTTTGCCAATATCGACTGGCAAGGTCAGGGCGAGGCCGAGAATCCGGCCAGCTGGGCCTGCCACCAACCCGACTTCGCTCGACGCACGGTGTTTGCGTTGGAGCAAGCCCATCAGCAGGGAATCAGTGGGGTCAAGGTTTTCAAAACGTTTGGACTGAACTACCGCAACCCTGATGGCACTTTGATCGCGATCGATGATCCTCGATTTGACCCGATCTGGGAGGCATGCGGCAGCCTGGGTTTACCGGTCATTATGCATACAGCGGACCCAAGTGCATTTTTTGAACCGATCACACCACAGAATGAACGCTACGAAGAACTCTCGCGGCATCCCGAGTGGCACTTCCCCAGTGACAAGTATCCTTCGCGGGCCAGCTTGCACGCGGCTCGCAATCGTCTCTTCTCCCGCCATCGCGGCACCACCTTCATCGCCGCGCATTTCGGGAACGATGCGGAAGATCTCTCCGAAACCGCTCGCATGCTCGAGGAGCATCCCAATGTGGTTGTGGAGTTTGCCTCTCGCATCTCTGAATTGGGACGGCAACCCTATTCCGCTCGCGAATTCATCCTGAACTACGCCGATCGCATACTGTTCGGAACGGACGGACCTTGGCCCGAGCAGCGATACTTTTACTACTGGCGTTTTTTGGAAACCCGGGACGAGTATTTTCCGTATTCCGAGAAGCCCTTTCCACCGCAGGGTTTTTGGAGAATTTACGGGGTTTACTTGCCGGACTCCGTTCTCCAGAAGATCTATTACGAAAACGCATCTCGCGTCATTCCCGGCGTACGAGAACGGCTGCAACGTTGGCACTCAAAATGACTCACTGGCAATCCAACCAGTCTTCGGCCGCCGCTATGCCAGCAATAAAACACGCAGGCAATCCCCATGTCATTTTTGTTGCGATGATTCCACGACGCTCACGCAGCTCGCCCTGGGGCGTTCGAGAATCGGTATTGGGCTCAACATCGGGTTGCCTTTAGAATCAGCGGCCCTTGGGCACAGTCGTTAGTGCCATCGAGGCGTTCGTTAGCCCCCAGGTTGCACCGCAGATGGATGGAAAAATTCGAACGATTGGCGCCGGGCGTGCGATGGTATTGGATGTTATCCAGTTGTCGCGCAGCGTACCTGCCTTTCCGGTCGAACGATGGTTTGATTTAGGACTCCTGGCCGAAGCCCGCGGGGCGGCAAGCGTCCGCATCTCTTGGATCACCTTGTTTGCTAAAGCCTACGGCTTGGCGGCGAAAGATGTACCCGAGCTGCGCAGAGCCTATATTTCGCTTCCTTGGCCGCGGTTCTATCAGTCACCCTACTCGGTCATTTCCGTTGCGGTAAACCGGCAAGTCGAAAACCAGGATCGCCTGTTCTTCGGGCGTCTACGGTGGCCCGAGTCAAAAACTCTTCAGGAAATCCAGCAGGAGTTGGATGGCTACGTAAACGGTGACATACGCCAGGCTTTTCGCCAACAGGTTCTCGGCAGTCGCATGCCCAGGCCTGTCAGACGACTTGGCTGGTGGTGGCGGATGCAAGCTCGCCCCAGTCAACGGGCTCGTCGCGTCGGAACCGGTAGCATTTCTGTGCTGGCGGGGCAGGGGGTCTTCAATCGACAGCACCCATGTTTGCTGAGCTCCAGTCTCTCCTACGGACCGCTGGAGTCGGACGGCCGCATGTGGGTCACCCTGCAATGCGATCATCGAGTCATCGATGGCTTCGCCGCGGCCCAGGCCATCAATCGCATGCAGGAACATATGCAAACCACGCTGTACGCGGAATTGCAGACGCTCGCCACGCGTGCAGACGCCGCTTAGTTTGTACGTAGCCGTTCAAGCTCCGCGTGACGAAGCCCGACAGTCCGCTGTCCAGGTCTTTGGTTTTTCGTCGCAGGATAAATTCCACCAAGTCCGGCTGTGCAGTCCGATCCGATGCGTTTCGCAGCGGAAACTGCTGATCGGGTTTCATCACGCGAAGCGATGATGACTACTCACGGTGAACGGTTACGTTTGTACTTACCGGCTGTTCGGCTTGAGGCTGCTTCTTGGCTTTCTTCTTCTTGGGCTTAGGCTGTTTTGCCCGATTCTCTTTTCGCGACTTGTCAGGAGCGGCGGAACTGGTATTCGATTCCGTTGTGCTGCTGAGCGTCACCGATGTTAGTTCTGCGGATGGCTGTGCCGCGGACGAATCTTGCTCAGGATAGACCGGGAAATCGCTGAAGCTCAAACCCCGATCAACAATCCAGATGTTTCGAAAGCGAACGGGATCCTTGTGATTTTGAAAGCGAATTGGTAGTAGCGAAGGGGCTTCTTCTTTGCCCGCTCCGGTCTTATTCTTGAGTTCAACATCGTCTTGTGTTTTCACGCCATTTTGCCACACAGTGATGCGGGCATTGCGGATTTTGGTCCCATCCGAGGCCCAGCGAGCCGCCGTAAAGCGGATGTCGTAGGTTTGCCACTGCAGCGGTGGCAGGCACATATTCAAGTCGGGAGACTTGAAGCGATAAATGGAACTACAACCATTGAATACCGGCAATTGCGCAAAGGAATCCAGTATCTGTACCTCGTAGCGGCTTTGCAGATAGCAACCACTGTTGCCTCGGGCCTGGTCGAAGGACGTTGGCATGTAGGGCAGCCGGAACTCGACGTGCAGATCAAAGTCCTGAAACATGGGTTTGACATCCGCACCCTCCATCAACAGTCCATCGGAGGTCATTTGCGCTGTGGTGAATTGATCCGTGTTAGTGCCATCAAACAGTACGGTGGCACCCTCGGGCGGTTGCACTCCCATGGTAGGGCTGCCTCGATGGATTCTCTCCAACTGACCAACGCGGTTTCCATTGCGATCGATCAAGACGCAATTCTGTGCTTCCACAAAGATCGCATAGGGACCTCCGGATAACACCACAAAATCACCATTGCGACGTCCCACCAATCGGATAGGCTGTTCACCGTCGTAAGAATCTTGTCCTGGCAGCCCTCCGCTGTACTGCAGACCTTCAAAACCATCATCTCCTATGGGACGCACTTGCAGTCCCAAGGCCTGATATTGGTTGTCGCCAACCGAGATGGGGCCGACAAACTCTCCCAGCAGCTCAAATTCGGGATCGTTGTCAGGCGCTTCGGTGGCGGCAAATCGCGGCTCCGCATCCGACTGAGCCAGAGCGGAAGGAGTGTTCGTATGGCAGGAAAGCAAAATTGCCAAAACGCATGTCAAGCAAGTCTTCATAGCATCCTCGAAGCGGCAGTATTGGGATCTGTCTAGTCAATCTTAGCCCCCAGTTGGGTCCCAGTGTGATTGATAGCTGCCCCAGCTGCAAATGGATTGATAGCAAGGGATTGGACTGGACGCCAAACCGTTAGAAAAGCTACCTTCCCAACCAACCTGGATTGCCCGTCCATGCCAGTGCGTGGCAGTCCCATTCGTTGAAAGTGCCCGCCCCGCGAGCTTTCTCTGTGACTCGGCTGCTGGCTCCAGCTCGCCTGCTGCCAGCCCGCCCCGATCAGGATGGCAAGCGTCATGCACCCGGTTTACGCGATGTCTCAGCCGGTCGCGGAATACCACCATGAGCCATGAATACATGATCCATGAGCACGATGCACCTTGCACACTGTGCACCTAGCAAGTGGGGCTCGGGAACGAGTTTCGATCCTTCAGGCTTCGGCTGCGCATTGGGTTGAGTTAATGCAAATGACTTCATCGCAGATATTTCGAGTTAACTATTGCTGGTCCCTGTTATGGCTTCTGGCAAGTGGAGTTTGTGAGGCGCAAGTGCAGGAAGGATTTCGGATTGAGACCGATATTTTTCTGGAAGGCAAGGTGGAACCACTAAGCCAGACCCTGACCCTGTTCCAGGATGGAATCGCCTACGACATTCCGCGGCAGGAGGGCCAGGAGATCACCATGGTGGATCCGGGCAACGACCGCATCATCCGCTTCAACCAGACTTCCGCGATACGAACCACGGTGGCCATCAGCCATCTGCGGAAGATGTTGGATTCTGCGAAAGCCCAAGCGCAAAACACAGGCCTGGCCATGTTTCTGGCGGGCTCCCAAAAGATCGAAGCGGATAGTAAACGTGTCATCGTTGGAGATGATTTACTTCGCTATGAAGCCACCATGCAACAACCGCCATTGTTGGAGTCAGCCCCTGCGAACGCGAAAACCTATCGTGAATTCGCGGATGCGGTCAAGCTGTTGAGCTCTTTCGATGGCATGGATCCGCCTTTCGCCAGACTCGCACTGAACGCCGCCATTCATGAGCAGAACTCCATTCCAGAAGAGATCCGTTTAAGCGTGAACAACGGAAAGGGCCAAGTGGTCTACATTAGCCGACTGCATACAACCTGGATGCTTTCGAAGAACGATAAGAAACGCATTTCTGAAATTCAAAAGATGCTGGTTACTTTCGAAGATTTGGGACCGGCCGAATACAAGAAACGGAACGAAGAGTCTCGGATCGCATCCAAACCCAAGTAGTGAGAGCCGCCGTGACGATCCTGGTCTTCGAAGACTCACTTGTTCCGCGTCTAGCCCCCATCACGACCGCCAGGGCAGCCTGCTCCATCACCGTCGGCTCTTACTCCTTGCTCGATCTGCTCCACGGACTGGGACAACCCATCGCTTTGCATCTGCGGAAGCACTTGCGGGTCATTTACTCCCAGGATCAGCCCAACGTGCGCATGACCGGCAGCGGTGTGCAGGCGGGGACTTCGCACCCAATTTTGGCATTGAATGCACGCGTCGTTCCCAGTGTTCAAACGCTGGAGACAATTAAGAAATTGCTGCAAATGCCGGAAAGCCACAGCGGCATCATTCGTCAGGCAGACCAGATTGCCGCGGTTCTCCACCCTGATTGGACCTGGGCACAGATCGAGGAAGCGGCCAGCGGATCGCTCGAGTCCATCCTGCGATCAGCCGACAGCCTACCGGAACTCGACGACCCATTGGATCTGCTTTCCTTTCCGCACGATGTGATCGCGGCCAATATGAAGGTCATCGGCGATAACCTCGATCACCGCATTCAATCCGGCAACTACCAACAAAAAGCCGATGGAGTCTTTCTCGCCGCAGGAGCGCAACTTGGCGACTATGTGCTAACCGAAACCCAAAAGGGTCCTATCGTTATTGACGAAGGCGCTTACGTAGGCCCCTACACTTTGCTCCGCGGCCCGATCTACGTTGGCAAAAAATGCCGTATCCTGGAACATGCGGCCATCAAGGACGAGGTATCACTCGGACACACGACGAAGATTGGCGGCGAGGTAGAGGCGGCTGTCGTGGAACCCTTCTCCAATAAACAACACCACGGATTCTTGGGACACAGCTATTTGGGAAGCTGGATCAATCTGGGTGCCGGTACTTGTAACTCGGATCTGAAGAACACCTACGGCACCGTGAATATGGAATACCCCAACGGCAAAGCCGCCACTGGCATGCAATTCCTTGGTTGCGTGATGGGTGATTACAGTAAGACGGCCATCAATACTGGGATTTTTACCGGCAAGGTCATTGGTGTGTGCAGCATGATGTACGGCTTTGTGACCAGCAATGTTCCCAGCTTCGTCAATTATGCCCGCTTGTTCGGGCAACTCGCGACGCTGCCGCCCGAAGTCATGATCGCCACGCAACAGCGGATGTTTTCCCGCAGAAATGTGCAGCAGCGTGAATGTGACATGCTACTACTGCATGACATGTACCGGCTGACTCAATCGGAACGCGACCGTTTCGGCGACGAAATTGCCTTCTGAGTGCTTGGCGGGCCTGCGAACTGAAAGTCCTTTGTCACCAGGAAATGTCGCGCCTAAGTTGCGTTGCTTTTCTCGGGTCCGATCGATACTTGATCAAGCAACGTTTGAGTAGGCCAACAGCTTGACGTTTGGCGTGTCCGATGGGCAATTCCAAGCTTAGCCATCTTGCCAATCTAGAAAACTGGGACGAGCGGAACGCGACCTTCACCGGATTTTAACTCTAGAGCCGCCACTTCAGACGTGGCTGATTCCGTCCCAAGCGGCCCATAAAGGACGCTCTGCCCACTTTACGTCGTCGGACCCGCATCTTAACGCAAAACAAGCGCAGGCTGAACATTTCTTTAACGTGAATCGGCCTACCCAACGTTAAAGTGTTGCCCTCAATGCTATCCCTTGCGGAAACGTAAGCTTCTATCTTTTGTTACGGAGAAGTAACCATGAAACGATTCGCTAGCTCGAAGCGGGCATTTACCCTGGTCGAGCTGCTCGTGGTCATTGCGATCATTGGCATTTTGGTGGGCTTGTTATTGCCGGCCGTACAGGCCGCGCGGGAAGCCGCTCGTCGTCTGCAATGTCAGAACAATCTAAAGCAATATGGCTTGGCTCTGCTGAACTACGAAAGCGCCTACAAGAGATTTCCGCTAGCGATTATGGGAGACCCAAACCGTGCTAATGACCCGAACTCATTGAGACCCGACACGCGGTATGATGACGACGGCTTCGGCTGGCAGACCGCGATCCTGCCCTTCATCGAGCAGAACAATCTTTACAATCAGCTGAATGCGGGCATCCCTCTGCCAGCCACAGGCGGCGTGTTGCCAGCCGGTACGCCGATCCGACCTGGTGTGTATGGTGCTCTCGAGGAATGGTGGCGTGCCAATGGCGGTAGCGGTCAAGACGGGGCAACCAGTTTGACTCCGATTATTCCCGGTGGTGATACCGTGATTTCGAATTACGTTTGTCCCTCCAGTGCCATGCCCAGCCATGTGCCCCAAGTTTGGTCCATTCCAGGCTCGTCAGCTTCCGCTAAACCGGAACGAGGAGAAATGGTTGGCTACGCCGTCAGCAGCTACAAGACCGGTGGCGGTAGTTGCTATGGTGACTTTGGTCTTATGCACAAGCACCGAGAAACTCCAAATGGTGGCAGAAAGATCGGGGACGTTACGGACGGCACCAGTAATTCGATCGCCGTTGTCGAATCGACTTACGTCACCGGTCAAGGCCGTGGCAATCCTACAGGGAATACCGAAACCGAAGACTGGCCGATCTGGATTGGCGGTCCTGGAACAGATGAGTCGCAGCGAACTAACGGAAGAACGAACTCACCGATCAATGGACGTGCCGGCCCCAACCGCATGTACTTCGCCATCAACGACGACTGTGCATTCAGCTACCACATCGGCGGCGCTCAATTTGTTTTCGTCGACGGTTCCGTCCATTTTCTGAGTGAGAATTTGGACATGGACACGTATTGCCACCTGCACGACATTCGTGATGGTCAAGTGCTGGGCGAGTGGGAATAGGTAGCACGCTCCAGCTACTTTGAACATGAAGAATTACTAGTGGAGTGATTCTCTAGATTGTACTTGCGAAAAACCGAGGCGTACCGCGAACTGCTGCACGCCCGGTTTCGCTTCTCATAAAGTAAATTTCGGGGCGATAATGACGATGAATTTCATACGAAGATCCGCACTGGTAGTCCTACTCTGCGGATGTGGGGGTGGACTGGAAAAATTTCCAGTTGCCAAAGTCACGGGCAGAGTAGTCTGTGAAGGCAAGCCCGTACCGCATGCCATGGTTTTTTTTGAGCCGATTGCGAAGGGCGGATCCGCCATAGTTGGAAAGGCAGGTTTCGCGGATGCGGATGAAAATGGTGAGTTTGTACTGAGCACCTATGGGACAGGAGACGGAGCCGTAGTGGGCAAGCACAATGTCAAGGTCGATCGCCCAAGCGGTGAGGACTATCCTGACTTCGAATGCGACTGCCAACTGAACGACGTGGATGTCGTAATGCAGGTGGATATCATTGACGGCCAGAACCAATTCACCATCGAGCTTCCCAAGGAAACACGTCGAAACCGCGGTAAACAGCTCTCTGAAGAGGAACTTGAAGAGCTAGAGGATAGCAGGGGGCGGTAGTCAAATTTTTCATTCCGCTTCCACAAGCCGCTGCGGTTAACACGATCTTAACAGCCCTTTGTACAGGCCAAAGTTCACTTGGCCACCAAAGCAAGCTAGCAATGGGACGCATGCCGACCTTATCCCCTGCGGGCTTAGCTTCATGAAAAACAAACCAATGCTTCATTGCTTCTTAACAGAAAATCGACGGGCGAACCTTATAGTCATGCCTCATTGAGTCCGCGAACAGCAAATTTGGCGGTCTAGTTTTCCTTACCCCGGTTACGGAGCATTTTTTGATGAGACGAGGCATTCGGTCGCGACAGGCGTTTACGCTTGTTGAATTGTTGGTGGTCATTGCGATCATCGGTATTTTGGTGGGCCTTCTGTTGCCGGCTGTTCAGGCTGCTCGTGAGGCCGCTCGCCGGCTTCAGTGCCAAAACAATCTGAAGCAAATGGGACTTGCTTTGTTGAACTACGAAAGCGCCTACAAGCGTTTTCCGCTGGCCATTATGTCACACCCGGAGCGCAATTGCGCCAATGGTCCCGACTGCGGACAGTCCCGTTACGATGACGACGGCTTCGGTTGGCAAGCTGCCATCCTGCCCTTTATCGAACAGACCAACCTGTGGAATTCGCTGCAGCAAATTCCCTTGCCCAACGGCGGCATCATGCCCTACGGTACCTACGGTGCGTTGGAGATCTACGCGGACCAGGCCGGCCGTGGCAATCCCATCCCCGGCGGTCAAACGGTGCTCGGAGCCTACATTTGCCCGTCTTCCGCCATGCCGACCATCTCTCCTGAAGCCTGGTCGATTCCCGGTGCCACCGTTACGGTTCCCAACGAGCGAGACCAGGCAGTCGGTTATGCCACGTCCAGCTACAAGACAGCCGGCGGAAGCTGCTTTGGCGACTTCGGTCTGATGCACAAGCATAATGAGCAGCCTCAGGGCGGCAGAAAGATCGGTGATGTCGTCGATGGAACTTCCAATAGCTTGGCAGTCTGCGAATCTACCTACGTCATGGGTGCCGGCGTTTCCACACGCTGGGGCGGTAACATCACTCCGGATAACCCAATTGTCGTAGCTGACTGGCCGATTTGGATCGGCGCTCCAGGAACTGACGAATCCGTCCGAACTAACGGTCGTACATCAGCACCTATCAATGGCCAAACTTCCCCCAGTCAAATGCTGCATGCCCGCAGCAATGACTGCGCCTTCAGCTACCACACGGGTGGCGCCCAGTTCGTGTTCGTCGACGGTTCGGTTCATTTCCTGAATGAGAACTTGGATATCGCGACCTACTGCAACTTGCACGACATTCGCGACGGTAATGTTCTTGGCGAGTGGGAATAGGTTCTAGCATCGAAAGCCGTGAATCGGGGTCGGCCTTTGGTATGAAGGCTGGCCCCTGATTGCGTTCTCCCCGGATGCCCAGCGGACGCATTGCCTGCGGACGCCATGCTCAAGGAATTCGGTGGAGTCCAAAGAACCTTTCCTAAAGCCGCTAGCCTCTTTGGCGTTGGCCGCGGTTCTCTTGGGCTCTCGGATAGGTTCTAAGGCTCGGCTAACTGGCTATCGTTTGTAATGAGAGGTCAAATGAGCTCAATCAATAGTGTCTGCTGGAAAGTAACATATTTGTTCACCGCACTTCTGCTGCCTGGATTGTTCGCCGGTTGCGGAGGGGGGCTGGAGAAGTTTCCAACTGCATCCGTAACTGGTACCGTTTTGTGCGAAGGCAAGCCCGTAGAATCAGCAATCGTCTACTTTGAGCCGTTGCGAGAAGGCAGTTCGCCTGGCGGCAAGCAGGGTTGGGCCTTAACAGATGCGGACGGCAAGTTCACAATTTCAACCTACGGCGATCAGGACGGGGCTGTCATCGGTAAACATCGGGTCCGAGTCGGCCCTCCTGCCAATTCCAGTTGGCAATGCGACTGCGTAACCGAAGAAGAAAAAGACGTCATGCAGGTGGACGTGGTAGATGGCGAGAATGATTTCGAGGTGGTACTTCCCAAGAAGCCTCGAGGCTATCGTCAACGCGGGGTTCTCGGTGATGAAGACGAAGAGGAAGACGATTAAGCAGACTTCTCCTCGTCCCGCCCGGGAATCGGACATCGTAGCGGGCAACGGCGTGTCACAGCGCTCGAGGCCCGCTATCGACTGGAATCGATTTCTGACGCTAGCGGTACAGCCCATCGATAACGCCTCGCTGATACTCTTCCGCGTTTGCTTCGGCGGCATCATGGCGGGCTGGGCATGGGATTATCTGACCAATGGACGTGTCACCACGCTCTATGTCAATCCGCAATTCAATTTCAGCTACTACGGACTGGATTGGATAACGCCCTGGAGTGGAAACGGAATGTATTTCCATTTCCTGGCCATGGTCGTGCTGGCTCTGATGATTGCGGCAGGCTTTCTGTATCGCGCAGCCGCATGCGGATTCGCAGTCCTCTTCACCTACTTTTTTCTGCTGGAGCGCACCAACTACCAGAACCACTATTATTTGATCTGTCTGATCAGCTGGTGGATGGTTGTACTGCCACTGAATTGCAACGTATCGGTAGACGCCTGGCTGCGGCCCAAACTGCTTTCGCAGACGCTACCCCGCTGGTGTCTATGGGTTCTTCTGTTTCATATTGCCGTTCCCTACTTTTACGGTGGCATCGCCAAGCTGAATGCTGACTGGATGCTGGGGCAGCCCATGGGAATCATGCTTTCTCGGCAGGCCGATTTTCCCGTGCTGGGTCCCTGGTTGGCCTGGGGACCCGCCAAATACCTGTTTTCGTGGTTCGGAATTCTATTCGATCTTCTCGTTGTTCCCGCTCTGATCTGGAAAAAGACAAGGGTATTTGCCTACCTGCTTTCGGTTGCCTTTCACCTATCCAATTCCGTGCTTTTCAGCATCCATATCTTCCCCTGGTTTATGATCGTCGGCACCACTTTATTCTTCGAACCCGATTGGCCTCGACGCGTACTCACCAACGGCTTTTCCAACGCAGTCACCGCAGCCAAAGCAGTCACCGGCAATCCTGAGCTGACAACTTGGTCTTGGACTCTTAAGCGGCGATTGATTGTCGCATGCATGCTGATCTATGTTGTTTTCCATGCTATCTGGCCGCTTCGTCACAATCTGTATCCAGGTGACGCAAGTTGGAATGAGAGGGGCCATTTGTTTGCATGGCGGATGATGCTGCGAGGCAAGGAAACGGGCATTGGCTTTGCCCTCCGCGATCCTTTGAACGGCCAGGTAACGAACGTCGACCATGCCCAGTTTCTGGCGGCCGAACAGGCGCAGAAGTTTCCTCGCGACCCGGAGATGATCCTGCACATGGCTCACTTTCTGGCCGAGCAATTCGAAAAGTCGGCTGGCCGCAGACCTGAGGTCTATGCATTGGCATTGACTTCACTGAATGGACGCAAGCCGCAATTTATCGTCGATCCGAATACCGATCTGGCCGCGGAGCCCAGGGGCATTTTCTGGCACCGCACTTGGGTACCACCTCTGTCCGAACCGTTTCGCAGCATTCCATGGGATATCCCGGTCAGCGAATGGTCTCAGCATGTAGAGATGCCCGACATGAAGTTTCTGCAAGGCACAGGAGCCTCGTCGAGCAGTTCGCCTCCGCAACCTGCTGAACCACTGGATACCTCGCAACCCGCCGTCGACGATGGTCAAAAAACCTTCGATTAGCAAGCTCATGAAAATACGTTTTGATTGAAATCAAGCTCCCACCATCCTTACTTCTATCAGTGAATCTAGCTATGCACGCACCATCATTTTCACGCAACTTGAAACGGACAGCTTCTTGGCTCTTCGCATGCTCGCTGGCGGTGATCCCCGCTGGCTTGGTCGCCCACGACGGCGACGAGGGGCATGAACATGACGTACCGTTGGTTGGTCCCGCCGAGATGTATGCTCCGACCGCCATGCCCGATCGCATTGTCCTAACGTTGAATGGCGATCCACGAACGACGCAGGCTGTCAATTGGCGAACATCCGTCGATGTGGCCACCGGCCTGGCCGAGATTGCCATAGCCGAAGCTGGCCCCTACTTCCCTGAGAAAGCCAAGACCTACGTGGCAGAATCACAAGCTCTCAAAACAGACCTGAACACGGCTCATTTTCACAGCGTAACCTTCACGGAATTAGAGCCCGGAACGACCTATGCCTACCGCGTGGGCGACGGGGTGAATTGGAGTGAATGGTTCCAGTTTTGTACGGCCGCCGCCCAAGATGCGCCCTTTTCCTTCGTCTACTTCGGCGACGCGCAAAACAACATTCGATCGATGTGGTCGCGTGTCATCCGCGAAGCCTACCGAGACGCGCCCAAGGCGGCCTTTCTGCTGCATGCCGGCGACCTGGTGAACCGTGCCGAATCCGACGGTGAATGGGGAGAATGGTTTGGAGCGGGAGCGTGGCTGAATGCGATGACTCCCAGCCTGGCCATACCGGGTAACCACGAACAAGCCAGAAACTTGATCGGCTTGAAACGCCTCTCCCACCACTGGCGGCCTTCCTTTACTTTTCCCGAGAACGGCCCGGAAGGCTTGGAAGAAAGCTGCTTTACGCTGACCTACCACAACATGCGTCTCATCGGACTGAACAGCAATGTCAAGCTGGAAGAACAGACGGAGTGGCTAGAAAAAGTGCTCAGCGAAAACACTTCTCCCTGGGTCGTCTGCACCTTTCACCATCCGATATTTTCCACCGGCAAAGACCGCGACA
>JANSWS010000009.1 GCA_024743355.1 bacterium
CGGCGCCTAACCAATCAGGAAAACAAACCATGCACAGAATCAAAACGAACAAACCGCCAGCTGGGCCACCGGTCTGCCAAAATTTTCGCCTGCTAATCGGTCAAAATCGAAATCAGCGGTCGCTTGATTGAGGACTAGTCTATATTATTCGGGGTCAGTGGTGAGGCTTCCCGTAAGAAGACCAAAGCAAAAACTTCTCTCTTCCAGCATAGCTCAACTTACTGCGTTGGTATCTCGGAAGCTATGCTCGCACAAGTGTGCAGACCATCGCTAGCTTAATACTCCAAACTCTCTCGCCGGAGCAAGGCATGATCAGCCTGCAGGATTTACGGTCGTCTGTTTTCTGCGTAGTCGGATTTACACTGCTCGGGGCTGCGACAAACCTGATAAATCCAGCCCCACTTTTTGCACAATCGATTACCGAAGCAAGAGAGGCGGCGGAAATCGTTGAGTCTAAGCCTTGGACGCCGCGATTGGATGGCCCCTGGATCAAACTCGTCGGTCGACCTCCGCTCGAAAGATGGGCAACAGATAAGGCGGAACCGGTTGACTTCACTCTCTTCCAGGCGAATGACGGAAGCTGGTAGATGCTTCTGGCTCTGGGCTGCTATACTGGGATTCTCCCTGCCTGCCAATTCCGTTGGCTATGACCTGAGCCCGCCGCCAAAGTTATACCCCTCCCTCCGCTATCGCGTGTTTTCGATGCTGAAGTTTCCACTGAACATCGCCCTATGCGGCTACTTGGCTCTGCAGGTCACTTGCCTGATGGCTCAAGCCCCTGAGGCGGGGATTGCGAAGCCGGACCTCGAATCTGAATTGGGCGATGGATTTGCTTCCTCCGTGGCTGTGTTTCTGAAGGACCACTGCTTGGATTGTCACGGGAGCCAGAATGCGGAGGGCATGTTGGATCTTTCGACCTATCGCAGGTCGCAGGATATCTTGCGAAACTTCGAAGCGTGGCAGTTGGTTGTGGAACGTGTGTCGGCAAATGAAATGCCACCCAAGGATTCCGGCTATGCTCCCGAAGAAAGTGCGCGTCATGCCTTTGTGGCGTGGAGCCAGCGATTGCGGGACAGCTTTGCGGAAGAGCACGCCGGTGATCCCGGTGATGTTTTGGCTCGTCGGCTGAGTGCCGCTGAATACAACTACACGATTCGAGATCTGACCGGGGTGGATCTTCAGCCAGCCAAGCAATTCCCGCTCGATCCTGCGAACGAAGCGGGCTTTTCGAACTCGGGCGAATCTTTGGCCATGACGCCAGCCCTGCTCAACAAATACTTGGACGCTGCACGTAGCGTCTCAGAGCACCTGCTGCTCAAGCCAGAGGGAATTGATTTTGCACCGCATCCGGTGGTTACCGATACGGATCGAGATAAGTATTGTGTCCGGCGAATCGTATCTTTCTACGAGGCTCAAAACACTGAGATCGCTGACTATTTCTTTGCTGTATGGCAGCTCCTCCGTGCCGATGAAAGCAGCTCTCTTTCGTTGGATGTCCACCGCGAAATTCAGCGACTGGCCGCCAATCACAACCTGAGCCCAAAGTACTTGAACAGCATCTTGGAATTGCTCCAGGGTAAAACGCACAATCGGGGACCGGTCCTGAAACTGCGGAAAATGTTCTCTCAACTCCCCTCGAATGCCTCCGCGGCAAAGGCAGGTTGCCAACAGCTGCGTGATTATGTGCGCGAGATTCGCAGTCAGCTGGCATTCGATTTCCCTCATTTACGTGTCCAAGGCATGAACCGTGGTTCGCAAACGCTGGTTCTTTGGCGGAATCGCCAGAAGGCCAGTCATCGCATGCTGCTGAACGAGCAAACTTTGTCCCAAGAGTCCGAGCAGCCAACGGGACGAGAGCTGTCGGAAGCTGAGGAGGCAACCACTTCAGATAGCCCAGAAACAACCTACAGCGAGTTGAGCCTGCCAGCCGACGAAGTGGATCGTCGAGCGACTCTGGAGGCCCTGCGGTATTTCTGCCGCATACTCCCCGACGCTTTTTATATCGATCGCAGAGGTCGTGAGTACCTGGATGAAAATCGCCAGCAATCCAGCGAAAAAGAAGTGCGGCTGCTGAGCGCAGGCTTTCACAGCATGATGGGGTACTTTCGGGATGACCAGCCGCTGTATGAACTGCTACTGAGTACGGAGCAACAACAAACGCTGGACGAACTTTGGTTCGAGCTGGATTTCATTGCCGATGCGCCCGCCAGACAGCATGCTGGATTTATTTGGTTTGAAAGGGCGGAAGGACGCTATCTGGTCGACGAAGAATTTGATGCGTTTCGATCGGAAGACAAAGACGCTGGGTCCGCAAAAATGATGGAGCAGTTGGCCGAACGCTACCTGGCCAAAGCCAGAAGGCTCGATGCCAGCAACCAGGCATTGCAAGCCATCATCGAACATTTCCAGCTTAGCAACGCAAGCCTCCGCCGAGTTGAAGACGCTTGGGAAGTTGCCAGGGAGGCTCATTTAAGTGCCTTGGGCGAGTTTGCGGAGCGAGCTTATCGCCGCCCCTTGAGTTCAGCTGAACGTCAAGAATGCGTGGATTTCTACTGGCAGTTGGTCAATCGAGACGGCCTGAGTCACCAGGACGCCATGCGAGATGTCATGGTCAGCATTCTGATGTCTCCGCATTTCTGCTATCGACTTCAGCCAAGTGATGCCCAGCAGCCGATACACGCATTGTCACCTTTTGAATTGGCCAGCCGACTGAGTTATTTCCTATGGTCGAGCATGCCGGATGAGGCACTACTTCAGGCAGCCGAAGATGGCAGTCTGCTACAGCCCGAAGTATTGAAGGCTCATGCCAGTCGCATGCTGCGGGATCCCAAGGTTCGGGGCTTGGCATTGGAATTTGCCGGTAATTGGCTGGGCTTCCGGCAATTTGAATCCCACAACAGTGTCGATCGCGAACGTTTTCCGCAGTTTGATGATGCGTTGCGGCTGGCCATGTACGAAGAGCCAGTACGCTTTACGTTGGACATCTTGCAAAACAACCGTCCGGTCCTGGAATGGCTGTATGGCCAGCATACGTTTGCCAATGCGATCTTGGCCAAACACTACGGCATGGAAGAAGCAGCTTGGAAAGCGCAACCACCGGAACGTTGGCTGCGAGTTGAGTCGGCGGATGCCTTTGGCCGCGGCGGAATTTTGCCAATGGCGGTGTTCATGACACAAAATTCCCCTGGGTTGAGAACCAGTCCCGTCAAGCGTGGTTATTGGGTCGTTCGCAATCTGCTGGGGGAATCCATTCCGGCTCCCCCTCCTAATGTTCCCGAGTTGCCGAATGACGAAGCACAACTTGGCGATTTGACTCTTCGCGATTTGCTGGCCAAACATCGCGAGCACTCGAGCTGTGCGGGCTGCCACGAAAAATTCGATTCCGTTGGTTTGGTCTTTGAGGGCTATGGGCCGATCGGAGAACTGCGACAGTTCGACCTGGCAGGCAACGCCGTGGACGACTCCGCCGAGTTTCCGGACCAATCGATACGGATTGGTATCTCAGGCTTGAAGGATTACATACGCGAACAGCGGCAGGCGGATTTTGTCGATACGCTGTGCGCAAAATTGCTAGTGTTTGCTCTCAACCGAGGCCTGCTCGTATCCGACGATTCTTTGTTGCGGTCGATGCGAGAGAATCTCAGCCAAGCAGAATATCGAATGGAACCCCTGATCCACACCATCATTACTAGTCCACAATTCTTGAATCAACGCGGGCATCGTTTCCAACGGCATCAAGACGGAGAGCTCTCGCATGCGACACGCTAATCACTCGCATCACCAAAAGCAGCAACTAACACGGCGAACTTTACTTCGCGGTACCGGTGTGGCGATGGCTCTACCCTGGCTGGAATCCATTCCCGTCTGGGGAGCCTCGACGGAAGCAGAGCATGCCGCGTATCCCAAACGCATGGCAGTGCTCTTCATGGCAAACGGAATCTGTCCCGACCACTGGTGGGCGGAAGGCAGTGGCCAGGACATGCAGCTGGGCGAGGGCTTGCAACCTCTGGAGCCCTTCAAAGCGAAACTGAACTTCATCAAGGGCCTATTCAATGAGGCGGCCGTTGGTGTAGGAATTCATCCGGGGCAGACCGGCAATCTTTTGTCTGGCGCCAAGCTGCAAAAAGGGGCTGAACTCCGCGGAGGAATCAGCATGGATCAGGTGCTGGCCAATACTATCGGACGCCAAACCATGCAGCCAAGCCTGGTACTCGGTTGCGAGCAACCCGTCACAGGTTACCACGAAACCAACTTTTCAATGGCATACAGCTCCCACATCTCCTGGCAAGATGCCACTTCACCCGTGCCCATGGAAACCTATCCGGCACTGGCCTTTGACAGCTTGTTTGAAAATCGAGGTGCGATGCGTAATCGCAGTATCCTCGACCGCGTTGGGGAACACGCCCAAAGTTTGAAACGTCAAGTCAGCGGCAGCGATCAAGCAAAACTGGACGAATATCTGACCAGTGTTCGCGAAGTCGAGAAACGCATCGATCGCATGCGTAGCATTAGCGAGCAAGCTGCGGATCGAGCCAAACACCGTGCCCAATCTCTATTTAGCATAGACCGGCCCGACAATGGCTTGCCGGAAGACATTCGAGAGCATATGCGATTGATGTGCGACATCATTGCAATTGCCTTTCAGACCGACAAGACCCGCGTGGCCACCCTGTTGATGTGCCGAGATATTTCTGGCCTGATTTATCCTTTCCTGGACGTACGGCTCGCACACCATCTGGCGTCGCATCGAGACACCAGTGAGGACTACATGAAAATTGTCCAGTATTACTGTGGTCAGCTGGCCTATCTGGCCGAACGTCTGCAGTCCATGCCGGAAGGCGATTCCAACGTGTTGGATCATTCACTGTTGATGTTCATGTCCAACATGTGGTCAGGCAGCAAACATGACAGTACCAAAGTCCCCGTGCTGCAACTGGGCGGCCTGGGAGGCACACTCGAAACAGGACGCGTGTTGGATTACACGGACAAACCTGATGATCAACGAAAGCTCTGCAGCCTGTACCTCTCGGTCATGCGCCGCATGGGTGTGGAACTCGACAGCTTTGGCGATGCACAGCAACCATTGGCGGACGTTTAGAACGGTTATTGATTCTTGTGCATCGCTGAAGTACGTACCGCCTGCCGGGTGGTTCGTCGAACTTGTGTTTTTCTGGGAGCCGTTTCCGATGTCTCACGGAGGTCTCCCCTCGTTATCCTCCATGCAGCTTGCATGAGTACCGCGAGTTCGGTTCATTGCCACTCGCTCTCCGTGTCTCCGGGCCTCCGTGTGAGCTGCTCTTCGCAGAAGCTGGACGCGGCGGACGAGAGTTACAAACTAAACGCTTGTCCGACGCAATCGTGCTCTTCGGTCCACTTCACCCTTCGTCAGGTACCGCTCGGCAAGCGGGACCTTCTGGTATCTCAGGGTTTACCTTGCCAATGGTAAGTATTCTGCTTCCTAAAACCCTGTAGATGGATCGTACCGTCGGGGGCAATATCCATAAGCGAAAAACCGTTCTGTTCTGCTCCGGATCCTTCCACCATGGCGACCAGCGTGCAATAGGGAATGCCTTCCAGTACGTGGACATCGTTCTGATGGCTATGTCCCTGAAAGACGGCCAAGACTTTTTCAGAGTCTTCCAAGATACGTCGCACGGCGGCGTTGTTCTTGACCCCGTGTTGTGTGCTGACGTCCAACCGCTGGTGCACAAAGACGATGACGGGTTTTCCACTGGCTTTCAAATCAGCTTCTAACCAATCAAGCTCGGCAGGCGGAATATTCGCGTCCGTCCAATGAGAGTTTTTTCGGCCATAGGCCTGGCCATCACTGCGGAAGCAAGCATCTAACACCACGAAATGAAATCCGCCGCGTTCGAAAGAATAGTACGAACGCTCTTGCTCGACGCCCTGAAGAAACTCCTCTTTCTTGAGTGTATCCACGCAATGGTTGCCCAACACGTAATGCCGATCCTGGCAGATCGCCGAGAACTCCCGGTTGATGGTCTTGAGATAGCCCAATTCGACTTCGACCGAGTCCGCGGCGTCAACGAAGTCGCCCAGTTCCACCACGAATTCTGGTTGATCGCGTTCGAAGCGCTCAGCCGCCTCGCTTAGCTTGGCCAGAGTTTCTCGGTAGTGCCGAGTACCAGCTGCCGGTTTATCGGCATAATGCAAGTCGGTCACCAAGCCAACCCGCAAGCCGGCGGATTGGTCATCGGCCAGCAACCTCCCGCCGGCCAACGCACCAGCCGTCAGCACCAGCGTTGTGCCTTGCAGAAAAGCTCGACGTCCCAATCGATTTGAATTGCCAATCGCATGCATGCCGTTTCTCGCTTTCGCTGCCGCACCACGTTTTGACCGCAATGACTCAACTCAAGTCATCCACATCCTTGGTAGCTGCCAGAGACATAGGGTGTCCATGAAATACAACGGCCTGCAGCATCAGTGGTTTGAAGCGAGCGAACTAGCAACACGCAAGCGTCATCGAGCTTTCTTAGCTGGCAGCCTGGTCAAATCGTAAGCACATCACCGCCGCAAATCAAAATCGAAAGCATTGTCTCCGTCGGCAGCAACCTCGATCTCCAAGGTTGAATTGCGATTGAATTTTTGCGGCAGGAATTGTTCTTCGATGGGCACTTCCTGATTCAAATCAATATCGAACTCCGATTTCCCGGTAGGTCGAAAAGCGATGATCTCAACCCGGTACTTTCCAGGTGTAGGACCTTTCTCCCGAGGCAAACTAAAACTACCGTCGATGATTTCACCGCCGACCGTCGTCCCTTCGCCTCTTGGGTAAAGCGTGATAACGCCCTTTTCCAAAGCCTGCCCCTCAAATGACACGCTTCCGGAAATGGGCTGATAACTTTCGCTGCTGCATCCCAGGCAAATAGCCAGCACGCCCATCACGAGGCATGCGACGATTCGATGCATTACTTGGTGCATGGAGTATTCCTTAGCTTCAATCCTCGAGCTGCGCAACTTCGCCCCCATTGCGAGTACTCATCGCCCGATAAACCACGATGTCTACATTCTCAGCCATGAACTGCGTCGAAGAATCGCATCGCAGAATTTGTACTCCACCCACGTGACGGCTGCGTGAAGCCAGAGTGAATTGGAAAATCGAACCGCCGTTGATGCAGGGCAAATTGAGGTTGGGATAATCAGCACAACGGCCTCGGTCCGGCGCACGGCTGTTGGGCGACAGATCGGTGCTGATCTGATAACACGATGAGTCTTCGTTCCAGGGACGACCTCGGCGGTCGATCGGTGAACCTGCCGGGGTGGGAGACTGCAACATCTCGAGCATGGCAAAGGTGTTGGACAAGCCATCCGAGATGTGTCCGAACTTCGCGCCAAATCGCCAGTAGAATGGCCCCTCCAAAACACGATTGGTCACCATCTGTGTTTCCGCTCCCCAATTCACTCCATAGTTCCCCTTGTAATCATTGAAGGGATTGGTCTCCATTCGCTCCGTCGTATCGCTGGGACACTGGAAAACGGGATTAAAGCTGAACAGATTTTCCCAGTTCGCTTGGGGTTGCTGATGCCAGTTAACGCGGTCATCGTAGAGATTGCCCCGGTTGCCTTGTTCGATCATCGGCAAAATGAAACGGATAAAGGGGGTACGCTTGGCACCGGGCTGCTTACCGTCCGAACGATACGCACCATCGGACGGATCTCTACCAATGGCACCAGGTGGCAACGTCTTATGAGCACTTTCATAATTGTGCAACGCAATCCCAAGCTGATGGAGATTGTTCGAGCACTGCATGCGTCTGGCAGCTTCGCGAGCCGCCTGCACGGCAGGCAGCAATAAACCAACGAGAATTCCGATGATCGCAATCACCACAAGAAGCTCGACTAACGTAAAACCACGTCGATGCATTTCAGACACCTCAAAGCAAGGTTCAGTGGGGAGGGATGGCAAAAGTGGATGAAAATCCAAGGCGGGAAAATGGCTAGGCAGCAAAGTGCATTTGGCAGCAATTGGACGAATTGATGTATTGGCCGCTGCGAAGCTGACAGGAAGATATCGAACGTCGAACCCAAATGCAATTAAATTCCCGATTTTTGACTATTCGCGCTGATTGCCACCTTGCGCAACCCTCGTTCGAAGGCCACCTTGCGCAACCCTCGTTCCAAGGCTCTGCCTTGGAACGCGCTGTCTTCGAGGCTCTGCCTCGGGGCCCGGCCAAGCGACTTTATCGTTGGAATCACAAACACCGCAACCAGAGCATACAGAACATTGGGTAACTGGGCAGAGCCCAGTTACCAGTTGATGTTGTTCAGCGATAAGTGTCCGACTTTCCAAGTAGATCAATACTGAAGAAAACGTAACCTGATCGACGGTCATTATGCTATCTTGCACGGATCAAGACAGCTCGTTGAAGACGCCAGCACACCGGAGAGTAAGTGGGAGTTGCATGATGAAGACAAACTGGACTTGTTTGCCCCGCCGTGAATTTTTGGAACGCATGCTGGGTGCTGGCTCTGTGGTACTGGCCGGTACTGCTTGCATCCATGCTGCGCAAGCAGACAACCAAAGCCAGCGTTATGAGATCAGCCTCCATCAATTCTCTCTAAAGAAACTGATCGATGATGGCAGCTTGGATCCATTGCACTATCCACGATTCGCCAAAGAAAAGTTGGGCATCGTCAATGTGGAATACGCGGCGGATTTTTATGAGCCATTAATGACTCTGCGAGATGCCGAACAACTGCGTCAGCAGGCCGAGGAGTTCGGGGTAACCAATCGGGCGGTGTTATGCACCGACGTGCATGCATTGGATGCTTCCGACAGATCCGAACGACAAGCCGCCATCGACTACTTTGCCAGGTGGGGCTCGATAGCCGCGAGTTTGGGGTGCGAATTCTTACGGGTCCGTGCAGTCAGCCCGGGCGACCGCGCAAAGCAACTGGAGTATGCCACGGCTGGCATCAGCGGACTGTGCGACAAGCTGCAAGAAACAAAAGTATCGGTGCTGGTGGAAAACATCGCCGGATGGTCGCGAGATCCCGATTGGTTAAACACGCTGGTCGAGAAGGTTGGTCCAGAAAGATTGGGCCTGATCGCCGACTTCGGAAACTTCGATGGCGATATCTATCAAGGAATGCAACAGTTGCTGCCGCACACAAAATCCGTGTGCACCAAGTCCTGGGAATTCGACGCCCAAGGCAATGAGACACAGATTGATTTCAAGAAGATGATGGACATCATCAATGCCTCGAAATTCCGAGGCTGTATCGCGATCGAGTATCTGGGAGACGAACCGCTCGACGGAATCGGCAAGACTGCCGCTCTGGTCAAACGCCACTGGGACGCTTAGTTTCCATCGATAGCTGCCGACCCAGTTGTCTAATCGGTCGAAACGCTGCGAGTCTAACAGACAACCGCAAATGAGGTCTCAGCGATCCAAGGCAACATTCCAATCCTGCGAAGCCAGCTCGCAAGTTTTGCTGAGTGTCCTGGAAGCAGACTCGTTCGAGAACTCCGCTGGCTACCACTCATTGGCAACACCCAAAGGTTCGGATGAGCCCCGTCCGAATCTCCAGGTCAGCCCAAAGCCCAGCCAGTAGGAAACCAAAGACACTTGGGTGTTCGCGAACTGGTCTTCGTTAGGAAAGGCCCCTCCGGCAAACAGATCCATATCCACGCCAGGCATAAGATCGCGAATTCCGATTCCGCCAGTCAGGCGGTGTTGCGTGATAGCGGCGAATTGCCCCTGAATGTAACGCAGGCCGGGTACTCCATCCGGCAACGGAACGCCACCGATGGAGGTTATTTGCGCGCCACGCATGGGATTGTCGTTGTAGACGTAGCCCATCCGCCATGCTACGTGCTCGGTCAACTGCACTTGAGCCCCGAATTGATAGGCCAATTGATCGTCGTAGATCGCCCGCAGAAAGTCGGCTTCACTGTGCCGCTTCCAAACGATATCCGCGGCCAACAGCAAGTTTCCGTCCAGCAGGCTCCGATTGGCGATGCCCCAACCGAAATTCTCGGGATGTTCAAAACTAACATCCCTGGCGGGCAGCGGGCCGATCAATGCAGCGTCATCAAAGGTATGGGATTTCTTGGTCTGCCAGTAGCCACCCAGCCAGGTATCCTGGGTTAGCTCATAATTCACGCCTAGCGAAGCCCGCAAAGCATAGTCCGGAACCATGCCTCCAGCGTCAACAAACGGTCCGTCCAAGAATGCCGTTCCGACAAATAAGGCAGCACCCACAGACAGTCGATCCGTCAAATCGATTCCCGTTGAGGCAACCAGGTCAAAAGCCGTGTAGTGCGCGGAGGTTCCGTTGGACTCAGGTACTCCTCGAAAATCAACTCCAGCCCCAGCGTTACCAATGAAACCGATCCCCAAAACGGCTGGCAACCCTAGAGAACTCAAATCCTGCGTCACACCAATATTGCCGAGCAACGTTCCCGGAGTACCCGAATTGGCAAAGAACGGATCGACTCCGAACAGCGGAAGCGGTGCTAACTGCCGGACGTCGTATGTCGCTTCCACATAGGCGCCGCCAAAAGAAAACTGAGTTCCGCGAAATTGAGTAAGCGTCGCTGGGTTACCGTTGATAGCCGACTGCAAATCCTGGGGCTGTGCGATGCTGACTCCCCCCATACCACCCGAGGCCGGCAGCATCGCATTGTGCAATTCGATGCCGAATGACTGGGCCTTCGCTTGCGTCACAGGCAGCAGGGATAGCGCGAGAATGCCCAGAAAACGCCACGCGAAATTAGGAAGTTGTCCACTCATCTGAAAAGCCCGTTCCCAAGACTGCTCGAAAAACCTACTCTCTCCGCAGTTGTATCGACCGGTAACCTCCCAAGTATCTGCAATTTCCCTACAGTCGCTTCTCTCTCGCCAGCCCTCCCAGTTTGCCACAGAATTGCAAGCTGCTCGCCGAACGATCCAACATCGGTGGTCGGCCCGTGTCCCAGGCAAGTCGAAACCTGAGCCTGCTCAAGGCTGCAAGCTGGAAAAGCAAGCGTGGACTTTCAATCAGGCGTCCAGCCAAATGCTGCCGCGACAAATCCGCGCTCAACGGGCTCGAGTTTCCTGGCGGAGCCCTACATCGCTCTCCTCACCTTCATGCCATGCAGGCGTTTAAGGTACGGGCTGCTGATCTGCCAACATGCGAATTGTCTCGGGAGGCAGTGCGGCGTTGTAGATGGAAACTCGATTGATCTTGCCACGAAAGGGGTAACACTCGTTCTGGTCCCGATAAGCGCCCAGGGCAAAGTAAGCTTGGTCATCCCAAGCAATTTTTCCGGACTGAGCACGACTAATGGCTCTGATCTTACCGTTCACAAACAGTCTCATTAAACTGCCATCGTAAGTACCAGCGACGTGTACCCATTCGCCCTCTACTGCGGGAGACGTGTCCGACAAATAGGTGATGCTCAGCTTGGAACTGGAGGCGATACCGAATACAAAGCGATCGTCCTTCAGTCCCAACAAGCACCCCCGCTCATAGCTGCCATTGTCTTCCAAAGCGCTGATAATCCCCGTCCACTGCGTATTTTCTTCGGCCAGCTTGACCCAGGCCGAAACGGTAATCGCAGACGGCATCTTCAGCGATGCCTGGCTCGGTTCACGCAACCAATAGCGGTTTCCGTCAAACTCGTTCTCCGCACTCTCCTGAGTCTGACCATCCTGCGTTGCTCGCTGCAAATCCCAAGTGCCTGTTAGAGCTCGCAGCGAATCTCCAGCCGTCATTTCTGACAATCGCCAAGCGTGGATTTCCACCAACTTGGGTTGTTCCGGCAAGGGATAGTCGCTCAGGAATGAAGGACCGGAGTCGGCAGACCCTGCTGCCACCGGTGCGAAGGCCATCGAGGTCTGCAGGGAGTAGTTGCACACGCAACTGGCGCTGCCTTCTGGGATCAGTAACAGACCTGTCGCAGGGACCATGTTAATCCAGCAACCCGTACGACTAGGCGACAGGGCCGTGAATGCGTCCTCGGGTGCTTCGTTCAAGTTAAACACGGTCGGATTGCTGGCCCGAAAGAACACACAATCGCCCGCGCCGGACAATGTCCCGCAGCTGTGCCCGGGCCTTACCAAAGCCCAGTCGTCCGTATCCTGCCCTGGTGGGCGAAGCCGCTCACCTGTCTTCAAATCGTAGATATACGGCTCAACAAAGAGACGCGGCTCTTGGCCCAGCAACACCAGTGGATGATGCACTTGCTCCCCATGATAAAGTCCGTCACGCACATGGCGATGCTGTTGTTGCCAGACCGTTTCACCGCTGCCGGAATCAAGCACCTGGATCAGATATTCCGCCTTTCCGTCCCGGCTACGCGAGCTGAGCAACACCAGATTGTCGCCTACCAATTGGGTGTAGAGGATGTTTTCAGCATCATTCCATTGCAACTTTCTCGACCAAAGAAGTTTGCCTGTCCGGGTGTCCAAACAGCGGAGCAGGGCGTCCGCGCAGAGTTCTTGCGTGGAGGCACGATCCGTCGGATGCTCGCGACAGGCCTTACCGACTCCCTCGATCAACACCAGACGATGCCATTCCGGAGCGATGGAAATGGAAGCATGCGGAATCAACCCCAACGAATCGTAGGACCACTCCAACTCGCCGGAGTAGGACATCCGCATCAGCCGACGGCTGCAGACCAGCGGACGTGCTGAATTGTAGTCCTGATTCGAATAGTTCTCCCGAGCCTGTGTCGGCTCCAGTTCCAAACGCGGCGCGGTAGCCCGCATCACGCTGGCAAACAAGCCACCGTCTGCTTCTGACAGGTAGCCCCAAAGTGCATCCCAAGATTCAGGCACGCGTATCTTGTCATGCACTAGGCCGGTCAAAGCATCGATCGTCCAGATCTCGTCGCGAACCGCCGACCACAGCCGTGTGCCATCTGAGCTTAGGGCTGAATAGCCTGCATCAAAAGGCATGACATAGCGCATCGCTTGATCCGGAAGTGGAAGCTGCCAGCGTTCGGTTCCATTTGCAGGATCGACCCCGATCAACACGCCATCACCATGAATCACCATCGTATTCTTGGCTGCCAGCGGAGCCGCTCCGCGGAGATGGCGATCCGGTATTCGTCCTGGCCCCACACCACCAAACCAGCGCAGTCGGAAGGAAGTGGCCGATCCCACCAAAATATCCTGGCTGGATGCGGTGTTGCCAACGTTGCCATACTGGTGCAACCAGTCTCCAGCACCAAGCATTTCCTCTTGCCTTACGATCTCGCCATCCAACAGGGAAACCCGCAAACCATGTGTGGCCAATACGCGTTGAAATTCCATCTCGACTTCAGCTGCAAATTCTCCGGCCAAGGCGGCATGCACCACTAGATTGAACAGGCGGTCCGCGAAGCGAAGATCGTTCAACGCCGCTTCACACAGTACCGAAATCCGATTTCCATAATCCGATGTGCTGGCGAAACTCTCACGCAGCCACCGTGCTCGGCTGGCATCCGCCGTAATGACGACGAGATTGAGCTGCGTTTGCTCACCCAACCATTCCACGATCGATGGTGTACGCTCCGGTGACTGCGAATCGTCGACCACCAGTCCCAATCCGCGGGGACTGCCCAGTTGCTGGATTGCTGTAGCCAAGATGTCACTTGGGAAGAGTTGCGAATCGGCGTGAGCTTCCGCCCCACCGAGACCTGATTTTGGCTTTAGGACCGAATGGTAGAAATCGGACGACTCATTTTGCCGTTCTTGGCTCCAGGCGACGATTTGTCCGTTGGCGGAAACGGCGGCGAGTATGGCCGGTTGCGTTTCAGTTGAGGCTGCCACCGCCATACTTCTCAAGCGATCGCCATCTCGCAGAACGGAAGTTGCCTCCAATCGCTGCAAGCTCTCACCGGTATGCGCATCTCGGATTTGAATGCCATCGCCGTCGGCACAAAACAGGCGCATGCTGTCTTCCAGTCCCGAGACGATCAAAGCCTCAATCCCCGGGACCTCTTGCGTCCAAATCGACTGCAGTTCATCGCCGCTTGCCGTTGCATCGCCTGCAGAGGGCAAGCGATAGCACTGAAGTTTCTGTTCATCAGCCGTCCACAACAGTCCGCCCTGGGTTGCAACGTGGCGACCTGCGAAGGGCAACATCTGAGTTGCGTTCCTCTGATCGGAATTCGGGTAGAGAGCGACCTGGGGCAAGTTGCCGGGCCCCGCAAAAAAGCCATGCTGGCTGACCATGCAAAACGAACCTCCCAGCGATGGAAGCTGCGCAAGAAACTCACCAGATTCCCCGTCCAGCATGAATGGCTGCGCTCGACCAGCCGGCAGAACAAGCCGATTCTCATCCGCCCATAAGCTATAACCCTGCGGCGATTGCTCCAAACGTACGCGCCAGATAAGCTCACCAGTCAGAGCATCCAGGGCCACGCCATATACGCCTTGGCTGGGGAACAGCCCTGCCGTAGCGAAGACCATTCCGTTCTGCTCGATCACGGACGTTCGTATTGGATGCGAGGCGATCAGTCGTCCATTGCCGACAATCCACGGTCCGTCGGGGCCCACCTGGGTTTCCCATATCAATTCCCCCGACGCGATCGACAGGGCACGCAGCATTCCGTCGTCGCTGCCAAACCAAGCCATTCCATGGCCGGTGGCTGGTGCGAATCGAATGGGTGCATCCGCGAAGAATTCCCATTCGAGATATCCCGATACCGGATCCACAGCCACGACGCGATCGCCACCACTTAGCGCAAGCAACAGATGCAGCTTGCCCTGCTGGTCCCGAGCCAGCAATGGATGATCGCCTCGATCGTGAACAACTCGGGCTTCGATCTGTTCCAGATTCTGCCATAGACTGCGGCGTGCTGGAGCTGGCCAGGTCGGCGACGCGCTGGCGCCTGTCACCATGGTCCAGCCGGGAGACCACGCAACCTGCCCCACGTCCTGCAATCGGCTGGCCGTTCGCTGAACATCACCACGATATTGCGGCCAATCTGCACTCACGCTGTAACACTTGAGTGCGAGCAGGCAGCACAGCAGGCGAACAAAGCAGCGCAGCACCCTCTTCAACCACTTACTCAGCAAGCTCCGCGACAAGCCTTCGGTGCACACATTCGAAGCGGCAGCTGACACCAGTTTCCCTTTTGGCTTTGGGGTATATTACAGCCCGATGGAAGCCATATTTGACCATGAAGCGTCCGCTATTTCATCCGGCATCGTTGCGATTAGAGGAATTTCATGACGCCCCCTACCGGCAATGAGCGCGACCACAACATCTGCAGGTTTCAATCTATTGCGATGTTTTTGGGCGTCACGCTCCTTGCCCATTCATCTGTCGCTCCAATTCCAAGACGTTGAGCGTGCTCTTCAAGATTACATCTGGGGTCAGAGAGATACTGTCGATGCCCTGCTCGACGAGAAACTGCGCGAAGTCCGGGTAATCGCTGGGAGCCTGTCCGCAGATACCGATCTTGCGACCTTTAGCCTTAGCAGCTGCAATCACTTTGGCGATCATCCATTTGACGGCCGCATTCCTCTCGTCGAAAACATGCGCGACAATCTCTGAATCACGGTCGACGCCTAACACCAATTGTGTCAGGTCATTGGAGCCAATGGAAAAGCCGTCGAAGATCTCGGCGAATTCCTCAGCCAGGATCACGTTGCTGGGAATTTCGCACATCACGTAGATTTCCAGACCGCGCTCGCCTCGGATCAGCCCGTGCTTAGCCAGTTCTTCTTGTACTTTCACCCCCTCCTCGACGGTACGACAGAAGGGAATCATTAACTTCAGATTGGTCAGTCCCATTTCGTCGCGGACCTTTTTCATGGCGCGGCACTCTAGTTCAAAACCACGCTGATAGCGCGGGGCATAATAGCGTGATGCACCGCGAAAACCGATCATTGGATTCTCTTCCTTGGGCTCATAGTCCGCTCCGCCAACCAGGTTGGCGTACTCGTTGGTCTTGAAATCGCTCAACCGTACTATCACGTCTTTCGGATAGAAGGCTGCGGCGATCGTGGCCACGCCCTCAGCCAACTTATCCACGTAGAACTGGGGCTTGTCTTGGTAACCGACCGTAATCTCATCGATCTCGCGCCGCAGTCCTGGGTTCAATTTTTCGTAGTCGAGCAGGGCGAGCGGGTGTACTTTTACATAGGTCGTAATGATGAATTCTTCTCGAGCCAGCCCAACACCATCGTTCGGTAAGAACGAAAGCGTGAAGGCTTCCTCCGGCGTCCCCACGTTGAGCATCAGTTTGGTTCTTGGACGCGCCAACGCCTTGAGATCGATGGCATTCACTTCGAAAGGCAGCAAGCCTTCATAAACGACCCCGGTGTCTCCTTCGGCACAGCTGACGGTTACTTCCTGTCCATCGCTGAGTAGCTCGGTGGCAGTATTGGTACCTACAATCGCCGGCAAGCCGAGTTCGCGGCTGACGATGGCGGCGTGGCAAGTACGTCCACCCCGGTTGGTCACAATGGCCGCGGCCTTCTTCATGATCGGCTCCCAATCGGGGTCCGTCTTGTCGGTCACCAACACTTCGCCCGCTTCGAACTCGTGCAACCGATGCGCGTCGCGGATTAACCTAACACGGCCCTGCCCGATGCGTTCGCCAACCGCCCGACCGGATACAAGCACTGTCCCGCGCTCGCTTAATTGATAGCGCTCCAGCTTATGAGCTTGCCTCTGCGACTGGACGGTTTCTGGTCGAGCTTGCACGATAAACAACTCGCCCGTTAATCCGTCTTTGGCCCACTCCATATCCATTGGGCATGGCTCTCCACGTTCGGCCGAATAGTGCTCTTCGATAGTACAGGCCCAGCGCGCTAGCGTTAAAATATCGTCGTCGGAGATGGCGAAACGGCAACGATCGTCCGGAGGAACCGGGACGTTTTTGGTCATCTTGCTGCCACCAACATCGTAAATTAGCTTGAATTCCTTGTTGCCCAGCGTCTTCTTGAGAATGGGCCGAAAACCTTCGCTCAGCTTCGGCTTGAAGACATAGTATTCATCAGGATTGACCGAGCCCTGGACGACATTTTCACCGAGCCCATATGCGGCGTTTATGAGAACTGCGTCACGGAAACCACTCTCGGTGTCAATAGAGAACATGACACCCGAGGTGCCTAAATCGGAGCGGACCATCTGCTGGATTCCGATCGACAGCGCGATTCTAAAATGGTCGAACCCCTTGTGTTCGCGATAGGAAATTGCTCTATCTGTGAATAGCGAGGCAAAGCATCGACGACAAGCATCTAACAGCGGTGACAGACCACGCACATTCAAATAGGTCTCTTGCTGTCCCGCAAAACTGGCGTCAGGAAGATCCTCGGCCGTGGCACTGCTCCGCACCGCAACATCCGCCACATCTCCCCGCTCACGACAAAGATGGTGGTAGGCTTCAACGATCGCGTCCTTGAGATCCGTCGGCAACTCGGCGTTCAAAATGCAATCCCGTACTTGGCTGCCCCGTTGTCGCAGATTCCAAAGATCGCTTGTATCCAAGTCAGCCAGGATTCGCCTGATCTTTTCATCCAGACCGGTCTCGCGAAGAAAGTGCCGATAGGCATCAGCGGTCGTTGCAAATCCATTTGGGATTTTGACCCCCTGGGAGGACAATTTGCAATACATCTCGCCTAACGACGCGTTCTTTCCCCCAACCAACGGCACATCCTCGATGCCAACCTGGTCAAACCATCGAATAAAGTCAGTTGAGCGCGCCACACTTGCCACGAGAGAACTCCTGGTTTCGGAATGAATTCTGTCTGATGTTTCCCCCAATTCCGAAACTGCAAGTTTGGTGCCGGCGTCGAGAATATAGAAAAGTTGTCAGCTATCTCTTGCGCGAGTTTCCGCAAGGTACCTGACAGCTTTTCGATCTTGGCCGGAATGGCGTTTGCAGACATAGAGCTGATGCAAAGAGGACTGAGTGCATACCACACAAGCGAAGCCGAAGTTGTGCGCGAGAATGCACAAGGCGGGGCGCATCAGATTGGCACACCGAAGTTCCAGGGGAGCGAAATGCAATGACTAAGGCAATGACTTATCAGTTGGGGCTGTTGGCAATTGTGGCATGCATGGGCTGCGCGCCGAGTCCCAAGTCGGGTAAGGGATTTACGCTGCCCGAAGGCGATTTGGGCCGCGGCGAAGCGACTTACGTAAACCTTCAGTGCAACGCCTGCCACACCATCACGGGTGTTGAACAGTTAGCGACAATGGACGGAGCGGAGCCTGAAATATCCGTCAGCCTTGGCGGTAAGGTCAGCCGGATCAAAACCTATGGAGAGCTCGTGACGGGAATCATTAATCCTTCGCATAAACTAGCAAGCGGTTATCCAAAAAATGAAATCGCGATGGAGGGTGAGTCCAGGATGAGGAACTACAACGACGTCATGACCGTATCCCAATTGACCGATCTCGTTGCCTTCTTGCAATCGAAGTATGAATTGATGGAGTATGAGCCAACGGCTTACCCCGTTTACAGCCCGTACTGAATCGAAAAGCTGCTAGGAGAGCATTTGCCAAGGGCTTAGGATCGAAAGTCGCCGCTCGCTCCGCGATCGATGCGTTTTCAGGCCGAAGGGCTACGGTCGGGGAGCGATCGGCGACTATGTCAAGAATCCAGATGCTCTAGACCTCGCTTAAGCCAGTACGCGGTCGATATCTGCCAGGGTCTGTTTCTCGGCATCGGACACCTTCTCACCGCCGAATCCAAGAAAGCCGCCTTCCGTCCCGGCTTCTGCAACATGCTGCGCGGTGGCCTTGAGAAAATCTTTGTAGGCTGGAGCTGCCTCGGGCGACTTTGCTGAAACGAGGGCCGCGATTTCTCCTAGCCTCCTCACAGCCTCCTGTGCTGCCTCGGCCGGCTTCTTGCCCCGCAACAACGCTTTGACGCCATCTTGGGCAATGCCCCGCCCCTCCGATGTTGTGAAGGCTTCGCCAATTTCTTGGGCTAACGCGCCTGCCTCAGCGTTATCCTTGGCACGAACCACCGAACTCGCCGTGGCCGACGCTTCCTTGATCGTTCCCCAAAGTCCGCTCGGATCGGCTGCAGTCACTGCCAGTCCAGCGAGCATAGGAGATTGAATGATGGACTCCCATTCCTTTTCTGTGAAGAGACTTTTCAAGCTCATCGGTACTATGCTCCGCTAGAATAGAGAGGAAAGAATGATCAGCATTCAGCTCACGCTGGCTCGATCGAATTCTACCCCACGACAAAGTAAGTCAACAAGCTACCGCAACCCGACCTATTCATGGAGTCAACCTCTTTGTTCGCAACGATGAAACCACAGATCGCCACTAGTGCATGTCTCCTGTTGCTGATGCTGCAAGTGTTCTCTCTGGGTGAATCCGTCGATGAAAACTGGCATCAATGGCGAGGACCAGACGGAACGGGTGTTTCGCAAACGGCACTGCCTCCCGTCGAATGGAGTGAGAATGAAAACGTCAAGTGGAAGATAGCAATCGATGGCCGAGGAACTTCCACGCCGATCGTCTGGCAAGACAAGGTGTTTTTGTTGACCGCTATCGATACCGGGGTAAAAGACCCGTCTATTCCAGACCCAGCAGACCAACCGAAAACAAACTACTTTGACATCAAGCGGCCCAACACTCAACATGCTTTCGTGGTCCTGTGCCTTGATCGCAACTCCGGAATAGAGTTGTGGCGACGAGTAGCTACGACCAAGATCCCCCACGACGGCGCACATCAAGATAACGATTTTGCATCGGCGTCTCCGACCACGGATGGAGAATATCTTTACTGCTGGTTTGGCTCCGCAGGACTCTTCTGCTTGGATCTGGAAGGCAACCGGGTTTGGGAACGGGACCTGGGCGAAGTGGCAGTCGAGTCAAGTCTGGGTGAAGGCTGTTCCCCGGTCTTACATGACGGAAAACTGGTGATCGTCCGTGATCATGCAGGCCAGAGTTCCATAGAAGTCTTGGAGGCCAGAACGGGTGAAAGTCTCTGGAAACGGGAGCGGGATGAGCGCACGGCCTGGGCCACGCCATGTGTGGTCGAGAGAGGTGGCATGTCCCAGATCGTCACCGCCGCTTCGGGATGGATACGGAGCTACGATCTCGATTCGGGCGACCTTCTTTGGCACTGCAGTGGTCTCACTGGAAACGTCATTCCTTGCCCAGTCATCGATGGCGATTACGTGATCTGCATGAGCGGTTATCAAGGATATGCAGCGATGGCAATTCCACTGACCGAGACCGGAGATATTTCGGGTAGCGAGAAGATCCTATGGAAGAAAGACCGCGGGACCCCCTACATTCCTTCTCCGCTGCTGTACGACGGCTTGCTCTTCTACAATCAATCCAATCAGTCGATTTTGACTTGCCTCAACTCCAAAACTGGCGATGTCGTCTTTGGTCCGGAACGCATTGGACAGTTGTCCAACATTTACGCATCTCCAGTCGGCGCCGCCGGTCGAGTCTACATTACGGACCGCGGCGGAAAAACGTTGGTACTCCGACGATCGCGTGAGCTTGAGGTCTTGGCCGAAAATCAACTCGACGATCGATTTGACGCCTCACCCGCGCTGGCCGGACGGCAGTTGTTTCTGCGCGGGTCAGAATACCTTTATTGCATCGAAGCCGCATCAAATTAGTGGCGGAGTTTGTGCCCCCGAGCATATGCCAGCATAGGTTCCGACTTGCTGCCGAAATGGCAATCTGCATTTTTTCCTACCCCAGCGGTGTAATCCGCCGGTGGCGCGCAGTAGAGAAGTATCGTCGCCTTGCAGGGCTGCGATCTCTAAGTCGTGTCACATTAACTAGGGGTAGGTAATCTGATGAGACGATTCATGATTCTGGCGTACGGACTGCTTGCCTACGCTATCGGCATGGCAAGCTTGCTTTACATGGTTCCCTGGCTGGGTGGATTCTGGATCCCCAATGCCATTGATTCCCAGCCAACCAGCAATTTCTGGATTGCATTGGCAACCAATTTCTCGCTCTTCATGTTGTTTTGCATTCAACACAGCGTGATGGCTCGCCCCAAGTTTAAGCAGTGGTGGACGAAGATTATTCCCGCTTCCACAGAGCGCAGTACCTACGTGCTGTTTTCCGGCGTCGCCCTTTTTGTGGTAATGCTTGGCTGGCAGCCGATGGGTGGAGTGGTATGGAACGCAACCGATACAAGTGCCCGCGTCTTGCTGTGGAGCCTGTACGCGTTGGGATGGGGCGTCTTGGTGGGCTCGACGTTTGCCCTGAACCACTTTGATCTGTTCGGTCTAAGGCAGGTTTGGCTCGAGTTCAGAGGCCAGGCATACACGCCCCTCGAGTTTCAAGTGCCAGGACCTTACAAGCTGGTACGACACCCGCTCTATGTCGGCTGGCTCATGCTGGCCTGGGCCACGCCCAAGATGACCCTGACTCATTTGCTATTCGCCGTTGCGACCTTGGTTTACATTCTCATCGCGATTCGCTGGGAAGAGCGTGATTTGGTCGACTATCACGGCGAGAAATACGAAGACTATCGCAATTCCACTCCTAAACTGATTCCTCGTTTCCCTGGTAGAGCTCAGTATTCCTCAGCCGCATCAGCAGAAGCCGAATCGGTGTAAAGGGCAAAATGTCGATCAAAATCGTTCCGGCGCAGAAATCTGCGGATGGCTGCGAATGGATCCTACAGCCCGGTCAGTCGGTTACAATTGGAAGGGAGTCTTCTGACCTTTCATTTCCGCATGACCAATTACTCTCCCGACGCCACTGCGTGATCCATTGCCTTGAGAGCTACGCTGTAGTTCGTGACCTTAAAAGCAAGAACGGGACCTTCTTGAACAGCCAGCGAACTTACCATGCCAGAATTCATCCGGGCGATGTCATTTGCGTGGGCTCCCAGATTTTGAGAGTCGTTCATGTCAGGAACAAAGCCTCATTGGACTCCCGCACCGGACATCGAGCACAAGATATTTAGAACCTATACGACCCCCAAAACCGGACGGCGATAGCCGGCATTAGCCGCGGCTCTCTTTAGTATTCGTATTAGTTCTTAGCCAGCACGTCACGAAAGAATGCCTGATGGCCACGGTCAATTACTGGAACGCATGCGTCGATGGCGAATCCTCAACAGCAAAATGAAACGCAGGATACGGAGTTCTTGCAGCACAGGTTGATCGACTCCGGAGACCCACAATCACTGGGGATGCTGATGCTAAAGTATCAGGATCGGCTGCTTAGGATCGTTCGCTTCCGCCTAGATCCTCGATTGATTTCCCGCATTGATGCGGATGACGTGTTGCAAGAGGGTTTCCTGGAAGCCACCAGTCGCATTCACGAGTATCGCTCTCAAGCCGATGCCGTCCCGTTCTTTTTGTGGCTGCGTTTTATCGTGCTCCAAAAATTGACCTTAATGCATCGCCATCATCTGGGAGTGCAGGCCCGTGACGCGGCTCGTGACGTTCCGATTTATCAAACCGTCAAACCGCAAGGCACGTCGATTGTGCTAGCCGCGCAGTTGCTAGGTGCCATGACTAGCCCCAGTGGGGCTGCCATACGGGAGGAGAATCGGCGAAGACTTGAGGACGCGCTCAACCAAATGGAAGTCATCGATCGTGAAGTGCTCGCGTTGCGTCACTTCGAGCAGCTTTCCAATAGTGAAACGGCAAGCCTGCTGAAGTTGAAACCCGCTGCCGCCAGCAATCGCTACTTTCGAGCCATCCGCCGACTAAAGGACTTACTGCAGGAGCTTGGCCACTCCGGCGTAGAATCTCAATAACCAACAGGCTGGGATAGTTTCGATGCATGCCAACGAAGCAAGCTCGGAAAGTGGAAACGCAGAAACTCTCGACGCCGCAGCAGAGCAGTTCCTCGAGCGGCTGAGAAACGGTGAACACCCATCGTTGCGTGAGTACCAAGAAAAACATCCGCAATTGGCGACTGAAATCGCCGAATTGTTCCCCACACTGGCGGCACTTGAGAACTACGACTACGATCGCAAGCACTATCGCCAGACGATCGATTTCAACCAACCGGATCGCTTAGGCGACTACAAAATCCTGGCCGAAATCGGTCGTGGAGGCATGGGCATTGTCTACGAAGCGGAGCACATGACACTCCGCCGCAAGGTTGCCTTGAAAGTTCTCCCCAATGGTGGCAAGCAGGACAATCGCACCAGGCGTTTTCTCCGCGAGGCAAGAGCCGCGGGACAGTTGCACCATACGAACATCGTACCGGTTTTTGATATAGACCAGGTGGATGGTGTTCATTTCTACGCCATGCAACTTATCCATGGCCAGAGTCTGGATACCGTGCTCGATGAGTTGCGGAGACTTCATGACAACCCGACCGACGCGTCGAGCCGTCAACAGAATAGATTTTCGGAATCGACGCAGGCATTGGTTCGCGAGTTAAGCACGGATGCTGCAACCGAGTCGAATGCTGATCGAACTGCAATGTCCTCGGGCGGGCTTGACGCCGGACGGATGATTGGCGGTAATTCCACGACATCCAGTTGGTCGAATTCCGGTGTTCCATTCGAGTATTATCGCCGCGTCGCGCGAGGTTGCTTGCAAGTTGCCGAAGCAATCTCTTTTGCCCACATGCACGGAGTCTTGCACCGTGACATCAAACCATCGAATCTACTGCTAGACACGGAAGGAGTGATCTGGGTATCAGATTTCGGACTGGCCAAAGACGATAGCGAGAGCCTGACGCACACGGGCGACATTGTCGGCACTCTGCGTTACATGGCACCGGAAAGATTTTCAAACGAGGGCGATGCTCGCAGCGACGTCTACAGTATCGGACTGACGCTGTATGAGATGTGCACCTTGCGTTACGCCTTCGATGAAACCGATCGCGCCAAGCTGATCCATCAGATCACCCATCGTGAACCGCTACCACCCCGTCGGGTACGACCTGAAATCCCGCGGGACCTTGAAACCATCATTTTGAAGTCAACCGCACATGACTCATTCAGCCGCTATCAAACTGCCGAGCAGCTGGCTGAGGATCTCCGGCGTTTCCTGTCTGATCGACCGCTGTTGGCAAATCGCGTTTCTTCGTTTGAAAAGGCCGCTCGCTGGCTCCGTAGAAATCCAAGCTACGCAATGCTGTTTGGCTGCCTTTTTTTCATAGCTACTCTGCTACCAATTGGTGCCTTTGCCTATGCCATTCAGGCTCGCATGCATGCATCCGCATTAATGGATGAGAACAAGAGAGCTTTGGCAGCCCAGCAAGCAGCAACGGAGGCAAGTCTCAGCTCCAAGCGGTCCCTGTTTGAATCCTACGTTGCTCACGCGAGGGCCAACCGCTGGAGCCGACGACGTGGGCAAAGATTCGAGACTCTGGCCCAAATTCATCAAGCTGCCGAGTTGCTGAATGAGCTGGATTGGGAGCCCGAAGAAGTTGAGCAGCAGCGACTCCTGCTACGCAACATTGCCATCGCCAGCCTGCCGCTCATCGATTTGCAAGAAATACGCAGCTGGGATTCGGATTCCAACACACCTGCGGCACTCAGCCATGATGGGACCATGATCGCTTGGTCGGAAGGTGACGGAATCATCCGCTTGAAAGACGTGGAATCGGGACATGACCTTCAACAACTCCAAGGCTTTCAGGAACCAAGTTGGGGACTGTGGTTCGACCCAAGTGACCGGTACTTGCTGGCTCGCTTCAATCGCCAATCACCGCCCACACCACCCAAGTTGTTCGCCTGGGATTTGGAGACGGGTACGTGCGTATTTCAGCTCGAAGGAAATTTGGAACACTGTCGTTTGATCTTTGATCCCGAAAAACCGGTGGTCTATATCTGCCGAACAGATGGACACGTCGACGCCTTTTTGCTGCCGAACGGTGAACTGCTGTCCCGTACTAAGATCGGGCTTGATCCCCTTCACCTGCGTTTGAGCCCCGAAGGACACTTGGCTTTTCCAGTCGGCAATCGCATCGAACTCGTCGACTTCGAGGGACAACCAATTGAAAGTCTACGAGTCCCCTGCAATCCAATTTCGATCTTTGAATGGACGCCCACGGGCGGACTTTACGCTTCCGACCACGATGGCTTGCTGGTGTACCGGAAAGACGCAAATTCTGAATTCATCGAATTGGCAAAGCATCGAGACAGAGTGGTCAGTCTCCTGTTGAACCGTCGTGGTGACCTGGCCTTTGCTTCTGCTTGGGGTGGCCATCGGGCTGTGCACCAATCTCAAAGCTCCGAAGCTGTCTTGAATCTCAATGAGTTCAATCTGAATTCAATCGCTACCCACGAAAACCGCATCGCTTTGGCAATGCCCTTCCGCAATCGGAGTGTGTGGGAGTTTTCGGACGGTGCTCCGCTGCGCGAGATCACGACCCTCGACCAAGACAACGACTATTGGGGAATAGCTGTACACCCCAAACATCATGACGTTGTGGCCTTGGCAAGCGAGAGAGGTATCGATGTTTGGGATTTAAGCTCCGAACAACTGCTAGTTCGAGACGGAAGTCGTAACTCCGGAGTCGCCTTCTCGCCGGATGGAAAGCTGCTCTATGTCGCTTCCATTGGCGACCGCCCCTTAACAACACGCAGCTTTGAAATTATCCAACACAGTGACCAGCGACAGGTCAGGCTCGGAAACCCGCTCCCATTATCGGGCGTCAAAGCTGTGCGTCCCGCAAATAGAACCAACCATCTCTCATTAGATCGGTCCGGAAAATGGCTGGCAACGCTGGGTATGGATCACGCAATCGTAGTGAATCTTGACGACCACTCCGCAGTTTCGCTCGGCAAGCATGCGAACATTAGCCGTCTGGAAATGTCGCCCGACGCAAGATTCGTCAGCACCACAACCTGGCACGGACGCGGACTCCGATTGTGGGACGCACGTTCGGGTAAGTTGCTGCACGACCTGATGCCCTCCGCCCAGAATGGCTGGACGAGCTTTAGTCCCGACGGCAAGTGGTTGGCATTGTCATGTATTCAAGCGGACTGCATCTGGGACACCGCTACTTGGACACGTCGGACCATCGCCCGTGGGGACTACCAGGTTTCGGACGAGCGACTTGTCTTCAGCCCTGACTCCAAACTGCTCATGGTTTTTCGAACCGCATTTCAATCGCGATTGATTGACGTCAGTTCAGGCCGCGAAGTAGCCGTGCTGGAGACGCCCAATGGATTTAACGGAGTGCCGACCTTCACTCCCGACGGCTCGAAGTTGATTCTTGCTGGAAACAGCAAAATTCTGATCTGGGATCTGGCTGAAATCAGGCAAGAACTCGAAAACATTGGTCTTGCTTGGTAGTAAGTCGATCAGCGAAAACGGATTCCTGCGGCAAGGCATTCTGCTAAGACAGCGGATTCGCGTAAGATGGACTCTACGGAAATTGGCCTGTTATTACGCGAGCATACGTGAAACTGGGGCGACCCATGTGCTCCATTCATACCTAGCAAACCGAACGAGGTAGCCAAACATGAAATCGAACCAACGACGCAGCTTCCTGGCCAAGTCTGGACTGTTTGCGGGGGCTGCCTTGGGGTGGACCACCGCGGGCAATCAGGCTGGCGCCGCACCCTCTGCCGCGGAACCTCGATCCCGCAGGCTTCCGCGCGAGGTCTGCTTGGCAACCGTCTCCTTGGATGGGCTGCAAGCGACGGATGTGAAAAGCATGCAGCAACAGGTAATCCGGATCATGGAGAAGATTGTTCCCCAGCAACCTGATGTCATCTGCCTGCCAGAGACCTTTGACGTCGCAAACGTGAGGGGAAGCAAGCCACCGCTATCTGAAAGAGCGGCAGATGGGATCGGCGAGGTTGCTCAGCCCTATGCGGACTTCGCCAAGAAACATAGTTGCTACGTGGTATGTCCAATCCACAGCATGCAAGATGGCCGCTATTACAACTCAGCGCTGTTCATCGACCGCAACGGCGAGTTGCTCGGGCGGTATCACAAAATGCATACCACCACCGACGAAATGGATCAGGGGATCGCGCCTGGCCCCATCGATCCACCTGTGTTTGACACGGACTTTGGCCGGGTCGGAGCGCAAATATGCTTTGACATCGAGTGGCATGATGGCTGGACCAAGCTGGCGGAGGCAGGCGCAGAGATCGTTTTCTGGCCCTCCGCGTTCGCCGGCGGCTCCATGGTTAACGCCAAAGCCTGGCAGCACCGCTACTGTGTGGTATCAAGTACCCTCAAGGACACCAGCAAGATTTGCGGAATTACCGGCGAGGAGGTTGCCAAGACCAGTCGCTGGAATCAGTGGGCCTGTGCCGTGGTCAACTTGGAAAAAGCCTTCTTGCATACCTGGCCCTATGTGCAACGCTTCGCTGCCATCCAGGCCAAATACGGTGCCGACATCCGGATTACCAACTACGGGGAAGAGGAGTGGTCCATCCTGGAAAGCCGATCTCCCGATCTTCGCATAGCCGACGTTCTGCGAGAATTCGAGTTGAAGACCATTCAAGAGCATCTCGCCAATGCCGACGCACTGCAATGCAGTTGTCGTTAAGGCGAGCGGCAGATGAAAATTTACCAATCGTAGCCACCGTCGCCAGACGTGGATGATGTCGACCACGCTCTAGCGAGCGTGGCTACGGGTAAGAATTCATCTGCCGATCGCCTAACAACGCAGCCAAGCCCCAGCCTTATGAAGTTGCGCTGATTCCAAGCGACTCTCCCGTTAGCGCTCGTTGTAGTACAAAAGCTCGACAGGGAATGAACACATCGCAAAGTTGGCGTCTGCAAGTTATTCCATAGACAGCTTGTCAGCAGACTAGTGGATGGAACATGAGAAAACCGAGAAAATAGAGCGGTTTGCTTACTCTGTTTCATCGACGGGCGATTGTGAGTGCAAGCTAAACCGTTTGCACGCTGCAAGCCTTCGCAGGGGAAAACGAAAGTCCATGCACTTTTGAGCACGCGTCTCAAACGACCGCAATCCCAAATTTGTGCGGTACGACGAGCTCTTGCCGGAGAGTAGAACCTAATGGGTCTGACTCTCCCCGGAGGTGAGAGTGCGATTGACGCATCGCTCGCATGACACGACTGTAAACTCATCAGGGCTGCAGGTTGGGATCGTCTTGGTCATTTGCCATCCGCTCCGAGTAATCTCCCACCTTGCAGGCCTTGCTCCACACGGCCCTGGGAACGTCGTTCATTACCCCAAGGGCCTGCGTAACATTCAACGCTTCGAGGGCAACCACGGGATCATCGGTTTCCTTGAGGATCTGGAGGAGACCCTCGAAACCTGTTTGCTGCTCGCCCGTGACGTAGAGAGCCTCAGCCGCTGCGACACGTACGGCCGGCGACGAATCTTCGAGCAGAGAGCCCAGCAACTTCTTGAACTCTGGGGCGACCTTGCCCTGTATCGTGCAACCTGTGGCTCCCCAATACCGCATTACCGGATGCTCATGTTGCATCGCCGCACGCAAGGCTTGTGCGGCACCATCCCCTCCATCGCCGGCTGCCAGCGCGGTTTGCAGAACGGCTTCGTAAGGAAAATCTGCAGCGTGTACATAATCGTACACCGTGCCGTTCTTTGAGATCCCTTCATACATCGACTCTGGCACCAGACCGGTATCCCCAATTTCACGCATCTTATTGAGAGTCGCTTCGCGCATGCGGGTAAGACGTTGCTGTTGCTGCGGATCGTCAACCAGGTTATTCAACTCCCACGGGTCGGCCGCCGTATGGTAAAGCTCTTCGACGGGCTGCGGTTTTTCCCAGTAGGCCAGCTGAACGTCGTTAAGCTTTCCGGCTTTCTTCAAGCGGAGCAACGACTGCCATCCCTGTTGGCCGTGGGGATAGCCGGTGTAGATGCCGCGATGCCGATGCGGATGAAAGTTGCGAATATAACGATACTCACCATCGGTGACACCGCGAACGAATCGCAGCATCCGCGCGTCGAAACGCTGACCGAACAAGAACACAAAGGGTTCGTTGTCCGTGGCAGCTTCGCCCGCAAAGGCGCGGCCCTGAAACTGCTTTGGGATCTCCACGCCCGCCAAGCTAAATACGGTGGGAGGTAAGTCGATAAAGGCTACCGGTCGCTCGTGAACCGTCCCGGCTGCGGCCGGCGCCAAGTGCTGCCACTTCTTGGGAAAACTGACGATCAACGGCACATGGTTCCCAGTGTCGTTGATATATCGCTTCGCCCGGGGCAGGATGCCGCCGTGATCGGAATAATAAAAGATGATCGTGTTGTCTTTGAGTCCTGCTTCTTCCAGCTCTTGAAGCCAATCGCCGATTTGCTGGTCCATGGCCGTCACAATGTCCATATATGTGACCCAGTCCTGGCGAATCTCGGGCGTATCGGGATAGTGCGGTGGCAGTTCGACCGAGGCGGGATCTCGACTGGGCGTTTGCGGAATCATGCCCTGCTTGCGATAGCTTTCGGTCTTGGCGGGAAACAGGCTACTCTCATGGCTGATCGTCGTGTTGAACACTGCGAAGAAGGGTTGGCCTGCAGCGCGGTTCTTCCAATGCGCTTGGGGACTACACTCGTCCCAGTGACTCTTGTCGTCCGTTTTAAAGTTGTAATCCGTCTTCGAGCGGTTCACGCAGTAGTAACCCGCTTCCCGCAAAAATGACGGGTAGGTTCTGAAACTTTCTGGAACTGGGTAGCGGCTGCGCATGTTCTGATTACCGGTACCACAGGCATAGCGTCCAAGAATCAAAGTATTTCGGGCTACCGCACATACCGCCGCGTTGGAGTAGGCGTACTGATAGCGAATCCCTTCCGCCGCCAGTTGGTCAATATTGGGCGTACTCGCATCCTCGTTCCCATAGCAGCCGATCCAGTGATAGCTATTGTCTTCGCTGGTGACCCACAAGATGTTCGGGCGGTCTTCATCATTGGACGCAGCGACTGCGAAACCTTTGATTCCACATAGGCACAAGACCGCGACGACGAGCCCAGTGCATTGAAATTCCCGTCTGACTTGCATGCTGAATCTCTCCCTTGGTTGATTGTCGTCGGTTGTTGGCTGAAAGCTGAATCCGTACAGACCACTGCGTGGGCAGCCTGTTTTGTTTACTCCGGTAAAATGATCGGACGCCGATCCTGCGCCTTGAGCAATTGCTGTATGAGCTGAGTATTGAGATTACCGTCTGCCATCTGCAGAACCTGTTGACGGCGTTCCTCTGGAAGAAACTCGCGAGAACTCTTCCAGAATTCTAACAGCGTTTGTTGCGCTTCCACTCGCTGAGGCTCGGCAGCGATGTAGTCATATTGGATCGACTTGGGGATAGGAAAATTCTGCAACGCTTCCCAGGCTGTATTACGAACCATGGCATAAGGATCATTTAGAAGCTCAGCCAGTAATGGTACCTGCCAGCTGCTGCCAGAGGCGTCCATGGATTCCTTGCGTCCCATATTCCATGCCATGACTGCTCGCTGAACAGCGTCCCCCGACAGTAGAAACACGGCGGAAATAGAATGCGCATCCATGAAAGCATTGGTTTTGATTTGGGGCTGTCCATACCAATCCGTTAGATGACTTGCCGTCCAAGAAAGCGATTGATCGTTGTGACACAAATTACAGGCGTTAGGCCTTGGCGATTCTGGCGTCATGGCTGCCGTGGGACTGTCGATACGATGGCTCCGCATGGCCGTGAACAAACCGAAGGAAGTATGCGGCATGTGACAGTTGTAGCAACGTGACCCAGAAGACTCGGCGGCGTGATGCGTGTGAGCCGGTATGTCGTTGGCCATCGACGTATGACACTGAAGGCACGCTTCATCACTTCGAAAACCGGGCTTCAGTTGATCCTCCGGAGATTCATAATTGTGCATCGAATGGCAGGAGGTACACGAAAGCTCGCCATGCTGGAAACAATCCGAGAGAATCATGCCGGAATACTCCCGTCCTGCCAGCCGAACCGTCCCGTCTCCCCAAAACCCGCCGATCAACTCGACCTTACTCCGCACGAACTCATCGTCGAGCGAAAACAACGTGCGGTGATCCGTAAGCTTGTCACCAGGTCGAAACACGAGGCCATTCTGCATGGACAAAGGGGATGTCAGCATATGAAAACTATGACATTGCCCGCAGACGTCCGCCGATCGTTGATGATCAAGCCCCGAAGGAGAAAGTGCCGGCTCGACTACCGCTGCGGCCTCTGGATCGGCCGCTTTTGCACGATGTAGTTCGATATGTTTCTGAGCTGGACCGTGACAATACTCACAAGAAATCCCCAACTCGGCTGCCATTGTGACAAAACGATCCTCAGCCGCATCGTATTGTGTGCTGGCATGGGTTGCGTGGCAGGTCAGACAATTGTCATTCCATTCTGCCTGTCGATGATAGTCCACCGGAGGCGTCAAAAAAACATCTTCGGCCGGGAGCCAACGCTGCTTCTCCAGGTGATAGATCCACGGTATTTGCCACAGGTGATTTCCCCGTTTTCCGTTCACCCAATACGTTTGATAGTGATGGGATCCAGTCGACATGACGATGCGTCGCTTGACACGGGGGCCCTCAGTGGAGGGCTTCACCACACCCTGGAGCTTGTTTTCCAGATCCCAGTCGGGGTCCACCATCTCAACCCAATACTCGCCCGCTTCCTCCCAAAAATGGTATTCACGCCCGCGTGAAGCCAGATACAAATCGTCAATGGGTGCGGCCATCGACTTCGGGGATACCACTTGTGTCATGCTGCGATGAAAAGAGCCGTGCCATGAATGGTATTCGCTTTCGTGACACTCGCTACATGCCTGCGAGCCAGCATAGCCCGGCTGAAAATTCTGCGTTGGCAATTTTACCGGCATCGAATCCAGAACAACCGCATCCGCCGCGGTGTCGGTTCCGGACTCGGAAGAGGAGGGGTCGGGAACAGCCGATTCCGAATCGGAAGTGACTTGCATGGATTCATTGAGCGGCGCAGCCTGGCGGCAGGCAGTCAATAGCACCGCCAAAGCACTGCAGATAAGTATGGTTGCAAACAGCCTGAATGTTGGCATGACGCGAATTTCCTTGCATGCTCTCGATGCCAAAGCGCAATCAACCCTGCCTAATTGCCCTTCCAGTCACTCCGGCGTCAGCAGAGCTTGCGGCGGTTCTCATCATACTATGTTCCCCACGCCTGCGAGCCTCGCAGGCTGGTAAGATGAGCAAATCTTTGACTATTCCTGCACCAAACCATGCTCCATGCATTTGCCAAATCATAGAAGGTTAGACACCGAGGAGGAACCGTGCATTTCGCGATCAGAATTTCGTCAATGCTTTCGACTGCAGCTGTTCTGTTTGCGTATGCCACGTTTACGCTGAGCATCGCTGCGTCCGACAAAAATCCGAATATCGTTCTGATCATGGCCGATGATCTAGGTTGGAAGGATCTCCAATGCTACGGAAACGCACAACTTGACACCCCCAGCATCGACCAACTGGCGGCACAGGGAATGCGATTTACCGATGCCTATGCCGCCTCGCCAGTTTGTACACCCACACGTGCGGCCGTGATGACCGGTCAGTCACCCGCGCGACTTGGGATCACCAATCATGCTCCGGGACATCCTGATAAGTTCCGACCTGACGGATCCAACGTGGCCGAAGCGGATTGGACGCGACACTTGGATCTGGAACACGTTACCATTGCAGAGCGTCTGAAAGATGCGGAATACGCGACGGGATTCTTTGGAAAGTGGCATCTGTCCTATCGTCCGCGTGGCTCACAGGAGCCGCCATTGGAAACAGCCCTGAGGGCCGAGTGGCAAGGCTTTGATGTCAACATCGGAGGTTGTGATCGCGGTGGCCCCCCAAGTTACTTCGAACCCTACCGCATCCCTAATATCCCACCCAGAAAGGAAGGGGAATACCTCCCAGATCGCTTGGCGGATGAAGCCATCGATTTTTTGAGGTCAAATCGCGAAAAGCCTTTCTTTCTGTGTTGGTGGAATTATTCGGTACACTATCCCTTCGAGGCGCCGCAGCACTTGATCGACAAGTACCAAGACCGCGTTGGACCAGAAATTAAAAATCCTACCTACGCCGCTATGATCGAGGGTATGGACCGTGCCATTGGACGCGTGCTACAGACTTTGGATGAATTGGAGTTGTCCGCAAATACGCTGGTAATCTTTACCTCGGACAACGGAGCTTACAATAGCGACATGCGACCTCTGCGCGGAGAAAAAGGGCACTTGCACGAAGGTGGAATCCGCGTACCGCTGATCGTTCGCTGGCCTGGAAGCGTGCAGCCCGGCTCAATTTGCTCGACACCTGTCATCAGTATGGACTTTTACCCGACTCTACTTGAAGCGGCCGGCTTGGTTCCCGATCGCGACAAAGTGCTCGATGGTGAAAGCTTGCTGCCATTGTTAACACAAGCCGGTGAACTCACTCGCAAGACCCTCTACTTCCATTATCCCAACTACGCATTTCACCAACAGAATCGGTTGGGCAGCGCGATCCGCGAAGGAGCCTGGAAGCTCATCCGCTACTACGACGACGATTCCGTGGAACTCTACAACCTGGAGAATGATATTGGAGAGACCCAGGATCTGTCTGGCACGTCGGCCGAATTGGCCCAGATATTGAAAGACAAACTGTCAACTTGGCTCCATGAAACCGGTGCCAAGCTACCAACTCCGGTCGGCGAATAACCTTGAGGCATTGTGCATGTGCCCGCATCGAGCGATCAGCGTCCCGAATCCCAGGAGATGTGAACATGTTCCCGCAAATCATGCTCAAGCTTGCACGATGGGCAATTACGTCAATTTCCATCGTTACAAGCGGATACATCAGCTGCGGCCCATTCGTCGCGCAGAAAGCGGTGGCTGATTCTCCGCCTCCCAACGTGTTGATGATTTGCATCGATGATCTCAACGATTGGACCGGTTTCCTGGGAGGCCACCCGCAAGCGAACACCCCGCATATGGACCGACTCGCGCGACAGGGGCGTTCCTTTGCCAACGCCCATTGTGTCGTTCCCGTATGTTCGGCTTCAAGAGTCAGCGTGATGTCAGGAGTCGCGGCGACAACACATGGCAGCTACGAATTGGGTCCGAAATACGAGGAACTGCCGGCTCTCACCGACGTCCCGACCATGCAACGCTACTTTAAAGACAACGGGTATTACACGCTGTCCGGCGGCAAGGTGTTGCACCACGATTTCCAAGGCAGACTGGCTGCTGACATTGATAGCTCGCTGGGTCGCGCTACAAGCCCTAGGCCCCGAAATCCCATGAACCGCCCCGACAACTGGAGCGGCGCCTGGGATTGGGGAGCCTATCCCGAAACGGATGCGGAGATGGCGGACCTGCAATTGGCGAACCGAGCTGCAGCGGCGCTCCACCAGGATTTTTCCCAGCCCTTCTTCATGTCCGTTGGTTTCTTTCGCCCTCACGTACCGCTGTTTGTTCCACCCCGCTGGTTTGGGCTCTACCCCACAGACGCATTGATCCTGCCCAACATCCCGCAGTCAGATTTGGAGGACGTGCCGCCCGATTTCCTTGACATCAATGACTATGCCGTAGCCCCGACGCATGCCGAGGTCCTGCGACAGGGCAAGCAGCGCGGCCTGACGCAAGCCTATCTGGCCTCCATCAGTTTTGTGGATCATTGTGTGGGCATCCTGCTGGAAGCACTGGAGTCCAGCCCACACGCTGACAATACATTGATCGTTCTGTGGAGCGATCACGGATTCCACCTGGGTGAGAAACAACACTGGGCCAAACGAACTCTTTGGGAAGAGTCCACGAGAGTTCCGTTGCTGCTGGCCGGACCGGGAATCCAGCCGGGGTCAGCATGCTTGGAACCGGCCAGCTTGCTCGACATCTATCCCACCTTAGTCGAATTGTGTCAGCTGCCTGGCAATACCCACCTCGAGGGTCTTTCGCTGGTTCCTCAACTCAAAGACCCGACAACGCCCCGAGACCGGCCAGCGATTACCTCTTCGTATTTCGGCAATCATTCCATTCGTTCCCGCGACTGGCGGCTGATTTCTTACGCTGACGGGGCCTTGGAATTGTATGATCATCGCGTAGACCCCGATGAATTCCACAACCTGGCCAAAGATCCGCAACACCGACAAGTCCGTGAACAGCTCGCTGAGTGGTTGCCGCAAGAGGCCGCACCCGAATTCAAAGCCCGCTCGGAACGTTTCCGTGCACGCGCGAAATAAGCAATAAGGCGTCCTCTCACCCGAAAAACCCGTGTAAGTCCCCATGAATTTCCGCACACTTGCCACTGCCTGCTTCGCCTGCTTTCTGATGTTGGATGTGCAGGCCCAAGAAGCGACGAAGCCCAACGTACTCTTCATTGCCATCGATGATTTAAATGACTGGATCGGCTGTCTGGGAGGGCATCCACAAGTCCAGACGCCAAATCTGGATCGGCTGGCCCAACGCGGCACCTTGTTTCTGAATGCCCATTGTCAATCGCCACTATGCAATCCCTCCCGTACCTCGGTCATGACCGGGCTGCGTCCGACCACCACCGGTGTGTATTCTTTGCAACCAGCCTTTCGAACGCTGCCAGAGTACGAGCACTATTTGTCCATGCCAAAGGCTTTTGAGACGAATGGCTATGTGACCTCAACTTGCGGCAAGGTTTATCACGGAGCCGCGGCGCAGGGCGAGTTTGAAAAGGTTGGCAAGGTCCGCGTGACTGGGAACAGCAGACCGAAGGAAAAGTTCATCGCCCCTCACATCAGTCGACTCGACTGGGGAGTCTGGCCTCCGGAGGATTCAGATCAGCGCGATTACCAGACAGCGGAATGGGCTGTCGAACAAATCGAACAGCAACCTCAAGAACCGTTCTTTATGGCAGTCGGCTTTGCCAAGCCGCACGTTCCTTTGTATGCATCTCAAAAATGGTTTGATCTTTATCCAGAGGATGACGTACTTCTTCCCGAAATCCAAATGCAGGATCGCCAGGACACCCCGCGATTTTCTTGGTATACGCATTGGCGTCTGCCGGAGCCGCGTCTGAAAATTCTCCTAGAGTACAACCAATGGAAAAACAAGGTCCGCGCCTATCTGGCTTGTATCAGTTTCGTTGACGCGCAAATTGGTCGTATCCTGGATGCTTTGGAATCGAGCGGCCTGCAGGACCGAACGCTTGTTGTGTGTTGGTCGGACCACGGTTATCACCTTGGGGAAAAAGAGATTACCGGCAAGAACACGCTGTGGGATCCTGCCACGCGTGTTCCATTGATTTTCGCCGGGCCAGGGATAGCAGCGGCTGCCCGATGCGAACGCCCGGTGGAACTCTTGGACATTTATCCAACTTTGGTCGAACTCTGCCATCTAGCCGAGGCTCCCAAGGAACTGGAGGGGCAGAGCCTGGTACCACAACTCAAAAATGCCAACGCGCCTCGCAGCCAGCCAGCGATCACCTCGCATGGTCCAGGAAATGATGCGGTTCGCACGGAAACGCACCGCTACATCCGTTATGCGGATGGTTCGGAGGAGTTGTACGACTTGACCCAGGATCCCCATGAGTTCACCAATCTGGCCGCGGACCCGGCGCAGCAGGAGCTCAAGCAGAAATTGGCAGCCTGTCTGCCGGCTCATCCGGCGAAACCCGCGACGGGAAGTCATGCCCGTTTAGTCGAATTGAAAGACGATGGATTTGTTTACTGGGAAAACCAACGGATTGAAAAGGACGCCAAGATCCCAGAGTACGAGTAGCACTGTGTCAAAGCAGGTTTACAGTCAGCTCGCGTGAACCGAACTGATTGAGCTCAATTGATAAAGACACGCTGGGAGTGCTACACGAGTTCTGTTGAAGATCCGTGGGATGTCCAAGTCGATTCACTTTCCTCGATCAGCTCTCCATCTCCTGCGGGCTACCAATCGACAATGGAGCCATCGTCGGGATCAAATTCGGGTAGATACTCCTCCGGTTCACCGACTTGATCCATGAGCTTGTTTTCGTCGATGGTAATGCCCAACCCCGGCCCATCGGGAATTGGCCGATATCCATTTCTGACCGGCGGCAGCGGCTCGGCAAGTAGCTCGTGCTCTCGGTCGCCGCGCTCTTGAACCATGAAATTCGGAATGCAAGCAGCTATTTGAAGACTGGCGGCCAGCGAGCACGGTCCATTGGGATTATGCGGCGCCAGCGGTGCATAGTAAGCTTCCGCCATCCCGGCAATCAGCCTCAATTCGGTAATCCCTCCCGCGTAGTTCACATCGGGTTGGAGTATCATGGCCGCCTTCTTCTCCAAGATTTCACGGAAGCCCCATTTGGTGAAGATGCGTTCTCCTGTGGCCAGTGGAATATGCGTTTTCTTGGCCAGCTCGGCCATGACATCGACGTTAAGTGCCTGCACCACTTCCTCGTAGAACCATGGCTTGTGGGGTTCCAGAGCCTTGATCAACAAGCTGGCAGTAGTCGGTTGCACGGCCCCATGAAAATCCAGCGCTATGTCGACGCCTGGATACCTGGCCTTCAGATCGGCAAATCGTTCTACGGCTTCGTCCACGAACTTCTGGCCCTCCGTGTACTTGAATGCCTTGCGGGATGTCCATCGGCTGACCTTCATTGCCTTGACGCCTGTGCGTTCGTCCGGGGTACCATAAACAAATGCTCGATCACGTGTCGGTCCGCCCAGCAGTTTATAGACGGGGACACCGAAGCACTTGCCGGTGATGTCCCATAACGCTTGATCAATACCCGACGAGATGGCAGTCTTGATTGGTCCACCTCGATAGAATGCCCCGCGATGAATGGCTTGCCAATGATGAACAACCGGTCGCGGATCTTTGCCAATCAGATAGTCGCCAACCTCCAAAGCTCCGGCCGCGCAAGCCTTGGCGTCGTCTTTGAGCATCTCACCCCAGCCAGTGATGCCGGCGTCCGTCGAAATCTTGACAAACACCCATGAATTCTTGAGTACGAAGGTTTCAATCTTGGTGACTTTGATCTTGTCGTTCGGATCGATGGGCGCAGCCGATACGCTTCGCAGGGGATAGGTGTGCGGACAAATGAGTGCGGCTGCGCCGTACAGCGAGTGTCGCAATAGCGAGCGACGAGACGGTTGACTACGCATGGTGTCAGTCCTCCTATGGCATCCAATGGTGCAGGATCCTTGCCTTCCGCCAGCCAGCGTTGAAAGAAGGGCCCGTGAGATTGCCCCCAGTTGTACCATTACCTCCGCTGCGATTCCAACTTCACTCGCTCCCGCAGTTCCAGCACAGGGCGGCTGACTGGCAATCCATTGCTTAATCCGATTCCGCCCAGCGATAAACCCAGGCCCAATCGATTCCCTCGGTTAAGAAAGTCTTGTAGTGCTCCTCGATTTTGCCAATTGCCTTTCTCATCTTTTCCGACTCCGGATCACAGTAATCGGACTCCGCAAAAAATAAGGCGTAGTCGGTGACAAATAGCAGCGACAGGTAGGCCACGGTTCGCACCACGGGTGAAGACTGGTCATCGATGACAATGCAGGCCAATCTGCGAGCGACATTTTCATCGAGCGACGCCGTGTAGGGAGTGGCCCAAGATCCGAGAGCAATCGCGGCTACCATGGGATCCGGATCCGTCGCGAATATCTGATTACAGATGTCGGCGGCCAAGTCGGCCGGCAAGTAGCTATCGACCAAGGAAACGGCCGCCTTCCGCACGTTGGGGTCAGCCGACTTGAGCAGTGAGAAAAGTTCTTCGCGGTTTGCGGGAAGCACGCCGCCCAAGCTCTGGCAGACGTAGAGTGGAACATATTCACCGTCGACCAGGACTGGCTCGAACATGGTTGCGTTCTCCTGCGGACTGAGCTTGTGCAGGAGCGCAAAGCCTGCGAATGAAGCCTAGGTCAGAATCTCAAGTCCGGCAAAGAAAATTCCAACGCTTCAACTGACGGGCAGTCCCGGAGAGTGCCTACCCAAGCGTAGCAGCGTTTATCTCCGTAAAATGGTCCACGGAAAATCCGAACCACCGCAAGCGGCACGAACTTGCACGTTAGCCTGCAAAGAATTGCAGAACTACCCTTTTCGCTCGCGCGCATTGAAACATGGAACATGATCAAAAAAGCTGCTCTCAATTCGTTTAAACCCTGGCGATTTTGGATTGTTGCCCTGGCGGTGCTCAGCCTGATATCGTTTGGTATCACTGCCTGGCTGTTGGCGGACTTTCGGCACGAACAAGCCATTATCAAGAAGATTACGGAACACCTGCCGGCCAGCGACATACCGCAAGCTCGTCAGTTGGCGCAGGAGCTGCAACTGCAATCACGACTCTCCTTATTGTTGGTCGTCAATCTGTTCGGTTCCGCCTTCGCTCTAGCTTTGCTGGCCCGAGCATACCAAGCCGGCGAGCGCCAGTTGCGACGCATCCGCATCCAGGCTGAGGACATCTTGGCCAGCTTGGACCAAGGTGTGATCACCGCCGATCAAGATGGCGTGCTGATCAACGTCAATCCGAAAGCTCAGGACTTGTTGGGTGGCGGCCCAATTGGAACCCCATTTGCACCCCATCGTTCACTCGGCGATCTGCCGGAATCCCACCACAAATTGGATGAGATGCGCGCCGCCTTGGTTCAGGGGACGCCGGTCGACGAGCAGCTTTACTGTGTCGAGCAACAACACCAACTGCGTTACTTGAGAGCCGGCTGCAGTGTACTGAGAGACCATGACGAACGGCCCGCGGGCGTTGTCATTCACCTCCAGGATGTCACCGAGAAAAATCTGATGCAACAAAGGCTGTTGAGAATGGAGCGCTACATGGGACTGGGCTCTCTGGCTGCGGGGCTGCAGCATGAGATCAAGAATCCCCTCAGCGCCCTCGCGCTGCATGTGCAGTTGCTGCAAGAAAGCCGAGCCAAGAATCGTTTTGATGAATCCGTCGACGAAAGTCTGGACGTACTGGCCACCGAAGTGCGCCGCATCACGCGGGTGCTGGAAAGCTTCCGGGACTTTGCGTCGATCCGTGACCTGGATTTAACACCGACCGACCTGCGTCAACTGCTCCGCCGCTTGGTCAAGTTGACCGGTGTAGAGGCCAGCGAAAAAGGCATTCAACTGTCGGTTCACGCCAGCGATACGGAAGAATTTATCGCCGAAGTGGATGCAACCAGAATGGAACAAGTGATTCTAAACCTCATTCTGAACGCTTTCGCGGCCATGCCCTGCGGAGGTGAAATGAGCCTCGATCTGGCTCGCGATGAAGGCTCCATCACCTTGAGCGTCAGCGACAGCGGTTCGGGAATTCCGGACGCGTTTCAAGACAAGGTATTCGACCTGTACTTCACCACCAAAGCCACCGGCACCGGAATGGGACTGGCCATTTGCGACAAAATTATTCGTCAGCATGAGGGGACGATCGACTTTGTTACCAGCCCCAACGGTACGACATTTACGATTCACCTGCCCGTCACAACGCGGGACGATGCCAAAGCAAAGGATTCTGAATGAATGACTCAGCGTTCGCCATCTTAATCGTAGACGACGAACCCAATATCCGCTCCGGCCTGCAGCGCGGATTAACTGACGAGGCAGAGCTCATCGATACCGCACAGGACGCGGAAGAAGCACTGTCCAAAATCCGGCAACGCGCTTATCCGCTCATCATCGCGGATGTGCGGCTGCCCAGTGCGATGAGCGGACTGGAGTTGGTGGAGCAAGTGTTGCGCATTCGGCCGCAAACCACCGCCATAGTGATCACCGCGCACGGTACGGTGGAAACCGCGGTCGAGGCCATGCGATTGGGGGCTTTCGACTTTATCACCAAGCCCGTCGATCTGGACCTGATTCGGCAACAGGTGCGGAAGGCGCGCAAGCACCACGAATTGCTGCGCGAGAACCGGCAACTGCGGGACCAACTGGCCAACGCCGGTGAAGTAACCGGTATCATCGGAAATTGCAGTTCGATGCAAAACTTGTTGCGGCAAATCCGCCAAGTCGCCGCTACCGACGCGACCGTCATGATTCAAGGTGAAAGCGGGACGGGCAAAGAGTTGGTCGCCCGGGCTTTGCATGATTTGAGTCACCGTTCGGAAGCGCCCTTCGTGGCTGTCAATCTAGGTGCTCTTCCAGAAACACTGCTCGAAAGTGAATTATTCGGGCATGAAAAAGGCGCCTTCACAGGCGCTTCCAGACAGAAGCCCGGCTGCTTTGAACAAGCTCACGGAGGTTCACTCTTTCTGGATGAAATCACCGAAATCCCCGCCAAGTGCCAAGTCGACTTGCTGCGGGTCCTCGAGACAGGCAAGTATTGCCGCATCGGTGGTGAGACGCTGCTGCAAAGTGATGTGCGTTTGATATCCGCAACGAACAAGAATGCACAGTCGGAGATCGACGAGCACCATTTTCGAGAAGACCTGTATTATCGACTCAACATCGTCCCCATTGAGATTCCGCCGTTGCGACATCGGCGCGAAGACATCCCGCTGCTGATCGAACATTTTATGGAACACTTTTGCAAACGACACGGACGCGAAAACAAACTGGTTTCGACGGAGGCAATGCAAGCTCTGTGCTCCGCCCGATGGCCCGGTAACGTGCGACAGCTACGCAACGTGGTTGAGCGGCTGGTGGTAACCGTCAACAGTGATACCGTCCATCTTGATGACATCCCCGCCGAACTCAGTGGAAATGCAAAATCGCCGGGTAAGAGCCCGCTTCCGAAAACCCTGGTGGAAGCCGTGGAAGAAGCGGAAAGAGATTGCATTGCCCAAGCCCTTTCCGCATGCGAATACCACCGCGAAAGGACCGCCAAGGCCTTGGGCATCAGCGTGCGAACACTTCACTACAAGATGAACCGCTACGAACTTCACTAGTGCCACCTGTGCTGAAATCGATCCGAAAGCCAAATACTCCTGCCAACCCCAAGCTGGCGTCACTTGGACGTACAATGTTGTTCGACAGCCGGGCAGGGAATTGCGACTCCGCCCGATGGCAGTTTGTGCGTCAGTCCACGAACACCCGACATATCGTTACGGTGGCAGAGACTTTCGCTTAACCGATGTGCATGGCCATGTGATTCGGGAAATTATCGCGGCCGGATGAATCATCAAAGTTGCCGTGACTAGCTGGACAGCGCCACATTCGATTAGCCGTATGGGCGTTAGCCCCGGTTTTCGAAGGGCTTAGACACCACTTCGCCAGAAATCGCGTTATCACGGCTAAGCAATGAACATCCAGGCGCTTTATCGAAAGTGGCGCTGTCGAACTAGTGACTATGGAAATTGGCTTTTGAGGACTTGGATTGATGAAAATCCGTCAAATCAACTTGCTTCCTTTACGCGGGGCAACTCCCGATGGTGGCTGGGACGAGAAATTTCTGGACACGGAAAACAACCTGCATACGCTGGTTGAAGTGGTTACCGATGAAGGTGTCTGTGGATTGGGGAGCGTGTTTACCTCGGAGAAACTGATTCAAGGCGCCTACGACGTACTGCGTCCGTTTCTGTTAGGCGCATCGGCCCTAGACCCCGCCGCAACTTCCGAGAGCTTGCATCAACAATCGTTCTGGCAGGGCAGGGGAGGGGCTATCACGCATGCCATTTCCGGCATTGATATTGCGCTGTGGGATATCTTGGGTAAGGTCAGTGGGCAACCCATCAGTCGTTTGTTGGGCGGTCGCCACCGTGAGAAGATCAAACCCTACGGATCGCTGCTCATGGATGCGCCCGAGAAGATGTGCCCGGCCCTGGAGCAAGGCATGCAGCGTGGCTTTCGGGCTTTCAAGATTGGTTGGGGACCTTTTGGCCGTTGCGATCGGAAGACAGATGAAGCGATTGTCAAAGCCGCCAGGAAAACATTGGGACCCGATGTGGAATTGATGGTGGACGCCGGTGGATCGGACGCTTTCTGGCCGCATGGCTATAAATGGGCATGGAACACTGCCAAAATGCTGGCTGACTACGATGTTACCTGGTTCGAAGAGCCGCTAAGGCCGGATGATCTTCACGGCTACATTCGCCTGACCGAAAACGCTCCTTTGCCGATTACGGGCTGTGAGGTTTTCACGCGCCGGCAAGCTTTTATCCCTTGGCTCGAGCAGCGGGCCGTCGACTATGTGCAGCCCGACGTGACCAAGGTGGGTGGAATCACCGAAGAACATCGCATTGCCCAATATGCCGATGATCATTCCATTCTCTTCGTGCCACATGGTTGGAACACGGCGGTGGGACTGGCGGCAGATTTACAACTGGTGGCTGCGGCGGGCAATGCGCGTTGGGTCGAGTACATTACTCCCGCCCCCTACCTCGAAGAACTCGTATTGGATCCGATACGCTTGGACGAACAGGGCATGATCGCGATACCCAGCGGTCCAGGCCTTGGCATGCAGTGGAATCCAGAGGGAATTGCGAAATTCACGGGCGGCAAGCAGCTGACTCCGTCGGTAATCTGAAGCGATGACAAACTGACATCCGGGGAGAGCACGTGACCGGTATCGACTGGCTGATCGTACTGCTGCTGAACGGAAGCGTGATGATCTTTGGCCTGTTTTTGGCCCGAGGCAAACATACCAGCCAGGATTGGTTCCTGGGGCATCGCTCCTTGGCTTGGTGGGCGATAGGGCTGTCGATGTTTGCCACCAATGTTGACAACGCCGATTTGGTCTCGCTGACCGGGACGACCTATCGTGAAGGTCTGCATATCATCATGGTGCATACCTTGGGTAGCTTGCTGGGCGCTTGCTTTGCCGCCTTCTATCTGGTCCCCGCCATGGCTCGCGCGGGTCAATTTACCAATGCGGAATATCTCGAAAATCGCTTCGGACCCACGCTCAGAATTCTCAGCGCTCTGATTCAAATCCAATACCGCAGCAGCATGTTGGGATTGATGATCTGGTCTTTGTTTCTATTGCTGACCGGCTTGCTGGGATTGGCCGATTCGACCGCTTGGATGTTGATCATCGCCATCGTTGCCTTGGCGGGACTCTATACATCGCTCGGTGGACTCAAGTCCGTGGTCATGACCGATGCGCTGCAAGGTCTCATTCTGTTCGCGGCCGTCGTGACGGTGTTCTCCGCCGTTTGGCAGGCAACGGGCGGCTGGTCACAAATGCTATCACGACTGGATGGAATTTCCTTGGCGGAAGGCCGCACTGCCGCCAGCCTGGCCCGAATGCGGGAATACCATGGAGATCAAGGCCAGACCTCGGCCTGGGTTGTGGCCCTGGGCTGGATCATCATCGGACTAGGCTATTGGAGTGTGAATCACACACAAACGATGAGGCTCTCCGGCGCGAGATCACTATGGGATATGAAGATGGCGGCAATTTTCGGAGTCGCGGTCAGCATGCCCATCATGGTCGGCTGTGCGTCCATTGGACTGTTCGCCAAAGCCCTGTATCCGGACTTTGAAACTCCGGACAACCTGTACCCTTACTTGGCGGATCAGTACCTCGGTGCCGGTTTGAAAGGACTGGTGGTAGCCGGAATTGTGGCGGCCGCCGTCAGCACCTTCGACTCCATGAGCTCCTCGCTGTCCGCCTTGTTCACGCGAGACATCTATGCTCGCTTCCTGAATTCTCAGCGGGACGACGCACACTACGTTCGCATCAGCCAACTAGCGACCGCGGCTATCTTGATTTCTGGTTTCGCTTACATCCCATTCATTCGCACTAAGGAAACGATGCTGCAAGCGTTTCTGACGCTAATTCCCGTGTTTGTGACACCCCTGTGTGGACTGTATCTGGTGGGTGTCTTTACGTCAGCCCATCGCAAGTCGGGAGTGATCGGAATTCTTGCGGGAGCAAGCTACGGGATGATTGCTTTGCTAGATCGCGAAATCGTCGATATCGTGTGGCTTCCCGCCTGGTTTACCGGCCGCTGGGTAGCACTCCTCTGGTCTTTTGCATTTACGATCCTAGCTGCCTTCGTGACGACAGCCGTGCTAGGCAAATACGATCGTGACCTGCCTGCCGATTCAACCTCGGGCTGGCTGCGAGAAAGCAGTGAGTCTTTACCGGCTTTGCCATTGCATCCTTTTGATCGCCCACCCGCTTGGTGGCTCCGACCGGAAACGCTGGCAGGGCTGCTGATTGTCGTTACCTTGTACATCCTTTGGACCTTTTTCTGGTAAGCACCATGCCCTCACGCGCCGAAACCGAATACCGCTACGAAAAATTGACTTGGCCCGAGATTAACGACGCGATCGAACTGGGTAAGGTTTGCATCGTTCCCTGTGGGGCCGTGGAACAGCATGGTCCTCACTTGCCCTTGGATGTCGACCTGGTCTGTCCGGTTGGTATCGCACGCGGCGCAGGCCAACAAATCCCGGACAAGCTGCTGGTCTTGCCTGTTGTCGCCTACGGATACACGGGTCATGTGATGGACTTTCCCGGCACGATCAACAGCGACTATCAAAACTTTATGAATCATGTGCTGGATATCACAAAATCGCTGGCCTACCACGGCTTTAAGAAAATCATCCTGCTCAATGGCCACGGTTCCAACATGCCTAATTTGAACCTGGTAGCCCGCCGCGCGAACCTGGAAACCGATGCTGAGTGCATCTTGGCGGCGTGGTGGGATCTGCTGACCGTCGACAAGGATTTTCTGCCGAATTGGCGGGAAAGCAAGTTCCCGGGAGGATGCGCACACGCTTGCGAGTTAGAAACCTCACTCTATCTGTACTTGGACGAAGACAACGTTCGCAAAGATCAGATCAAAAGTGGCAGCATCTCATTCAATGAGGAAAACAGTCCATTCCATTTCGTCGATCTGATGTGCCAAGGCCCGGCCACCATCGTATCCTGGACCAGCAGCTATTCGGAAACCGGAGTCTTAGGCGAGGCTGAATTGGCCAGCGTGGAAAAAGGCAAGGCCGCTTACGATGAGGCGGTGAAGCAACTGGTGCGATTGGTAACCTGGTTCCAGCAGCGCCCCAAGGACCAACGACGCAGCCACCACCGGCAACCACCGACCATGCCTATGCCGTGGAATCAGCAAGCGTGAGCGCCCATATCGAGAGAACTGCTTCGAGGGAATTTCCAGGAAGATTGCGTCGCGAGCAATCGCTTAGAAAGCATTACTCCCAGGCCATTTCGGCAACGCTAGACCAACACTTGCGGCGATGGTGCAATCTTTAGGTGGCTGGAATGATTCACCACCATTTAGTGAGAATCCGACTGCTTAGTCGCCACGGACAGGTCCGTCCGAAGATCGTGGTGAGTGCGGCTGGCCAACCAAGAATGATCAAACTGGTGGCCCTCAATGAGGCACCAGTTCTGGAACTTGCTTTTCATTACAAACAAATTGGCATCTAACCACATCGGCTGAGCTTCCAGCACCAATGCCGTATCTTTCGGAGTCCATCCGTGAACACACTGCTCACACCACGCCAATGGAAAATCTTTCCCCGGATAAAGGCTCGCCTGCTCCAAGGTTTCTTCGCGAACTTCCTTGAGCCGCAGCAATGCGTAACAAACCACCAACCCAACCAGCACGCCCGCCAAGAATACGAACGGGTTGCTTCTCAAATCGGTCTTCATGGGATTCCCTTGGCTTGTGCGTTCCCTTAATACAGTCGATGCAGCGCCTATCAGCTATTCTTCTACCATTCCAACTCCATCCTACCCAGACCATTTGCCCGAGTGTGGCACGGTTCTCCGAACCGTCTCTGCCAAACAAATCTCCATCAGAATTGCCAGACCTCCCCTCGACGTGGCGGACGTGGCATTCGGGCAATCATCGACCAACCTACTAGCCAGACGCTAGTAACGAACAGTTGTAGAACGGTTCTCCGAACCGTCTCTTTTACAAGTCCGCAGCAAATGGTAACGCTCCGGCAAGAGTTGTAACCAAAAAGCCTTACTCTCGACCTCGATCGGGCCTCGCCCGCGAACGCCGGGTACCGCCGTCCCTCTCCGTGAGCCTAAGACTACACGGAGAGGCATAACAGCAAATCTTCGCTACATGTCGATTTCGTAACCCTTGCGGCTTTCACGCCCGAGAAACGCATTGGCTTCATCGTCGCCAATAATCTCACGCTTAGCCGGATCCCATTTGAGCTCGCGTCCCAGTCGGATGGCGATATTCGCCAAGTGACAGGTCTCCAGCATTCGGTTGTGGGTCCAGACATCGGAGATGGGTTGCGTGCGAGAATTCATCCCAGCGATGAAATTAGCCGTGTGATTCTCGCTGACCGGTCCACCGTAGACTTTTTCTATGGCATCCTCGGGCAACGGATCGTTTTCCAAATCCTCGACTGGCTTGCCGACAATCTTGCCGCGGTTAACAAAAAATCGCCCCTTAGTACCTTCGAACAAGATTCCATTGTCACCCTCACTGGTGATGATCAGCGGAATATCTCCGGGCATGTTGGCATGGATCTCGAACTTAGTCGGCGAATTGTACTGATCGCTGACGGTCGGATAGCCATTTTCGTAATCGACCGGCAGCGAGTAGCTGACCGGAGTGATCTTATTTGGCCCCGTTTCGCTGGCCCCCAGTGCCCATGTCGCAATATCCACGTGGTGGGCCCCCCAGTCATTCATCTGGCCACCTGAATACTCATACCAGTTACGCCATGCGTAATGGCAATTGGTGTAAAGTGGCACGCCCCCACCGTAACCCGTGCGCATTTCAGGCAAGGCACGGTAGGGCACTTTGGGTGCTGGACCGAGCCACATATCCCAATCCAGTCCATCGGGAACCTTGATGGCTGGGATCACCGGCGAGCCTGTGGCACCATTGATTCCACAGGTCACTTTGCGGATGTCGCCAATTCGGCCAGCTCGAATCAGCGCAATCGCTTGCAGGAAGCGCTGGTCGTTTTCGGTCCGCTGCATCGTACCGACCTGGAACACGCGACCGGTTTGTTTAACGATCTTCTCGATCAACTTGCCTTCGTCAATGGTCAACGTCAGCGGCTTCTCGCAGTAAACATCTTTGCCGGCCAGCATGGCCTCGACCGAAATTTTCGTGTGCCAATGATCCGGCGTAGCGATCATCACCGCATCGATGTCATCTCGCTCCAAGACTTTGCGATAGTCCTTGTATCCGTCTGCCCGTTTGCCGGTCTTCTTTTCCAGTTTGCTGAGATTCTCTTCCAAAACGGTAGCATCGACATCCGCGAATGCGGCGAAGTCGGCGAATTTGGTGGACTTGTCGGTGATCGTCCAACCCTGATTCCGCAAGCCAATGGTGGCGAACACCGGTCGCTCATTCGGTGAATCCTGGCCGCGTAGGGATCCACTGGCTCCCACAAAATAGCCCACCGCCGTCGCGGCAGATGCAGTTCGCAAAAAATGACGTCGGTTTTGACGTTGAGAAGAAGACATAGAAGGCCTCTCGAGTAGGTGTTGCTGAAGTAGAAAGAGATTGGTGGTGGTATGATCTCGCTCGTTCGACGATCTCATATCTTTATAGCGTTCCAACGCACGTTGACGAAGCTCACTCCGGAATTGCCCACTTCGTAACGTCCGGCGGGCTATCTGACGTCACACCCACCAGAGTTTACCTCAAGGGCTAATGGCGGATCACAGGCCTTTAGATCCTGAAGCCGGACCAACGGGGCGTAAATCAGCTTGAAAGCGCGGTGGGAGGAACCAAATATAACATCCGACAATTTGCCCATGTTAGCTGGGCAAGGTCAATTTTTCACGCCGATTTGCAAGCAGTCCGAGATATGCGTCCATAGGTTGCCGTGGCTAACTGACGATATCGTGCAGCACCCGCCCGTAGACGTCGGTCAACCGGAAGTCGCGCCCCGCATATGGATAGGTCAGTCGCTGATGATCGAGACCGAGCAGATGCAGCAAGGTTGCATTCAGATCGTGAATATGAGCTCTTCCCTCGACTGCTTTGACGCCCAGATCATCCGTAGCTCCATAAATCGTCCCACCCCGCACGCCGCCCCCCGCCATCCACAGCGTAAAGCCTGCAGCGTTATGCCCGCGCCCAGCCTTGTCGCCCTCGCCTTCCGCGGTTGCCGTCCTTCCGAATTCCCCGCTGGATACAACCAGTGTGTCTTCCAATAAACCGCGTTGCTTCAGATCGGTTAGCAGGGCACCTATGGGCTGGTCAGCCGCTTGGCAGCTTCGTTCTAATCCTGACACAATCGAACCGTGGTGATCCCAGCCACCATGATTCACCTGGATGTAGCGCACACCGGATTCGGCGAACCTTCGGGCCAGAAGACACATTCTGCCAACCTCATCGGTTTCCTTTTGGTTCACGCCATAAGCATCGAGAACATGTTGCGGCTCATCTGAGAGATCAAACAGCTTTGGTGATTCTGTCTGCATTCGAAACGCGAGTTCATACGACTCGATCAAACCTTCCATGTCTGAGGTGGCAGCGGTTTGCTGGTGAAAGTGTTCGTTCAAGACACGTGTCAAATCAAGTTGCTGCCGCTGTTGACTGGTGCTCAAGTGCGAATTGTGCAGATCTCGGAATGTCATTTCCCGAGCGGAAACACCGCTATCGCCAATTGCTGAGCCTTGATAGATAGCTGGCAAGAAGGCATTGGAATAGACACGTGAACCATGCCCGCGTGTGGGGCGAATGGTTATGAATCCAGGCAGTGAATCGTTCTCTGTCCCCAAACCGTAGACGACCCACGACCCAACACTCGGCCGCACGAAATTCTGCGAACCGGTATGGAAACAAAGCATTGCATTGGAGTGGTTGTTCGAATCCGTCACCATGGAACGCAGTAGACAGATATCATCTGCGTGTCGGCCCAAATGCGGAATCAGCCGGCTCATCTCTAAGCCGCTCTGCCCGTACCTCTCAAAGGCGTGAGTCGCCCCCATCAACTTGCCCTTATTCTCATCTTGACCATTCCGTCGGTTCAATTCAGGCTTGTTGTCAAAGAGATCCATTTGACTCTGTCCGCCTTGCATGAACAGAAAGATCACGCGTTTGGCTCGAGGCGCAAAATGGGTGGGCTTGGCGGCCAGATTTCCAGCCGACGCATGTTCGGCACAAAGTCCCGCCAAAGCGACGGAACCAAAACCCAACGCCGTACGGCGCAACCAATCCCGCCGTGAAGCCACACAAGGCTTTTGCGATGCGAGCCCAAACGATTCGATCGATTCCATGGTCATGCCTTGGTCCACCTCAATCCAAAAACAAAAACTCGTTGCTGCCAAACATCGATTGGCACAATGCGGTCCAGGCCGGCTGCTCGGCCGCTGTGGATGCACTCGCCTGGCTATCTCCCGCACGCGTCAAGTGATTTTCCACAGGTTCATCAGTCGCCTGAACTTGAAATGTATCCAAAAACTGCTTGAATTCGCCCCGTTCCAGTTCCGTCGGACCCCGTCCGTACACCAATTCCGTCAATCGCTCAATGCGTTCGTCAGTAGTCGCAGCATCCTCGAGAATGCGGAACGCTAGACCTTGCGCCTGCTCATACACGAAATCCGCGTTCATCAAGAACAGAGTCTGAGCCGGCACCACCGTATTGGTTCGCGCCCCGGTCATGAGATTCGGGTCGGCAAAGTCAAATGCTTTGAGCATGCCCATCGATGCGTCAATTTCGGTGGCTAAACCAACCGTATCCCGATAGATTGGGATATAGACGGTTCGACGCGCATACGGAGACGGACTCTCGAGACAGATGTGATCTCCACCCAATGAAACTAAACCCAGGTGCTGCAGTGTCTTTCCGCCGCGGGTGCGATCCAGCTTGCCGCTGAGAGCCAACATCGAATCGCGGAGAACTTCCACATCCACGCGTTTGGGCTGGAATCTCCAGAGCCACTGATTGGTCGGGTCGGTCGCGACGTTGCCCGCGTGCCCTTCAGCGGAAAGACCGTAGACTTGGCTGAGCACAATATCGCGAATCAAAGTCTTGGTGGACCAATTCGATTGGATGAATCGATTTGCCAAGTAATCCAGCAATTCGGGATGAGAAGGCTTTGAACC
>JANSWS010000366.1 GCA_024743355.1 bacterium
CAGACCATCGTCGTCAGCGGAGACGGCAAGCCGCTGCGGTACCTGCGCGTCACCGCAACGAAGCTGCGTGAGCGACGCGATGATTTCATCTTTGCCCTGGGCGAGATCGAGCTGCTGAATGAAGGCGCCGCGGAGAATTTCGCCCGGCAGGCGACCGTCACGGCGAAAGACAGTATCGAGCAGGGTGTGCGCTGGGGAACCGCGAATTTAGTGGATGGGATCTACTATCGCGAATTGACCAATCCGTCAGCGTTCGAAGAATTGCAGGAGCTGCGTGGACGTCGTTCAAAGATTGAGAAAGAGCTTCGTCCGACTGACGTCGAGCAGCGGTTGGCAGCGATGGATAAGCGACTCAAGAGCCTGAACGAAGAGCTACAAACGTTTCCAGAGGGCCGGATGGTGTACGCGGCCGCCACACACTTCCCCCGTGGCGGGCAATTCACCGCGACCGAGGGCAAACCGCGGCCGATTCATTTATTGATTCGCGGTGATATGCAAGCACCGGCGGAGCGAATGACTCCCGGCGCACTGCCGCTGTGGGATACAGCTCCGAACTTGTTCCAAGGTTTGACTGATGAGCGAAAGCATGAGCAAGGGTCATCAACGCACGCCGCGACCGGCCACCATCCTCACGCGGACACCTCAGCTTCCGATGGTAGGGCCTTCGCTAAGGCTATGAGCTACAGTTGGGACGAAGCCAAAGCCCGCGCGGAACTTGCCCGATACCTCACGCGGAAGGACAATCCGCTCGTTTGGCGTTCGATCGTGAATCGCCTTTGGCTTTGGACGTTTGGTACGCCCATCGTCGGAACACCGAACGATTTCGGCCGCAGCGGCATGCAGCCTACGCACCCTGAACTACTCGACTATCTGGCCGCAAAATTGCGGGATGACCCGCAGCATTCGCTCAAATCCATCATTCGCATCCTGGTCACCAGCAAGACTTACCGTAGATCCAGTCGTATTGATCCAACCATGGCGGAACGCGATGTGGATAACGCCTACCTGTGGCGAGCCAATCGCCGACGCTTGACTGCGGAAGAATTCCGCGATTCGTTGCTGGTAGCGGCGGGAGTTTTAAATCGGCAGATGGGCGGCAAAAGCTTTCAGGACTTCGTCATCGAGAAGCCGGAACACTCGCCGCACTATGAATATCACCTGCACGATCCGGCCGATTCCAAATCGCATCGACGCAGTGTGTATCGATTCGTCGTTCGGTCCCAGCCGCAGCCGATGCTCACCACGCTCGATTGCGCCGACCCTTCGATCAGCACGCCGCGCCGCGACGAATCCACAACCGCGCTGCAGGCACTGGCCGCCTGGAATAACCGGGTGGTTGAATTCGCGGCAGGTAAGCTGGGAGCGAGGATAGACGAAGCCAGCGAGTCGCCCGACGAGCAAATTGAGTGGACTTGCCAACTGCTGCTCGGCCGCAGTGCGTCGCCGCTGGAGCAAGAAGTATTGAGAGAGCATCTGCACAACCATGGCCCCGCTAGTCTGGCCCGCGTGTTGTTTAATATGAATGCCTTTGTGTACTTGGACTGAACTTATTGAGCCATCGATGAAACGACATGAGACTCCCTGTTAAGCCACTGATATCCACAGATTTACACAGAAGCTGGAGAATCAATCCGTGATCATTCGTGAAAATCAGTGGCTGCACCTATGCTCGTGCCCATCACGTCTCCAACCTTTTGAGCGATGGATGAGTTCAACTTACAGGGCACTCGTGCGAGCCTTTTCGAGAAAGCCGTAGCCACGAGTGCTGTACACCTCAAACGGCGAACCAATGATTTTTTCGGTAATGCCTTTGTGATAAAGCAACATGAGACTCCCTTTATTTAAGCCACTAATATCCACAGATTTACACAGAAGCTCGAGAATCAATCCGTGGTCATCCGTGAAAATCAGTGGCTAACGAGACCATCACATCACCAACCTTTTAAACTCGACTTTGTCCTTTCCGAAATTGATTAACAAACCGACCTTAATCCCCGTAGCTTTGAGTTCATTAAGCAGCTGTGCCTCGTCTGCGCTGTTGTACCCCTTAGCGACCTTTAGCTCCACGATCACTTTCTCATCCACAAACAGATCGGCGAAATACTCGCCAACAACGACCTGCTTGTAGCGTACTTTGATCGGTGCTTCTGTTTGGCAGGTGAGGCCACGCTGTATGAGTTCAACTTGCATAGCATTCTTGTAGACCTTTTCGAGAAAGCCGTAGCCAAGTGTGTTGTACACCTCAAACGCCGAACCAATAATTTTTTCTGTAATATCTTGGTGATAGAACGACATGAGACTCCCTTTAGTTAAGCCACTAACATACGCAGATTACTTTGAAACCTAAATTCTACGTGCGCCGCTTGCATTCGATCCTTGGAGAATCAATCCGTGATCATTCGTGAAAATCAGTGGCTACCCAGACGCTCATTCTTAGGTTCACTAGCCGGTTCGTTCGCCGGACTGGCGCTGTCGGACCTGTTCGCCAAAGACGGCTTGCTGACTGGCAAGCTGCATCATCCGCCGCGTGCCAAGCGCGTCGTACAACTCTTTATGGCCGGAGCAGCCAGTCATGTAGATACGTTCGACTACAAACCACTTCTCGAAAAACAAGACGGCAATCCGTGGGATCCGGGTGAGCAAGTTGAGTTGTTTCAAAGCACACCGGGCGCATGCTTCGCCAGCCCGTGGTCGTTCCGCCCTTATGGCGAAAGCGGAAAGATGCTTAGCGACATTGTCGCTCCGCTAGGTGAGGTGGTCGACAAGATCGCCTTTGTTCACAATATGGAAGGCAAGACTGGTGTCCATTCGCAAGGAACCTTGCTGCAAACGACCGGCTTTAACTTCCCGGGCTTCCCCAGTGCCGGCTCTTGGATTTCCTATGCGCTGGGTAGTGAAACGGACAACCTTCCGTCTTTCGTAGTGCTGCCGGACCATCGCGGTCTGGCTTCTAACGGAGCGAAGAACTGGTCCACGGCCTTTTTGTCGGCCGAACATCAGGGGACGGTCATCAGGCCAGCCGGCGACGAACCGATTGCCGACCTCTTTCCGCCGCAGAGTGACTTCATCACCACAGCCAGCGACAAAGCGGGACTGGCGGCACTGGCCAAGCTCAACACGGCGCATGCCGAACAACGATCCGGAGACGACCGCTTGGCTGCTCGAGTGCGTTCCTACGAACTCGCCGCGGCCATGCAACTTAGTGCCACCGACGCCCTCGATCTGAGTTCGGAGCCTAAGTATATCCAAGACATGTATGGTTTGGCCCCGGAAGGACCGGCGGTCGACGACAGCGTCATCAATGAGAAAGCCGAAAGCGAATTTTTCGGCCGCAAGTGTCTGGTGGCTCGCCGACTGCTAGAACGTGGTGTTCGCTTCGTGCAGGTCTGGAGCGGCAACGACAACGGCTTTCCCCGACGCAACTGGGACTCGCACGGAGACGTCAAACGGGACCACGCCCCATTGGCGCTCGGCATGGCCCGCGGAGCCGCGGCGCTGATCAAGGACCTCAGCCAGCGAGGGATGTTGCAGGACACACTCATTCTATGGACCACCGAGTTCGGCCGCATGCCGTGCTCACAGGGCAGCAAGGGCCGAGACCACAACCCATTCGTATTCACCAATTGGCTCTGCGGCGGCGGTATCAAGGGCGGAACCTACGGCGAGTCCGACGAATGGGGTTACAAACCGCTGGAGCGAGGCCATTCCACGAAGGTTTACGATATTCACGCGACCATCCTGCACCAACTCGGAATCGACCACACGAAATTTACCGTGCGAAACAACGGCATCGACCGCCGTCTGACCGACGTCCACGGCCACGTGATCCGCGAAATGCTGATATAAACCACAACCATTGGATCGCTTTAGCGAAGTCATGGAGCCTAAAAACGCCTCTCGTTCTCTCGCTCGTACCGCTGAATGCAGGATGGCAACGATCCGCCAACGTCATTACGGCGCGCGGCAGATGTACACGTAGCCACGCTCGCCAGAGCGTGGTCGATGTCGCTCGACAAAGCCTGGCTAACGTCGCTCGCAAGAGCGTGGTCGACGTCGTCCACCGTCTGGCGACGGTGGCTACGATTGGTAAATTTTCAGCTGACGCTCGCCTAAGGGAGTTGATTCCGTGCGTATTCCACTCGCTGTGCTTTTCATCGCTTGCTGCTCTGTGGCAGGTGCAGCGGGCCCCAACGTCATTCTGATCAACTGTGATGACCTCGGTTATGGTGATCTTGCCTGTTACGGCGCGAGCGACATCCGCACACCGCATCTCGACCGCATGGCGGAGGAAGGAACTCGCTTCACCGATTTCTCCGTAACGTCGCCGCTCTGTACTCCTTCGCGGGCGGCGCTGATGACCGGCAAGTATCCCGGGCGGATCGGACTGGCAACCGGCGTCTTGCGTCCCGATGCAAAGACGGGGCTGGCATCTTCGGAAGTAACGCTGGCCGAGGTATTCCGGGAAGCGGGCTACACAACCGGATGCATCGGCAAGTGGCATCTGGGATTTTTGCCTGGCATGCGGCCGCGGGACCAGGGATTCGACTGCTACTACGGAGTACTCCATAACCTCGATCATTGGGAGACGGTGCATTTTGAAGACGAAGGAGGTATGCCGTTGCTGCGAGGCGATGCGGTCGAAAAGCGTCCTGCCGTTCCCGCCGAGATAACCGGGCTGTACACGGCGGAAGCGCTGAAGTTCATAGACGCTCACCGCGGTCGGCCGTTTTTTCTATACCTCGCGCATGCCATGCCACACATTCCGTTTGATGCCTCGCCGCGTTTCAAAGGCAAGTCGAAACGCGGGCTCTACGGCGACGCCGTCGAAGAACTCGATGATAGCACAGGACAGATTCTGGAAAGGCTGCGCACACTCGGAATGGCCGACAAAACGCTCGTCATCTTCACCAGCGACAACGGTCCCGAACGCAATACGCCAGGAACTGCAACGCCGCTCAGCGGCACGAAACACACTGTCTTCGAGGGTGGGCTGCGTGTCCCGACCATCGCCTGGTGGCCGGGCAAGGTGCCTGCCGGTCGTGTGTGTGAGGAGATGCTCTGCACGCTCGACCTTTTGCCAACCTTCGCTCGTTTGTGCGAGGTTAAACCTCCCGAGCAGCTTGACGGCGTTGACCAGCTGGATGTCTTGCTAAGCGTCGAGGCGAAGTCCCGTCGTACAACGTTGTACTCGCTGTATGGGCACAACCAACGGCGGCTCGAGTCCATGCGCGACGGTCGCTGGAAACTCCATCTCGCTTCGCCGCCAAAGTTGTTCGATCTGGGCGCGGACATCGCTGAATCTACCGACATCGCCGCGGCACACCCGCAAGTCGTCCAACGTCAAGCCAGTGCCTTCCTGGAGTGGGAGCAGCAGGTCTTTAGCACCCTCCAAAGACCAGACGCACCGCCTGCTCATGATCAACCCACGCTACCCCCCGCGAAGAGCGAACCTGCTGCCAAGCCGAGTCCATAAGGCTGGCTTCAAGAAACCTACAGTGGTGATCTTTTTCAAACCTCCCCACTGAGATGGGTTGACGCCCTGGATTCCTTCAGCATTCGTTACACGAGTCCTCCAGGCGACCAATTTATGCATCGTTTACCCAGTTTCTAAAGCGATCATCCTCTATGATATGCTTTGCGGTCCTGCAACTTCCACTTGCTTGCCTGACCGCCCATGCACAGCAGTCGCTTTCTTCCAAGGCCGCAACAGAAATTCAAATCTGACGAGAAGTGGACCGAGTTGTTGCCTTACGCAGCTGAGGGGCAAGTATCCCTCGACGAGGAGATGATGAAAAAAACTCATCTAATCACTAACATCAGTAAAGCACCCAAAGAATGGAAGTCGGACATGCTTGAACTTGATTACCGACGGCTTGCTCGGCGGTCTAGCGTTCTGCTGGCTCTGCTCGCAATCTCGCTCAGTGGCCAGCAGTTTGAGTTGACCGCCCAGGAGGTCGTTCCGATGCAAACATCTGAATCAAGAGCCTCTTTAGAGAACACTGCGGCGCGAGACTCGCCTAAGGCGACGACACCTTTGCAGTCACGATTTTCGGTTACCAACAACACAGAGGCCTGGTCGCGGTTACCTCTGCAGCTTCCGGAGTTGCCCAGCTGGGCGCTGACGCTGGTGGAACCGCTGCCCAAAGCGACGGCCGCACTGTTGCAACTCGATCACCTGCATCGTGCACAGAACCCCCTCGGCGCTGTGCTGAGCGGAAAACTGCGATGGGCAGCCGCGGACGCGATCGACTGCGAGTATGCTCGCAACTACGCCTGGGCGGATTTGCAGCGGGCTGGCCTCAGCGACAAAGAACTCCAGTCCTTCACGGCGGATACAGCCAACCTGTCGGAAGCCGATCGTGTCGTGTCGGATTTTGCCCGCCGCATGACTCTTGCCGCTAATCAGGTGACTGACGAGGAGATGGCGACGCTGCTCGAGATGTTTGGCCCCGAGAATGTCGTCGCCATGGTGCATACTCTGGCCTTTGCCAATTTCCAATACAGGCTTTTCCTCGGGCTCGGCGTCCAAGTTGAACCGACAGGCCCATTGCCTCCCATCCAATTGCGTCCCGACGCCGAAGCGCAGAAATCAATCACAGCTCCCGAGCGAGTCATTCCAGAGGGACGGCCGGCTGCCAGTACAACTGCAGCCAGCACAGCTAGCGTGGGGTGGAACCAAAGAGATCCTATTTCCCTCGAGCTGTCGCTGGACAAACAGAAGAATCGTAGTTCACGCATTCCACTACCGCCGCTCGATCGATTGGACGGCTTGTCTACCGCAAGAAAAGAGCATGCCCAAAAGGTCGTTTGGAGCAGGATTAGCTATGGATACCAGCAAAAGCTGACCCAATCATGGTTCGACATGCTGCAGACGTTTTACCAGGAAGCGCAAATGGATCGCGTCTTCTCCAACTCTGTCTTTTGGGTGGTCACCCGCAGTAACGAATGCTTTTACTGAATGGGCCACAGTGAAATGCTGCTCGCGGTCGCGGGCATAGGACAAGAAGAGATCAAACGACGTACCAGCATGCTGGCCGATGGAGACTGGTCGGACTTTTCCCCCGCCGAAGCAGTCGCCTTCGCCTTCGCGCACAAGCTCACAAAAACACCTGCCGAAGTTTCCGACGAAGATGTCGGCGAGCTGGTGGCCATGTTTGGCAAGCATCAGGCCGTCGATCTCATTTGGTACGTATCATGGTGCAACTATATGACACGCGTGGCTGACGCATTCCAGCTGCCACTTGAAAGCGAAAACGTATTTGCGGACCCCGAGACATCCTCGCCAACCGAGGATAAACCATAGGAGCCATGACTAAACTCTCCGCCAAACTCAAAATTGGTCGCCTCTCCGTTAATGGCCGTTAAGGTTCATGGTGGACTTCACCATTTCACTTATCCAAACCGTTGGAGAGTTGCATCCGATTGCCTGAGAAGTCATCTTTGCAACGACAAATTCGCGCAAGTACATGGACTGTGCAAGATCTACCTTGCAATCTTAAGTCGCTGACGAACGGCGACGGAAATGGCACAGGCCGACTACTCCGAACAGTCCAATCAGAAGTGAGGATTGCTCAGGAACCGCACGCCACTGGCCAATAACTACCCCACTACTCGACAGATCAACGATCCACGCATGCGAATTCCAACCCAGATGCGCAGCATTCGTTGCGCATCTCGCAAATTACGAAGCGGTGTCAGTCGTCGCAGTTTTGACAGACCTGGAGGCTTAAGTCGGTCCGCTTGAGAAACAAGAGCTGTTAGTTTCATCGCGTTATTTTTGCCAAGCCTCGAAGGCAAGTGATTGGGATGCGGAAAGCGTTTGTTGCGGGCGAAGCCGTGCCACACATATTCGACTTTCAGTTGCCAGCTTGTTGATAATCTCAAACTGATGAAGACAAGTGAAGGCTCATGGTCACTCCCGGACTCCTCGGCTTCGAAATAGGTTCAAGCGTCAAGTACGTGCAAGCTGGTGACTAGCGGGCACACGGGCGAGCCCGTGCCACACAAATTCGACTTTCAGCTGCCAGCTTGTGGATATTCTCAAACGG
>JANSWS010000765.1 GCA_024743355.1 bacterium
CAGCTGCTGCAAGCGTTTGCTTTCTCGGTAGGCAGCGCGAAGTGTTTGGATTCCGGTTGCCTCGAAGAGGTGCTCCGTGACGACCGAAGAATCGCCAACTACTGAATGCTGGGAAAGCTGAACAAGCTTGATGCAACGTTCAAGATCATCGAGGGCATTGCGAGGTTCTAATCCGACACTGCTCAGAACGCGAACAATGGAAATCGTCGCGGCTACAGCGTCTTCGAGATCTCGAAGCCAAGTATTAAACGCATCGATCTGTTCCAATGTGGTATCAGGACGCAAGCCATCTGCGGTTGTTAGATCCCGCAAGCTTTTTGCGAGTGTCGTCAGCTCAGCCGGGTTGGTTTGGAATTTTAATCGAAATTGGCTTATATATTGGTTTCGTTCTTCAATCAATTGTAGAAGGCGGTCGCAAAGCTTGCGGATATGAGCATCAAGTAGGTGTCTTGCAAATTGCGGGACGAGTCTCGGTACATTTTGCAACAGCTCTCTCAAAACTTTGGGGTCAATTGATGAACAGATGTGATCGACTTCAATTGGTGATGCGTCCCAGGCTTCAGCTAGCTCTCGAATTAATCGAGCTAGTCGAGTCGAAGCATCTGCAATTTCAGCAAGACCGCTTTCAATCTGATCGGTCTGTCGAAAGGCTAGCCCAAAGGGGAAGAACCCCCACCAGCGAGAGGCTTTGGGATCTGGATGCTCTATCAGAACCTGGCTAAGAATACCCAGCTTCTGAATTGCTTGACGAAATACTTGACCTGTGTCTGGAATCTTCTGTACACAATCGCGACGAAAGACTGCGGCTTGATTTCGAAGACTGACTATCCGCCAAAGAATATCGTACAAGGGCTGACGATCTGGTCCGACTTCCATGCCCATCTGGGCTACATATTTATTTAGCAGGTCGCGTGAGCCCCTTAAGAACTCACGAGTTTCGTGGATTTCCGCTGGTGATTGGTATGTACGGGCCAACCGTTCCTTAAAAGATTCGAAAACGTGTCTGGGGGTCGCGCCATCGCTGTGCAACTCCAAACAGAAATCTGTCAAACCAAGTGAGGCTAGACGGTCGTGAACGACTTGAAGAGCGGCTAACTTTTCAGCCACAAAGAGGACTCGTTTACCTGCTCCAATGGCGTCTGCAATTGCATTTGTGATCGTCTGTGATTTTCCGGTGCCTGGTGGACCCTCGATTACTAGATTGCGCCCGGCTCTAATATCGACCAAGGCGGATTGTTGCGAGCTATCGGCGTCGGCTGGAAGCACCAGCTCATCGACAGCCGGATTCGAGTCGATGTCATAGTCGGGTGCATAAAGGGTTGGGGCGGAGTCGCTTTCACACAGGCGCACCAGCCACGTAACCGGGACAAACAGAGAAAGAATAGCACCAGAGCCCAATTCTGATTTAATATACCAAATG
>JANSWS010000419.1 GCA_024743355.1 bacterium
ATCTGAATCTGAATCTGAATCTGAATCTGAATCTGAATCTGAATCTGAATCTGAATCTGAATCTGAATCTGAATCTGAATCTGAATCTGAATCTGAATCTGAATCTGAGACCTGAATCTGAATCTGAATCTGAGACCTGAATCTGAGACCTGAATCTGAGACCTGAATCTGAGACCTGAATCTGAATCTGAATCTGGGGAATGGCTTCTCGGAATTTTCACTCATCGATTAGAATGGAGCTCAGAGAGTGATTGCCTCTCGTACAGGATTTTCGGCATGCGCCGTGGAGCTGACGACTCCAATGCCGAATGAGATGGTTTGAATTCCCGGATGTGCCGTGTTTTATCAAGAGCTCATCAACTACCTCGTTGATTGGTTGAAATGTCGCAGATGGCGGCGGATGCTATGGTTCAGCTTGCCTCTGGCGTGCGTGTTGATCGCGATGACAGGGCTGATCGGCTTCGGTTACTTTGGACGCAGTAGTCAGGAAGTCGTCCGCGACTATTTAGAGCTGGCCGAGCAGGAGATGGCCGCCACGGCCGCTTCCGACGAGGCGGAGATGGCGAAATTGACGGACATCAACGAGCTGCCCACGCCGCTGGCCTCCGCGGCAGACATGGCCTTGGAGGCGGCGGAGGAAGACTCGGCGCAAGCTCGCTTGTTTGACGATGCGGGCCGCGTTTCCGCCTATGCCGCCATGCTGCTCAGACGCGTTCTGCAGACGGAGGAAGTCAACAATCGTGCCGCCTTCGTACTGGCCGTTGATTTGGGAAAGAACGGACGCGTGGGAACGGCCCGCCAACTCATGCGGAAGATCGCTCCGCTGGAATTGGATCAGCGGAGGAAAAGTCATGGATTGAGCGCGGGCCACGCATGGCTTGCTCTGGAGAGCATGCGACGTCGCAGTAACCTCACTCCGCAGGAGCGGGAAGCTCTACTGCGGGATCTGGAACTGGCCATGGCTTGGGAAGACGTCACCGATGACTTGATCCGAGAATATGCGCAATTGCTGACAGACAACGGCGATGCCAAGAAGGCGATGCGATTGCTTCGCGAGCATTTGCCGCGCTTCGCGGAATTGGACATGGATCTGTTAGAGATTGCGTGGCGGGCCGGAGATGAGCGGGAACTCAGCGACTCCACGGCTTTAGCAAAGAAACGCCTATCGGAATTGATCGCGGCAGACGAGGCCTCGGCCGAGGACTACGCCGATTACGCCAGTGTTCTGCTGTCGACTACCGACTTCGATAAGGCAATCGAAAACTCTCAGGAAGGCCTGAAGCGTTTGCCAGCGGAGCTGAGCTCGACCGACGACCAGCTGACGCAGCAGAAATTGCGTCGAGTTCTATCCGAGTGTTTGCGTTTCAAATACAAGGCCTCGATTTCATCTGCCGGCGGGGGCGTGAGTGTAAACCTGGATCTACTCGACGCGTCGCTACGCGCGGATCCCACCAACCCGAACACGATTGCAGAAGTGGCCAATCTGGTCGCACAAGGCAGTCAAGCGACGCCAGAAATGTTGGCAGCCTTGCGAAAGAGTCTGGCCGAGGGAACAGCCACGGCCATCACGCATTTGATTCTAGCGGATTGGTGGATTGGTCAAGGAAACTCCAAGCGAGCCATCCCGCACTTGGAACTGGCTCTCCGCAGGGCCCCCGACAACCCGGTGGCCTTGAACAATTTGTCGTTCGCGCTGGCATTGAATGATGAAGGACAGTTGCCACGCGCTCTGAGTTTGATCAACCAGGCTCTGGCGATCGCCGGTAGCTCGCCCGATATGCTGGAGACGAAAGCCCAGATATTGCTCAAGAAACGAGATCTGGCCGGAGCCATTCTGTGCTTGGAAGATGCCGTTCGCTTGGACGGCAATCGCGTAGAAATTCGCCAAGAATTGGCCTCGGCCTACACGCAGCTAGGCATGTCCGATTTGGCCGCGCAGCAACTGCAGCGGATCCAAGAACTGCAGATGCAAACCAGCGGCGAATGAGTGGCTAGTGGCTAGTGGCTAGTGGCTAGTGGCTAGTGGCTAGTGGCTAGTGGCGGGCGCGGCGGATTTTGAATCGCCCTTTGGTCCCTTTGGTCCCTTTGGTCCCTTTGGTCCCTTTGGTCCCTTTGGTCCTTTCTTCCTTTCCCGCCGCTTGCGAGCTCGCTGCTAAAGCGGCTCTCGGTCGGGCTCGCCAGCCTCCGGTATTGGGTTGGCCAACTCCTGGCGAATGGCGGCAATCCGCTCTTTCTGTCTTTGCGCCAAATCGGCCATACCGATGCGTTCTAAGGCCGCTGCCAGGCGTTCACGAGTGCTGACCTTGTTGTTCTCCAATCGAATCGCATCCTCGAAACAGATGATGGCCCCGTTGTCATCGCCTAAGGCTTCCAGTACTTGCCCCTTGGTGTCAAGCATCGACGCGCTCGGTTCCGGAAACTTTAAGGCTCGATCGATCATGGCCAGAGCTCGTTCCGCATCAGGCTCCTTCTTCGAGATCAAAGCAATCGCCAAATTGTTTAAGGCAATCGGGTTGTCGGGAGCTCTTCGCAAGGACATTTCCAAATGTGGGACGGCTTCCTCTGTCTGCCCACTGGCCAAAAAATTATTGGCGATCAACAAGTGTGTCACGAAAGTGGCTGTTCCGTCGCTCAGACTGTTCTGCAGCGCCTCCAGCATTTCCGCCGATGGTTGACCGCCCTCGGATATAATGGAGGCCGTGTATTGGATGGCTTGCGGGTTCGAGGGATCCGCGCGAACCGCTTGATCGAGCCACCGCAGGGCGGTGGTATCCGTCGAGCCCGATGACTTCGAAGTCTGCTCGAATTTGCTTACGCAGCTCATCGAGATGAGGCGTCTCAACCGCTGCCTCAGAATCAGCTGGGGCTCGGTTGTGGGGAGCCCTTGGCTAGCCTTCAATCCCCCATCGGCCACGCGGATCGCGTCATCGTGCTTATCTTGCAATTGCAAAATGCGGGCTAGTTTCAAATAATCGCCCGCCGAGCTTTTGTCTTCTTGAATGCGTTGTACAAACAGTGGTTGCGCATCACGAACCGCCGATTCGAACTCCGCTTTCTCGCCCGCGCCCAGCGCCACCTCGGCCAACGGAACCACCAGATCCGGATGGTCGTCCAGATTGCGTTTCAAAACTTCTATGGCCTTCTGCGGTTCCATGCGTTTAAACAAAGCGCGAGCGTAGAGTTCAATCAGAGCGGTTGAAACGCCTTCCCACTCCACGGCCTTGGCCAGGTCAGCGACCAGTGCGTCGAATTCTTCGGCGGAACCAATCTCTTTTTGTGCCAGGTCCGCGGCCAGCCAGGCATAGGCGGCGCCGAACCCAGGTTCACGCTCGTCGCGGGGAGCAATCTTCCGCATCATTTGTCGGGCGGTGGCCGCCCTGCCCCGGCGGCTCAAGTCCAAGGCGACCAGGAACGTGGCCCGGTTATTGAACTCCTGTTCGTGCAGTACACGTCTCAACAGCAAGTTGGCGGTGTCCGAAACTTCTTTCTGCTCCACATCTCCCCAAATCTCTTTGGACGCTTCGCCCTGGCCGTTCGAAGCTGACTTCGATGACTCATCGCCGTCAGCTGGCTCTGCTTCATCGTCTTTATTCTCCGAACCGCCAGCTTCAGCTTGATCATCGTCCGAGTCCGCCGAGTCGATTTCCTCTTCAGCCTGAGCCAGATACGTTTCCACGATGTAGTTTTCGGGCAGCAGCCAACCGTAGGCGACCACACCCAGCAGGCAAAAGAAAGCGATGGCAGCGGGCAGCGTGAACAGTAACAGTCGCCGCCAACGACGGGTCCGCAACCAGGCAATGAAATAGTCGATGAGACCTTGAAACAGCATAGGGCAATTCTAAACCTTATGGGTTGTCAACCAGCTGGGTTTGTCTTCAGCTTGGGCTCTGCGGCCCCTGAACCTCGGGGGAACTGAACTCAGCGGTCCCTGAACTCAGGGGGCACTGAACTCAGGAGGCACTGAACTCAGGAGGCACTGAACTCAGGAGGCGCTGGATTCAGGGGGCACTGGATTCTTCCGGCAAAGAGCCGGAAAGAATCTGCTGGCTCTCCACCATTTTAAGCATAGCACTGATCAGATCCGATGGCCCCAGTACCTGTTCCGCCTTTTTGAGACTCTCCTTGGCTGCCGCAAGTTCCCCGGCGGACAATTGTAATTGTCCCAGAGCCAACCATCCAACCGCATCGTCCTCCTCCACCGCGTCTTCCAGCAAGGGCTTCAGTCTAGCAACTTCCGCTCGGCGATTTGCCGCCTGCTCGGCGGACGCAGTAGCTTGTGCTACCCCAGCAGTAGCCGCCGGGTCGGGCTCGCCGTCGTTGGAACCGGACGCGTCAGCAGTCGAATTCTGCCACAGAACCAGGTTGGCCAATCGGGAAACCGTAAATGGATCGCTTTGTTTGGCCAACTGCATATAGGGTGTGGCCTTGTTCGGAAGTTGACGCAGCGCATTGGACATGGCCAGCACCAGATAGCGTTGACTCGATTCGCTGATCATGATCGCCTCTACCAGATCTTCCGGCAGAGGGCTTTCCAGGCCCGCGTGTCGACGAGCCAATTCCCAATCGAAGGCATGAATCTCGAAGGCGGTCGGGTAGAGCTCAATCGCCAAACGCAGCCCCTGCTCGACTTGAACTCTCCAATCCGCGATGTCCGTGGCCAGTTTGGAGAACAGCAGTCGCAAACAAGACTTCGAAACACTCTTCCTCAATTGCAATTGCTCTTCGGGATCTGCCAAGGCGAACTTCTGGCTCAGCAGCGAACGCACGTTGCCCCAATCACCGCCGATGGCGTGTGCCACGATGGCGTTTGCCAGCCAGTCATTCAAGGAACGTCCTTCGGCAATTTCCTGCAACATGTCGGCTGCTGCCTGTTGGGCGCGCTCAGCGTCCGTTTGGGCTAGCCACTCCAAATGAAGCTGGGCCGCTTCGGGCTCGGTCAGCGGCAAGTCTCGCAGATAGTCAGACACGGTTTGCAACCGGGCTGGCTCAGGAGGAAACGCTCCGCTGCGTTGCGCCCACCACCAGGCGTCTTCAAACGCCAGTTGGGCCAAGGTCAGCCGCAATTCGTCGTCCGTACCGTTCTCCTTCAATACCGCCTCCAGCCCCTGGCGCACCGATTGGGCGACCACCGGCTGATAGTCCGACGACAACAGTTGCTTGGCCGCGAGCAAATTGGCTTGCTTCGCGTAGGGTGATTCGGGGGCGGAAAGTCGGGCTAGCATCCGCTCCTGCATGTCGACAAACTTCGAAAGCTGCACCTTCAACTCGTCGCCGTCTTCCGGGGATTCCACGGTTGGCGCACGCTCTTTCAGTTGCCGGACATAATCTTGCGTAAACTGGAATCGCTCCCACGCGTCCCGTGCGACTCCCATGGATTCGAGCCTGGAATAGCAGAGGTCGATGGAGCTGCCGATTTCCAGCAACCGCCGAGTACTCTCGACGCCCGAATTGTACTGTGAGCGAAGGCTCTCCAACTCGCTTTCATAGCGGGCCGGCAGCGAGGGAGCCAGAATGTACTTTCCGTAACCCACCAGCAGCATGGCGATGCAGGCTACCGCCAAAGCAGGCAGCCCACGATAAAGGCTCTCTTTCCAGTTTGAATCCGATGCCGTCATAACTAACGCCGCTGACTCATCAATTCACGTTGTCGCTCGGCGATCTCAGTCTGTCCCAACGCATCGTAGGCCTCCGCCAGCGTGTGGCGAATATTCTTCCGCAGTTCAGGCGATGACAACGCGAATTCCAAATCGGCAATGGCCTCCGTGTAACGCTGCATGCGGAACAGAATCTGACCGCGTGTCTCGCGCAAATAAGTATGATTGGGCTGGCTTCGCAATGCTGCCTCCGAGAGTCGTAAAGCGCGCTCCAGGTCGGGGGACTCTTCGGACAGAATTAAACAAGCCATATTATTCAACAAACCGGGCAGCCCCGGGTTATTGCGGATGCTGATTTCAAGATGCTGGGTAGCTTCCTGGATGTTGCCCTGATTGAGCGCCGCAGTCCCCAAAATAAAGTGCGCGGTATCGGGGTCCACTCCTTGAACCAGAGATTCTCTCAGAATTTCGAGCTGATTGTTATTCGAATCCGTTGTCCTGACACAGGCGTCTGAGATGGCTTCCAGCAAATTCACGTTGGTGGCATCAATCCGCATGGCTTCCTTGAGCATCCGCAAGCTCACCAGCAGGGCAGATGGCGAATCGTCCTGCTGCTGCAGTTTCTTGGAGCTTACCACAATGGCTTCGACCATCGCGGATCGCAATTGCTTCTTCTGCTTGTCGTCAGCGGCACGCCGCAAGCCTTCCTGAAGCGCGTCGATGGCTTTTCTTTCATCGCCTGCCAGCACCAGCAACGAGGCCCAACGCAGACGTGATTCGTGATCTTCGGGATTTCGCTGAATTGCATCTTCGTACTTGCGAACCAACATTTGGGCACGCCGCGCGGCCTCCTCGCGTCGTCCTACTTCATCGGCCAAGACGGCCATCATATACGCGGCCTCCTGATCTTCGTCCGCCGCCGAATGCAGCAGCTGATAGGCCTGTTGCGTATCGCCCGACTTACGCAGTACTTCCACCAAGATCTTCTTGGGAAGTAGGGCACTGGGGTCATTATGATTAGCCAATGTCAGCCAGTGGTAGTATTGCTGCTTTTGTAAGGGAGTCCAACTGCCGTAGCTGGCCAGATCGCCCACTTGGTTGGCTAACCATAAAGCCGCATTGCAAGAGCGA
>JANSWS010000215.1 GCA_024743355.1 bacterium
GCTCAAGCTTTTGGCATGCAGCTTGGCTTGGAGCAGCAGTTGCAGATTGTACTCACTGCGACGCTGGCCTCGATCGGCTCGGCCGCGGTTCCGGGGGCCGGCATGGTCATGTTGGTCATCGTTCTGGGAGCCATCGGTGTTCCCGAGGCAGGGCTAGCGCTGATCTTTGCCGTCGATCGCGTGCTCGATATGTGTCGTACCGTCGCGAATGTGACCGGCGATGCGACCGTATCGATGCTGATTGCCAAGAGCGTCGGTAAACTAGGGGAACCGCATATCGAAGAGTGGGACGACTACTACCCCAAAGACAAGCAGGCAGCTGAGAAGCAAGCTTCTTGAGCAGCCGTCCAACCAACCATCCTGCCGTGAGACCATCGGAATCGCTTTATGAACACTCTGATTATTTGTCTTGGCTCCTTGCTCGTCTTGCTGATTGCTTACTTTGTTTACGGTCGCTGGCTGAGCGTCAAGTTGTTTGAACTGTCCGCGGATGCTGAGGTTCCGAGTCGGGCTTTGAGAGACGACCAAGACTTTATTCCGACGCCCAAGAGTGTGATTTTCGGTCACCATTTCACCAGCATCGCTGGCACCGGTCCCATTGTTGGACCAGCCATTGCCGTCTTTTGGGGTTGGCTTCCTGCACTGGCCTGGGTAGTGCTAGGCGGCATTTTGATCGGTGGGGTGCACGATATGGCGGCACTGATCATTTCGATGCGCAATCGAGGTCAGACGATTGGCGAGATTGCTGGCCGCATGATTTCGCCGCGTGCTCGCATCTTGTTTTTGACGATTCTGGCGTTGGCGTTATGGATCGTCCTGGCCATCTTCGGATTGGTGATTGCCACGATTTTTTCTCTGTACCCGGAAAGCGTGCTGTCGGTGTGGATCGCTATGCCGATAGCCATTGTGATCGGAATATGGGCCTACCGCGGAGGCGGAGCCCGCTCGATGACTATTCCGTCACTGGTTTCTCTGCTGATTCTTTACGCTGCGGTTTACATTGGCGTCTATTACTTGCCCCTGAATCTAGCTGATTGGCTGCCCGCTGGGAGCGAGAATACGATGTGGAATGCGACGGTTGTGTGGACGCTTCTGTTGCTGGTGTACTGCTTCTTCGCATCGGTCTTGCCGGTGTGGTTGTTGCTTCAACCACGCGACTTGGTCAACAGCCAGCAACTGTTTGTCGCATTGGGCTTGTTGATCTTAGGATTGGTCGTGGCTGGTCTCACCGGCGCGGCGAATTTGTTCGAAGCGACCGAGGCGGTATCCACTTCCGTTCCAGCAGATGCTCCGCCAATTCTTCCCTTTTTGTTTATCACCATTGCCTGTGGTGCTTGTAGCGGCTTTCACTGTCTGGTGAGTTCCGGCACGAGCAGTAAGCAGGTTGCTTGCGAGAACGACGCCCAGGCGGTTGGGTACGGAGCGATGTTGCTTGAGTCCGCATTGGCGATCATTGTCATCATGGCCTGCACCGCTGGCGTGGGAATGGGTGCACTCACCAAAGTCTCGACGGCCAACGGGGCTGATGCGGGAGCAAGGTCGGTCAGCGGTGTGGACTACGCCTACCAGGTAGACGCCGATGGTAATCGGATACGAGGTAGAGATGCCTGGAGAAACTATTATCGAGCCGGCGAAAAGGGGTGGAGCGACCAGAAGTTAGGACGCAATTTGGCGGCTTTCATTGAAGGTGGTGCCAATTTTTTGACTTCAATAGGAGTCCCATTGAAGCTGGGAGTGGGGATTGTGGCGGTGCTTGTGGCGAGTTTCGCGGCGACAACCCTGGACACTGCTACCCGCCTGCAACGCTATGTTTTGCAGGAACTGGGGGGCACTCTCGGCTTACCGACCACGAATAAATATGTGGCCACTCTTCTGGCCGTCGGAGTTGGCGGGGCTATTGCCATCTTTGCTGGCGACAGCCCGGGTGCCGGAGGGATGATGCTATGGCCATTGTTTGGAGCCACCAATCAATTATTGGCGGGCTTAGCACTGATGGTTGCCACTTTCTATCTTTGGCGACGCAATAAGGCAATTGCCTTTCTTGCCCTGCCGATGCTATTGATGATGCTGTTGCCCTGTTGGGCGATGACCTACGACCTGGTTTTTAATTGGATTCCACAAGGCAAATTGCTGCTGATTGCATTCGGTTTTGGAATTCTAATTCTGCAGGCTTGGGTTCTAGTAGAAGGCTTGCTCATCTGGAAGAAGTCTCAGGGGGTCTTGGAACCGCAATTGCCGCCGCTGGGCGAAAAGGTTGCTGCGGCCAGCGCCAGCTAGGCTTGCGAACTCATCTTCCTGCCGCTCATTTTCCTGTCCGGCTGGTTGCCGTGTCCTCCCCAACGCGGCAGAAAACCAAGGACTGGCAGGAAAATAGCTGGCAGGAAAATAGCTGGCAGGAAAATAGCTGGCAGGAAAATGAAGTCACCCGCAGTCGTCTCCTAGTGCCCCGTTGACTGTTCGCTGGCAGCAGCGACTGCGCTACTCGCGCTTAAAGGGGGCCTTGACGCAAACTAGACCTTTGCACCCGCCTGCATGGGCTGCACACTGCCGGCGGGCAGAGTCGTTTCGGGACGGTCCAAATGACCTTCCTCCAACAACAATTTGTACTCCACTGCATCCACCAGTGCCAACCAACTGGCCTCGATGATATTCTCGCTGACTCCGATTGTCCGCCAAGAATGCTCATGGTCGGAGCTTTCGATATTCACGCGTATCTTGGCTGCGGTTCCTGCTTCGCAGTTGACCACGCGAACTTTGTAGTCCAGCAGGTACATTTGATCGAGAACGGGATAAACGCTGCCCAGGCACTTGCGGAGGGCCGAATCGAGGGCATTGACGGGTCCGTGGCCTTCGGCGGCTTCAAAAATCTCATGCTCACCCACACGGATCTTGATGATGGCTTCCGCAAACGCATGGTGGCTGGCCGCGTTTCGATCTCCGGCCACCACACGATATTTAATCGTATCGAAGTGTGATTGAAAGTTACCCGCACAGCGTTTTACCAGCAGATCAAAAGAGGCTTCCGCGGCCTCGTACTGATACCCTTCGTTTTCTTTACGGACAACCTCGGCAAGAATCTTATCCATAAGTTCGCGATCATGCTCAATGTTATGTTTGGTGGTTAGAGCGATGATATTCGAGCGGCCTGAAAGCTCGCTGACCAAAATACGTCGCTCGTTGCCGACCAATTTGGGATCGAGGTGTTCATAGGTATCGGCCGCCTTGTTGACAGCATGAACATGCATGCCTCCCTTGTGCGCAAAAGCGCTTTGTCCTACGAAGGGCTGATTGTTCCGCAACTGAAGATTGGCGGTCTCATACACATACCGCGATAGTTCCGTCAGGTGTTCCAGGCTTTGGCCGGACAGCACCTCGTAGCCTTTCATCTTTAGCTGAAGGTTGGCCATAACCGAGATGAGATCGGCGTTACCGCAGCGTTCACCGATGCCGTTAATGGTTCCCTGCACTTGATTGCAACCCGCCTCGACAGCCGCCAGTGAATTGGCCGTGGCCAGATCGCCGTCGTTGTGACAGTGGATACCGATTTGCAGGGCAGCACCATCCAGGGCTTGGAAAACAGCCCCGACAATTTGCTGGATTTGAGTAGGCAATGTGCCGCCATTGGTGTCGCACAAGATCAGCCACCGCGCACCTGCCTGCTGGGCCGCTTTCAGTGTCCTTAGTGCGTACTCGGGATTGGCTTTATAGCCATCAAAGAAATGCTCGGCGTCGTAGACAATTTCTGACTGGCGGCCCAGGAACTCTACGCTTTCCCCAATCATCTCCAGGTTCTCTTCGAGGTCGGCATTCAGTACCTCGGTCACGTGAAAATCCCAGCTCTTGCCGACAATCGTGCAAACAGGGGTGCCTGCTCGTTGCATGGCCTGCATACCGGGATCGTCCGCTGCCTTGATGCGGCGACGACGGGTCATCCCGAAAGCACAAACCTTAGAGTCGCCGAGCTTGAGCTTTTGAACCTGTTGAAAGAAGGCCACATCCTTTTCGTTGGATAGTGGATAGCCGCCTTCGATGTACTCCACACCGATCTCTGCCAGCCTTTCACAGATGTTCAATTTGTCTTGCAGCGAAAAGCTGACGCCTTCGCCCTGTGTGCCATCTCGGAGCGTCGTGTCATAGACCGTAATCTTGCGGGGCAGCGTTGTGGTTGCTCCAGTCATAAATCCCATTCCGATTGTCAGTCGAACATCAATGAAAAAACCCCTGAAGCGGCGGGCTCCAGGGGTCTCGAAGGTTGTAAGAATACGCTACGAAATCACCTCGCCCCGCCCGAGTGGCGGCCGATAATCGCAATGCTTCGGCAAATCAGCTGAGTGAACTTCATGACGAAAACTTAGACCAGGCCTATGGGATTGTCAATAACGAGACGCAAACGGCGGTGACAGGTCCACGTTCGAACGAGGAAAAGACTGCGGCTTCGCCGGTGAAAGAGGAAACATCGCCACCCCATCGCCAAGCCAGCAGCAACGTTGGTTCGCCGCCCGTGGCTGGCTAGCAGTTCCCTCAAGGGCTCTCCGAAGAGCCTGGCTGGTACTAGCAATCGGCGGTGCTGGAATACACGGCCAATTGGTAGGCCACCCAGGAACCAATCCATTGACAGAATCTGGCAAAAATGGGAGAAATGGATAAGTGTAGCATTTAGGCAACATAGGCCAGGCTCTGCAACCATCGATTGTTGCATTCCTTCATCATCGCCTACCTCAACTGGCCCCCACCGAGAATTTGCTAAGTTGCTTAATACCATCGACTTACAGCTAGAAAGTAGCCGCTGTCTCGAGGCTGGCACTTGGCATGCTTGCTTCCCTCTCGTCCACTTCGGCGAACCGCGGCGTGTTCCCCAACGCTGCGGAATCCAGGTTCACCATCGAGGGTTGCAATGAAGAAAAACTACCGCGGTCGTACTGGTTTGGATGACGGACTCGATTCTTTCGATGGCATCGATGGTCGGGAATTTGAAGGCGGTTCTTCCGGGTATCAGAACTCGAATCAGCGTTCGGTTTCCGGCAGCGAGGACTTGGACGACTTGGATGAATTCGACGGCGAAATCGAAGCGGGGGATCTGGAAGAACTGACCGAGGAAGTGGAAAGCACGGATGATCCGGTCCGCATGTACTTGATGCAAATGGGACAGATCCCGTTGCTGACTCGTCAGGAAGAAGTGGCTTCAGCCCAGAAGATCGAATGTACCCGTAGCAAGTATCGGCACTGGATGCTGGCAACGGATTTCATGTTGCAGGGAGCCTGTCGCTTGTTGGAGCAAGTGCGAGATAGCAAACTGCGTTTGGACCGTACGATTGAAGTTAGCGTTACCAATGCGGCCGAAAAGAAGGCCATCATGAAGCGGATTGTGCCCAACATTCACACGCTTCGTCATCTGTTGATCTTGAACCACCACGACTATTTCATCGCCATCAATCGCAAGCTTGACAAAGCCACACGCAGTGAAGCCTGGCAACGTCTCACCCGTCGTCGCAACCGCTGCGTTCGGCTGGTTGAAGAAATGAATCTCCGCACCAATCGTCTCGAACCACTCTTCGAAAAGCTTGAAGCCATCGAAGACCGCATGCGGACACTCAAGCATCAAATCGAAACGGCAAGAGTATCTGAGAAACCGGAAGACCCAGTTCTGGCTGGTTTGCTGGAAGAGTTGCGTTACCTGATGCGAATTACCCACGAGAGTCCGCACACCATTCGTCGCCGAGTGGAACGCGTTGCTGTGAACCGATTGGCATACGACGCGGCGAAGCGCGAGCTTTCCGCAGGTAATCTGCGCTTGGTCGTTTCTATCGCCAAGAAATATCGCAACCGTGGGCTGAGCTTCTTGGACTTGATCCAGGAAGGCAACACGGGCCTGATGCGGGCCGTGGATAAGTTCGAATACGAACGCGGATTCAAGTTTTCAACCTATGCCACGTGGTGGATTCGACAGGCGATCACCCGCGCTATCGCTGATCAGAGCCGCACCATACGCGTTCCGGTGCATATGATTGACACTATGACCAAGGTGCGGCTGGTGACGCGACAGCTGGTTCAAGAACTGGGACGTGAGCCATCGGTCGAAGAAACTGCGGAACGGGCCGGCTTGTCAATCGACGATGCACGCGTAATCATCAAAATGGCTCGGCAGCCATTGTCCTTGGATCAACCTGTTGGCGATCACGATGACAGCTACTTTGGTGAATTCCTGGAAGATCATCGCGATGATGATCCACTTTATGAGACGAATCAGGAATCCCTGAAGTATCACATCGACGAAGCCATGCAGACTTTGAACTACCGCGAGAGAGAAATTCTGCGTTTGCGATACGGCTTGGCTGACGGATACGCATATACGCTGGAAGAAGTCGGCCGCATCTTCTCGGTCACGCGTGAACGCGTCCGCCAGATTGAAAGTAAGGCTGTTCGCAAGCTGCAGCAGCCCTATCGCAACCGGGCTCTGATGAGCTTTATTGATGGCCTGGACCCAGCCGCTTTTGAAGCAGAGTCCGCCAATAGCTGAATGAACTAGCGCCCGGCTAGATACAGAAACCACGAATTCTTGACACAGCTCGCAGCCGGCCCGGCCCAGCGAGCTGTTTTTATTGGTTCCTAGAGTTCTACAGAGGTTTGCGGAACGCGCCGCGCAAAGGCGGATGTGACCAAACTGTCGCGTCCTTTTCCGAATGGAACATGGCAGACTTGCAGCCATGTCTTTGCCTCGGGAAGGGCCTGCTTCCCACGCGAAGGATCTATGATACACTGGTCTTGTTGGAACTGAGTCTCAGTTGCAATAGCAGCCAGCCAAGGCGGTTAGCCTGCCCCAGCCAGCAAATCCAGTGACAATGAATTTCCAAGCTAGGGGCATAGAAATGCGCAGCCGCAAAGCCAAGCGTGCATTTACGCTGGTCGAATTACTGGTCGTTATCGCAATTATTGGCATTCTGGTCGGCCTGCTGCTGCCGGCTGTCCAAGCCGCCCGCGAGGCAGCCCGCAGGATGAGTTGCTCCAATAATCTAAAGCAAATGGGCCTGGCCCTACACAATTATCATGACACTTTCCGCCGCTTCCCGCCCGGCGGCTTTTATGAGCAGGGCATGCAGTCGGATTCATGGTCGGTTCAAGCCCGTATTCTTCCGCAGTTAGAACAGGGAAACTTGCAAAGCTTGATCGACTGGGGTCGGTCTTATGGCTTGCAGGGTAACGTAGCCCGCACCCGAGTTTCCACCTACGTTTGTCCCAGCGAAGTTAACGATCGCCTTCGTCCATCGCCGAAAAGCCACGACGCCGATTTTGCCTACTACCCGCTCAACTACGCAGCAAACTTCGGCGAATGGTTCATCTTCAATCCCATCGCCAACCTGGGAGGCAGCGGTGTCTTTCTACCCAACGGACGCCTGGGAATGGGCAGTGTCGTGGACGGAACCAGCAACACACTCGCCTTTGCGGAGGTCAAGGCATTCAATCCCTATCTGAGAGATGGAGCAAGACCGAATTCACCGAATGTGGCCACTCCGACTGTTCCGCAGGATGTGGTATCTCTTGGTGGTGATCTCAAGACGAACTCTGGCCACACCGAATGGGTCGATAGTCGCGTTCATCAGTCGGGCTTTACCACCACCTTCAGCCCCAACACGCAGATGCTCCACGAACAAGATGGGCAAGTGTACGATGTTGACTTCAATTCCTTTCGCGAAGGGAAGTCAGCTACGAACATCACCTATGCTGCCGTCACGTCTCGGAGCTATCATGTCGGAGGCGTCAATGCCGGACTTTGCGATGGCTCCGTGCATTTTCAATCGTCGAGTATAGATCTGAGTGTCTGGCGGGCACTCGGCTCTCGGGACGGCGGTGAAGTTGCCAGCGTATTTCGCTAACGTCCTGATCTCAAGCGAATGGGTTTTGACCGCAGGCGTTGCATGGTCGGCTCCGGGATGGCGATCGGGGTAGCTCGCAGTCTTGCGGCCTGTACATCATCCCGGCTACGTCGGTAGCGATTTCTCGTAGTTCTACTTAGTCAAAAAAGCCTGGTGCGAGGATCTTACCTTCCTCGACCGAACGGACTTCAATCTGAGGCAGCATGGCAGAGAGCGGCACCGCTAAGGGAGTGGCTAGATCATTCTAGGTCGGCTCGCTGTCGCCCTGGCCGGCTTTGGCTCGGACTTTCTCGGCTATTGTCCGAACCACATCATCGACCGTTCTAATTTCGCGAAATTCGTCGTCGTTGATCGTGATATCCCATTTCTTCTCGATCTCAAACGCCAATTCCAGGAAGTCAACCGAATTGAGTCCAACGTCTTCCAAGACCGACATGTCGCCGCGGAAGTCATCGTCCGTCAATTCCCCATCCGTGACATCGTTCACGATGTCTTTCAGTTCTTGAAGCATCTGCTCATGGCTGCTGTCGTTCAATCGTAACTCCTTATCAGTAAAACGGCATTGTTGCCGCCAAAAGCAAATGAATTTGAGATTGCTACATTTAGCGGCCGAGACTTTCCCTGATGAGGACAGTAGTCTAACGGCAGTTGAGGATCAGGATGATCGCAATTCAAGGTCGGTGGAATAAAATCATTTCTGATAGCCATGAGAGTTGCAATCAGTTCCAGTCCACCGCTGGCACCCAAGGCGTGCCCCAACGCCGATTTTGTCGAAGAAATTGGCATGCGAGGCGTTCGCTCGCCAAACAATTCAAATACTGCCTCAGCTTCGAGTTGATCATTCAGTTCGGTGCCTGTTCCGTGGGCGTTTACGTAGTCTACTTCGCTGGGATCCACGCCGGCATCCTTCAGGCAGCGTTTCATGGCGGTCAGCATGCCTTCCTTTTGAGGAGCTGTGATATGAAAGGCGTCACTGATGGCTCCATAGCCCTCGATTACGCCCAAGATCTCGGCATCGCGTTCCAGCGCGTCGCGCTCCGCCTCCACGAGCAGCATTCCAGCGCCCTCTCCCAACACCAGGCCCTTGCGGTCCGCGTCAAAGGGGCGGCATGCGGCTTGGGGATTATCGTTCCGAGCCATAATCCGCATCCTCGACCAGGCGCTGAACATGGTTGTGCACAAAGGAGCGTCAGTTCCCCCGCACAATACTGCTCGCTCATCACCCCGCGTGATCAAGCGATAGGCCTCACCGATTGCCGTGCTGGCCGAAGCGCAGGCGGAGACAATCACGTGGTTGGGCCCACGCAGTCCAAATTGGATGGAGAGGTTTCCCGAAATTGAGTTGTACATCGATCGGGGAATGGCCATGGGATTGACCGCTCGCAGTCCCTGTCGGTAGTAAGCGTTCATGCTGCGCTCGACTTCGTGACATGGCCCATGTCCCGAACCCACAATGGTCGCCACGGGGTAGTCAACCACGACCCGATCTTCATCGTCTACCAGCGAGGCTTGCCGCAGTGCTTCGGCCGAAGCCACGTAAGCCATTTGCAATGCTCGATCTACCGTCCGAGCAGGCTTCCTCCGCAGGTCACCGGGAAACTCAAAATCGGATACCTCACCGCCGTACCCAACCGGGAATTCTTCGGCGGGGAATAGCGTGATTGGCTTGACTCCACTCTTGCCCTGGGAAAGGTTCGTCCAGTAGTCGGCTTGCCCGATGCCAACCGAGCTAACTACTCCGACCCCTGTTATCACCGCCCGCGTCGCGTCCACCATGAACTATGTCCTAAAGCTGTTCTTCGACCAATGCCTTCCATCTCTCGTATCATTCGGCAATGCCAAGCATGCGCATGGGAACCGAGCGTCTTTTAGCCAACCACACGACAACAGTTCTCAGCAGGAAGCTTACCTCAGCACCTGGACGCACGAACATATCCCAGGCCCTCCGGGTGGGGCCCGTTTTACGAGTCTTGACAAGTGGGGGTCGCGTGAGACCTCGCAGCCGGTATCTGATCCCGAAGGCTTGCGACACCTCGAACGAACTTGGTGCATCAGAAAACGTTGCCATGAGAATGCACTAGCTTACCGCAGTTCGCCAAATTGAGCAAAACCCAGCCCGGTGCTGCAGGCTGGAATTGTTCGCTGGTCGGCCTTGCCTCGGCTGCTCGTGAAAGACCGTCGAGAATCTCCTCCCGTTGAGTTCGCTTGCCCTCCGATGCCAACTCCAGCAATTCCATCTCCAGTACCATTGCTGGCTTCGCGCGAGACTGAGATGCTGATGGCAAACGCCACCTTCCCGCTTTTCATCCGCCACAGCAAGCGGCCCAAGCAGCCGACGTCCGGGCACTCCTGCCGCCGCCGAGAACATAAAGACGATGCAATGGATCCTACTCAGCCTGGCCTCAGCTTGTTTGCTGGGTATTTACGACCTGCTCAAAAAATCGGCGGTCCGCAATAACGCCGTGCCCCCGGTGCTGCTGTTGAGTGTGTTGACGGCGGCAATCATCTACGCCCCTGTTGTTTTGGTCAACTCCTGCTTTTATGCAATGGTGCAGGGCACGGCCATGGAGCTAGACGAGCTCGGCTGGCTGAATCATGCGCGACTATGCCTCAAGTCCATTCTGGTGGGGGCTTCCTGGACGATGGCATTTTTCGCATTGAAGCACTTGCCAATCTCCATCGCGACCCCGATTCGCTCTACGAGCCCGTTTTGGACGATTATGATCGCGGTAACCGCGTTTGGAGAAAGTCCTACCTGGACGCAATGGATCGGCATGCTGGTACTGGTCGCGGCCTTTGCCGTATTCTCGACAACGGGCCGTACTGAAGGTGTGCACTTTGCCCGAAATGGTTGGGTGGCTTTGATGGTAGCCGCAACCTTGCTCGGCTCGATCAGCGCGCTGTACGACAAGTATTTGCTGCAGACTTGTAGGCTCACTCCGATCACCGTGCAGGCTTGGTTCTCCATCTACCTGGTGCCCGTCATGCTTCCACTCGCCCTGCGTTGGTACCTGACAGAACGCCAGGCAAAACCATTTCAATGGCGAGCATCCATCCATTTGTTAACCGCCGCACTCCTGTTGGCGGATATTCTGTATTTTTCCGCGGTCAGCCACCCGCAGGCAATGATCTCAATCATCTCGCCGGTGCGGCGTACTTCTGTAATCATTCCATTCGTGTTTGGCATCGTCTATTTGGGCGAAAAGAATTGGCGTAGCAAGGCGATTTGCGTGGGGCTGATGCTGTTGGGTGTTTTTCTGGTCAGTCGTCAGTCCTAGCTGTGTCCTTCACGGATGTGCGTCATGCCGTCAGTTGATATCATGCTCAAGAGCAAGAGGCTCCGTCTCAAGCTTGGTGCCTTGTTTACTCCGCGAACCGTTTCCCTCGAAATCCAATCATGAGTGGCGAACAGCAACTTCCACAAGCAAACCGTGAAACGATGCAGTTTGAACACGGTTCCGCAATTGGTACTTGGCAGCTTTGGGAAGGCGGCCAGTATTGCTCCATTTTGACCCGGGCGGGAATCGTAGGCTGTGGTATCTACGACTTGGAAACGCCGGCCGAGTTTGGACAAGCCATTGCCATCGCCAAGGGGACACCGCAGAATCCATTAACGTTTCCCCAAGATCTGTTGGAAGCAAAAATAGTAGGGGTTACTCCCAAGGCTGCCGAGATGGGAATCGAAATTGGCTGTACTGGGCGGGAAGCGGTAGAACTCATGCTCCAAGCACTCCCACTCGGGCAGCCAGAGAAGTGAGAAGTGAGAAGTGCGCCGAGTGCAATGAGCACTGACTAGGTAGACTCAAACCGTCCGGCCTCTCGGTTCTTGCGGACATGGTCGCCAGCGAACACGCGGCCATTCATAGCCACATAGACTCCCGGATCTTTGCTCAGCAAGACGCCAACGGCACAGCCGATATTGAACTCCGCATCGGAAGCCTCAAATCGGGCTGGAGTCATGGAGCCGGTCAGCACAATGACCTTGCCCGGAAGCCCCATTAAGCTTTGAGCTGTCTCGGACATGGTGTCGGTTCCATGCGTAATCAAAAAGTAGGTATGCGGACTGGAGGCAACGCGAGCGCGGATCAATTCCCGATCCTGCTCAGTCATGTCCAGGCTATCCTTGCGCATTAAGGAATCGATGTGATATTCGAAAGTCACTCCGGCCCTGCGAAAGATCTCCGAGATTTGGGGCTCACCGACCTTAAACTCGCTTTTTGCGTCAAAGTAGATTTTGTCCAGCGTTCCACCACAAGTAAAAATCTGAACAAAGGGCACGTCGTACACGGCATTCCTCAGCGGTTATCCAATACTTCATCATTCTTCGAACCCCATTGTACGCAAACGCAAAGCCTGCTTAACAAGGCTTGCTGAACAAAGCTTGCTAAACAAAGCTTGCTAAACAAAGCTTGCTAAACAAAAGGGGCACCGCGAGTTTACTGGAATGCGGCCAGCGAATTGCCGTCGCCTAGCGATATGCGATGCCGGGACGAAGTTGCTCGGTCGCCTTGCCCCGGAGCCCTGGAGTTGCCGCGACTCGCTTCGGATTCTGGAGCAAATACTCAATGCGCTGAGATTAGCTGAGCGAGATATTTCTTTTGCGGGAGAGAATTCGCAAGGCAAACTGGAAATACGGGAAAGGCACGTCAGGATTGCGGTTGAGTGCCCACTGATAAACCAGATTGACCATGGCTCTGGGCAGACGCCCTTGATTGACACGCAGCACAACCAGATTCACAAAGGCCCGCTGTTGGGGAGTTGTTACTCGCAACCCATTGATGAGTTGATCTTCCAAGGAGACGGTGCTGCCGCTGCGGATCTCCGCGGAGTTAAAGCTTTGACCCTCCTGCCC
>JANSWS010000655.1 GCA_024743355.1 bacterium
ACGACTGCGCGAGTTCTACCGTCAACCGGCGGCAGTGTTCTGGGTATTCGGCTTTCCCATCAGCATGCTGCTTATCCTGGGTCTGACCTTTACCGATCGACCGCCTGAGACCTTGCATATCGATTTGCTGATACCAACCCATGGTGAGCTCGGGCAGCGTTTGCGTTCCAGCCTGAAAGACGATTCGAGAATTGTGCTGCATGAAGCACGCCAAGAGCCACTCAAGCAATTGCAGCAGGTCGCAAGTTCCTTGGTGGTCGTGCTCCATTCTGGCGATGAAGGCGGTGCTGAACCTTCTGCCAGCGGGGAAGTCTTTCAACTGACTTTTGATCCCGATCGTCCCGATAGTGTGCAAGCCCGCAGCGTCGTCGAACTGCACATAGCTCGGCTGGCCGAGCAAGCTCCCGCCATCGAAGTTATCGAATCACCCTCGTTGGGTGTGCGTTACGTGGATTTTCTTATCCCGGGCCTGATGGCGGTCAACAGCATGGGAGCCAGTCTGGTTTGGTTGGGTTATGGCTTATGTGAATGGAGAATGCTAGGTCTGTTACGAAGCCTGCTGGCCACCCCACTTTCAAAGACAAGACTGTTGCTGGGGCTGCTGTGGGCCCGTTTTCTACTGCTGGTGCCAGAGACGCTCGTGCTGCTCATCGTAGCCCGCTTGGTGTTCGGATTTATTCCGCAAGGTAGTTGGCCAGCGTTGATACTCGTACAACTCATCGGCGCTACCGCCTTTGCCGCTATCGGACTGCTGATCGGAGCTCGTGGTCGCGGCTTGGAATCCGCTTCGGGCTGGCTCAGCGTGTTGATGTTGAGTCAGTGGGTATTCTGCGGCGTATTCTTTTCACGCAACGTGTTTCCCTTGGCATGGCAACCCTGGATCACCTACCTGCCGCTCTCGCTTTACGTGGACGCCGCCCGTGGAGTCCTGTTAGACGGCGATACGATGCTGACGGCCATCGCCCCTCTATCGTTGCTGCTTGTGTGGACGGCCGTATGTGGATGGATTGGACTGCAACGCTTTCGCAGTAAGTGACTTGCAGTCCGGGCTCAGGAGTTTTATCGGCTGCACGACCGTAGCCGCAGAATACTGTCGGTCGCTCGTTGAAGAAGAGAACGAGCAACCATTCCGGTAGTCGGTTTTGATACTTCGGACGGCAGGTCGCACTCATGCGCGGCCTGCCGACGCTTCCATTCTGGCTTGCAAAACAAAGCCGACTTCTAGACGTCTCAACTTGGACGCACTACTCGGCGGCTTGCAGCTCTTTGATCTTGGCTTCAGCGGACTCACGCTGGCTCTTGAGTTCGTCGATCCTTTGGCGTGCAACCTGCGCAGCGTCGGGATCCTCATTACCAACAGTCGCTTCCAATTGAATGATCTCGTGATTCCACTCGTCGATCTTTGCCTTCATTTGATCGATGTATACGGAGTTAGTGCTCATGGGATGCTCCTTGGTTGAAGAGGACACATTCTTGACCGGCGTCATTAGCACGATTGGCCGGAGTAATTCCATATATGCACACCTAAGGCTGCGTAGCCAGGTGTCATGTCACACCTATCCCAGTGTGCAATCTGGGTACCACCACAACATTTTTTATTTCGTGGTTCCCAAAAACTGCAATGAAATCCAGCCTACATGCCTAAAAAAACTGTCGACTGCCGAGTCCACGGGTCTCAATCCAGTCCGGAAGGCTTTTCTCGGGTCATTTCAGGACGGGTAGCGCGCAATGTTGGCACAGCGAGTAGCGCCCCCAAAATGGGCGCTACGACATAGATCCAGGAATAGAGCAAACGCCCACTCACGATGGCTGGTGCTAAGGATCGGGCGGGGTTCATGGACGCGCCACAGATTGGTCCGGCGAACATCGCCTCCAAAGCTACCACCGCACCGATGGCGGCCCCCGCCATGATGCCTTTCTCCTTGGCCCCACTGGAAACGTTGAGAATCACGAACATCAAGATCCAAGTCAGTACGATTTCCAGAATAAAAGACTGCCACCATGGTCCCGCCGGTTCGGTACCACCCAGGGTGGCCTGATCCCAAAACAAAATTCGCAGCAAACCGCTGGCCGCCAGTCCTCCCAGCAACTGAGCGAACAAATACCCTGGCACCTGTTTTCCGTCGAACCTCCCCGACACCCAGAATGCGATGGTGACTGCGGAATTGATGTGCGCTCCGGACACATCTCCCACAGCGTAGATGACGGCCATCACGATCAATCCAAAGGTCAGTGCAATTCCAACATGCGTGATCGCTTGGTTGGAGACATCATTGATGATGATGGCACCTGTGCCACAGAATACCAGCATGAATGTTCCCAAAGCCTCAGCCAAATATCGGTTCATGTAGATCCTACTTCTATTGTTTCTGGATGTACGCCATCTTTGCTCTACTCGGTACTCCTGACGGAACCACCTTCTGGCGAAGGTAGCTACGCTGGCAAGAGCTTGGAAATCCCGCGCGCAAGCCACCTTCTGGCGAAGGTAGCTACGCTGGCAAGAGCGTGGAATCCTCGCACAAGCCACCTTCTGGCGAAGGTAGCTACGCTCGCCAGAGCGTGGAATCCTCGCACAAGCCACCTTCTGGCGAAGGTAGCTACGCTCGCCAGAGCGTGGAATCC
>JANSWS010000543.1 GCA_024743355.1 bacterium
AATCGACGTCGGGCAGCCTTTTCAACGACTTCAGGATCTTTTTGGAAATTTTTTCCGGTCGTGTCGGTCATGAAAACTCTCCGTGCCCTCAACATTCAAAACAACTCGTTAGTTGTCTCACTTATGTTGGCACAGAGGGCGCAGCCCAACCTGTGTCCGAAAGCCGGCAGCTTTTTGCGTTGTTGCAACCAACTCTGCTATCGTCGGGTTGTTGGCCAAGGCTAGGCTCTGAAACTCATCCATGGTAATGGATGCATCTTTGACAACGATCTCCGCCTGGCTGGTTGACGGTAGATTCAGGTAGGCGGCCTGTTCTATTTGCGTTCCGTCTGAAAGGCCAACTTCGAATTGCTGCTCCCCAGACCCCTCAGTTACAGACCCCTCAGGTGGTGGCTTGAAAGCAATTGCAGAGGCTTGCGTGGGAAAACTCTGGGAACCCCGCGCTTGCTGCTGGGCTGAACTCGCCATGCCGGAATCAGACTGGCCGACTGTGTCCACGGGTGCGGACCAGGATTCCGAGCTTGACGGTTGCCAGGATTCCGAGGTTGACGGTTGATGATACACATCGTTCTGGCGCAGGGCTCGGCAACCTACCGAAGAGATCGTGGCCGCCAAGATTACTAGACCCACCGAACAGTTGTAGGGTTTTATGCTGTAACCAAATGCAACCACTGCCTGCTCCTCCGTGACCAGATGATGTAATCCGCAAAGGTCATCGCCCTGAAAGAATGGGAGAATGGAGCATAATGCTCACATCTGTTGTGTGTGGGCCCGATTCCGTCCGGTTGTAACGAAGGAACCGGTCGAAAGATGTCTCGGCAGGGGTTTCTTGCATCACCAGAAGCCTTCACGCGTCCGAGCCCACCACTCGCCATGGGGGCCCCAGCAGTTTGCCTGCGAAATGTCATCACGGGAAAAGGTCGGTTTTTTATCGAAGGCTGACGGAAAGCTACCGTCGCAAGGGGGCAGCAAAGCGCGGAAACGTTTTCTGCGAAGGGTGCTTCGGAACTAATTATCGGGAATAGTGTTTTCTGTTTTGGCCGGGACTGTTTCGCAACCGGTTTCGTTCGCAAGTTGTCTAAGGCTGCTGCCGAATGAGTACATGCGGCTTGTTGACACGGGATGTCTCGCCAATCGAACACTGCCAAGGTGGAGTTGGCGATTTCAACTGCAATTCTGCGAGGGTATGCGTTTGCCCGTGGAGGCGAGCATGCGGCGCAGAAAAAAACTAACTGGACAGCGCCACATTCGATTAGCCGTATGGGCGTTGCCCCGGTTTTCGAAGGGCTGAGGCACCACTTAGCCAGAAATCGTGTTATCACGGTCAACCAAGGAATTGCCAGGAGTTTTATCGAAAGTGGCGCTGTCCAGCTAAACTCCGGCTTTCAAATTAGCACATTCGACACGGACAAAATTCATGCCAGCCAAAGCGTCGAGTGAATTCGTAGTTTCGGGCATCCTCTGCCTGAGTTTGGTTTTTACTGGTCTACCTTGTGCAGAAGCCAGTGCTTTGGACTACTTTCTGGTGCTGGCCGGAGGACACAGCCCGGCTGGAAACCAGGCATCGCTGGAAGCCAACGTGCTTTTCTTCCGCGAAGTCTTGCGGGAGCAGCATCATGCTCCATGGTCCATGACGACTTATTTTGCCGACGGCCAAGACGAAAAAGCGGATTTGCAATATTCCGTTGAGATCGCTCAAGCTGCTTCGCCCGCCACCAATTTGCTTACGAATCTGGTCAGCTTTGGCGGCCCGTCCAATACGCGTCTGCGTTACCGCAATCATCGCGTCGAAAACACTGCGGGGCCCTTGCGTCCGGAGCTTGTTCGAAGCGAGCTGCACAGGCTTTCGGGCGTCATGCGGGCCGGAGATCGACTGTTGATTTACGTCACATCGCATGGTGGAAAGGCCGAAGACGATGATCCTTACAATACGACAATCAGTTGCTGGGATCGTCAATCGATAACGGCTCGCGACTTTGAGAGCTGGCTTGATGGAATCCCCGAGGAAGTCCCGGTGATTATGGTCATGGCACAGTGCTATTGTGGTGGATTCGCCCACACCATTTTCGACAACAGCCGTCAATCCGATGGCATCTCGCCGCACAATCGAGTGGGATTCTTCGCGCAGCAGCACGACCTGGCAGCCGCCGGATGCCGGCCGGATATTCGCAACGACGAGGAATACAGTAGCTATTTTTGGGGTGCCATCGCTGGTCGCACTCGCTCGGGCAAACCGGTCGAGCGTATTGATTTAGATGCGGATGGAAAAGTCTCTTTCGTTGAGGCACACACCTACGCAGTCCTGGCCAGCCAGACGATCGACATTCCGCTCCGAACCTCGGAGACGCTTCTGAGAACTTACAGCCGAATCGGCAATTACGACTACGGGCCTCCTCCCGGCAGCGGGCAGCAGCATGAGTTTTATGCTGCATCAACAACTGCTAAAGCAGCCTCTGAGGATTCGACTGCTGCGGATCAACGAGTCCAGGATTCGGGCCAAGAACAATACGCGGTCCGCAAGCCTGCGATGCTGGCGGAAATCAGCGGAAGCCTGGCCGACATGGCTGCCCGTGGCTCGCGCGATCAGTCAGCCATTGTGCACGGTCTGGCCAGGCAACTGGACTTGGATATGTCGAGCGACGCGACGACTGTCCTGGGACAGCTTGCTGAGGAGATCAAGGATGCGTCTGGAAGCTCCAGCTATCGCCGCGGCAGTCGGGGGCGAAGATCGATGCGCAGCAATATTTTGAAGCAGATTGCCGAGGAGTTCCCCGAACTAGCGGACCGCGAAAACTGGAAAGAAGCCGAGTCATTAAGACCGGAGAATCAGCAGGCGACCTATGAGCGTTTGATCGCGATGGAAGCCTTTGAGCGCTATCAAGAGGCTCTCGATGCCAGGCAGCAAGCCGATCAGCAGCGTCGCACGCGAGAAATGCGGAAAGTCAAGCTGCAGCGGCTAACCAACACCCTCGAGGCCATCGTGTTGGCAGAGAATCTAGCTCTACTTGCCCCACCAGACATCGTGCAGCGTTACGAAACCATCCTTGAGCTGGAAAACAGCACTCTCAATTAGCCTCGCGCTTTCAAGTAGCGATCGCGTCAGGCGTCATGTCGCTGTCGCTCCTCGTTTCGATGCGGCTCTCCGTCAACCTCGATGATCAGTTTCAGTGGCACACACGAGAAGTCGACCGTGTACGGTGGGATCGTGTACTCGCGGTCTTAAAGTCGCCTTTCGCTCCGCGAAAGCAGCGGAGAAACGCTACTTTCGCGGAGCGAAAGGCGACTATCAGACACTTCTTGATCCAACGCTACTTGGTCCCTTTAGGCTGCGACCGCGGAAACATAATCGCTTCTGGATTGCGCCGAGACTGTCGACTTCAACGATTCCGATCCTTCATTAGCTGGTCCCAAGGCTGAAGCGACTCACCCCGACACCTCTCAGCAAACAAGTTTGGGAGAGAGGGGAGCCAGGATGCGGGAGGCGAGATGCCAGCGATTCTAATATGCAATTGAGGAGCCTTGCTCCATTCTTGCCAACTTCCTTGCCGGGCTGGACGCTGAGTTGAATGCCGGTTTAGATACCTGTCTGAATGCATGCCTTCCATGCTGGCTCCCTTCGCCCCGCTCCGGGGCTCGTTGTACCACACAAGCTTTTGCTTTGCAGTCATTTCAGACCCGTGATCAAGAGTGCATCGACTCGACTTTCGCTTTTCCCCTGCATAGGATTGCGGCGGGCAATCGGTGTTGGCGCGTCGCCTCAATCGTTTGCGAACATAAGAGAACAGAGGAAACAGAGCAGCCCGCCTCTGCTTCCTCCGTCTGCTCCGTTGTCTTACTCCAAATTGGCTCCTAGTAAGATCATCCTGGTTACTCCCTCGGAGAGCTTTAGGCTGTTGAAATTGATGAGCAATCCCAACGGAGCATGGAGGAGTTTCTTATGGCTGAGCAATATCGCTTTGTTGATTGGATGGATCTTGTCGACCGCCTTAGCTTCCAACTAACAAGCACCCGTCGATCAACAAGTCTCACCGCAGAGATTCTTCGCGATAAAACTGCTTATGCCGAATGACGACGTTCTTCTGCCTCTGCACGCGACGTCCGCGCAGCTACAGTTCGATCGTGAAGCACCATTCGTAGATCGATTCGAGCATGCCGGGGCCTTTATCGCGGGCACTTCCATGGCGGCTCCAATCACATCGCTTGTAATCGCAGAAGCTTG
>JANSWS010000681.1 GCA_024743355.1 bacterium
CATCCAATCAACAAAGCGCAATTGCTCAGCTATATGAAACTCCTCGATGTTCCGTTGGGATTGCTCATCAATTTCAACCACCTAAAGCTCTCCGAGGGAGTAACCAGAATGATCTTACCAGGAGCCAATTTGGAGTAAGACAACAGTGCAGGCAGAGGAAGCAGAGGTGGGCTGCTCTGTTTCCTCCGTTCTCTTATGTTCCAACCGATTGAGGCGACGCACCAAGACCGTTTGCCCGCGGCAATCCTATGCCGGGGAAAACGAAAGTCGAGTCGATGCACTCTGGATCACGCGTCTGAAATGACTGCAAAGCAAAAGCTTGTGTGGTACAACGAGCCGGAGTGGAGAGTGAGATTGACCAATCGTTCGCATGATAAATCTGCGCCCCGCTCGCGTCTGAGTAATCCAACAGGTATCCGGAAACACGCCCTTCGACGTCCTTACCGCGAACCGAACCGGAGCGATCAGGTGCGTTCGGCGTCTGGGTTGGGAGGCTCGTAATTGAATTCCTGCCAGGCCACCGCCTGATCCATCGGTTCGATTCTCAGTACCGTTTCGCCATTTTGAAACAGCCGCACGGTACCGGTCGACTGACTGACCACAATCCCAATGGCCTTGGTGATCTGTGAAATGGCCGCTCCCGCCCAATGTCGAGCCCCAAGTCCTTTCGAAAGAGAAAGGTCGGCATGAGAGACTTCGATGATCTGCCGGCTTTTCTCAATAACTCCTTCGGCGGACACAATGAAGGCACCGTCCATCTGAGCGATTTCCTTGATGTCCTCGCGGACTTTGGCATCGAACAGGCTGCGATTCTCACGCTTGTAACCCTTGAGAGGATCAAAGCCACTATCCTTGCAATGGGCCAGCACTCGTCTCGAATCCCCAACGACAAAAATGGTGCCCACCTTCTTGCCTTCGCGACCTTCGCGGCCGATCTGGGACGCGAGATCAATCACCGTTTTCAGTGTTTTCAAGGAAACACTGCTTTCCAGACGCTGCAGATCACGGCTGGTTAATCGTCGCAGACGGTCATCCAGACGAATATGGCTGATGGAATCAATCTTTTGATTCTCGAAACCGCAATAGACCGCGATCACATCTTCATTGCTGCGTAGAAAACCGTCGGCCACCGCCTCCAACAGTGCGTGCTGGAGTCGCTCGAGCAAAGGCGATTTTTCCTTGTTCAAGGGCAGGGCGTGCAGACCTTCGGCTTCCGCACCTTCGAGATCGGCCTCCAAGTCCGCCGCGACGATGATGTGCTCTACATTTTTGGGGACCGCGGATCTCAGTTTTTCCCAATCCACGGACCCATCCAGCAGCACCAAAAGTGCATCGGCTCCGGTCTGTAGGGCCAAGGCCCCCGCCGTTTCCAGCATGATGGCAAAGTGCTTTGTGAATCGCTGTGTCGGCATAGCAGCAGTGTTGAAAAGGAGACCCCGAAATGCCAAATCAACCGTAGAACAACGCAACCGAATGGTAAGTATTTCAACTGTACGTAGCAAACCAGCCGATGCGTAGGGGGCAAGGCTCAGAACCTCGCGGTATTTAGCGAGTTCACCCCAGATTTTCGCACGAGCACCCCCTGCCACCGCATTGCCAGCCTTTCAGACAGAACCGAGAAAGAGGAAGAGGCTAGTGGCTAGTGGCTAGTGGCTAGTGGCTAGAAGCTAGAAGCTAGAAGCTAGAAGCTAGAAAAAGCCGGGAGAGCAGTCCCGTAGCGAAACTCGTGCAGAGTTTCGGTCAAGAAGCCATGAAAGCCCATAGAGCGCCAAGACTCAAGACTCAAGACTCGGGCCTATCTCCACGGGGATCCGGGCTGTGCAGACATTCAGAGTAGAAGCGGTCCACTCCGGCCGGAACGGCGCTGCGCTGGTTCGCGAGCCTACTTGTGTTCGCAAATGGGTGTGCGGGAATTCCTTGTCTGCCGACCCTTCGGGCCTTTGACTTCACGAAATGCACCGGGGCTTGACAGCCCCGGCAATGGCCTTGTCAGCCTTTCAGGCTTGGGAGAGCGGAAACCCGAGGCTCGACCTAAGAACTGATATCCGATGCCTGATCCCTTGAGTCTTACACCTTAAACCTTACACCTGAGATCTGAGATCTGAGACCTGATGCCCGTTTTTCTAGCTTCTAGCCACTAGCCACAGCCCTTTGAAGCTAGCAAAAGGGGCGTTCGTTTTTGATCAATCGGACATTATCTGTTCAACTCTAAATGTTGAGGTTACTCGGATTTAGGAGTTGAAGGAATGTTGTGCTCGGAATTGATTGAACGCCTACGCAAAGAA
>JANSWS010000237.1 GCA_024743355.1 bacterium
CATCCAACGCAATGTGATATTCTGTTTTCATAGCCGGTGTCCTTTAGAACTACTGAAGGTTTGACAACTCCAGTTTCCGTTCTAGCGGCCCGGCTTCCTATATCTTCACGGGCTCGCCTGTGGGATCAGCTCCTTGTCAGCTTGTACGTGCGTGGCCAAGGGTTGTTTTCGAAGTCGAGGATTTACGCTTAGCCATCGGAATAGGAACTTACGTATTCACACTGCATTCTACTTTTTCGAGGCCCCCATTTTTCTGCCTTCCATCTTCCTGTCCTTCCAGCTCTGCTCCTCAACGAAGCAGTCCGTCTATTCAATTGGATAGGAAAATGTGGGGCAAAAAAATAATCGCTTCGCTCGTTCACGAGCCTACGGAAAAGTGTGGCGCGGGCTCGCCCGTGAGATCAGCGGCTTATCAGCTTGTACGTGCGTGGCCGAGGGTTGTTTCCGAAGTCGAGGTCTTACGCTTAGCCAACGGATAGGAACTTACGTATTCACACTGCATTCTACTTTTTCGAGCCCATCATTTTCCGGCCTTCCATCTTCCTGCCCTTCCAGCTCTGCACCTCAGCGAAGCAGTCCGTCTATTCAACTGGACAGGAAAATGTGCGGCATAAAAATGTTCGCAGCGCTCGTTCACGAGCCTACTAATAACCGTGATGGGCGGCAGAGTGCAGCAGAAAGAACTCGTGTTCGCTCAGTCCTTCAATCCGCCTCGGATCGAAACTGTGGTCGCGTATGAGGTGCACCCAGAAAGTCATCCCGTTGACAGTTGCTGGGGGTGCATCGATGGTCACCAACCACTTCCGCAGTTCTTCTGCATTCAAGCTCGTCAGCCAATCGCTAGGAGGCCTGCCATCGCGGAGCTGAATTTCTGGGTCCGGCTTTCGACGCAAAGCCTCTTCCGGGTCAAATTGAGAAGGAGACAGATGCCTGCGGACTTCCTCGGGAAGCAGCGGTAGCTCCTCCGCGAGGACGTAGCTGGGGATCTCGTCGCGATGGATATATCCGTCAGACGGCTCGAATTCCTCGCCAGTATCTCGATTCACCGGCAGCGAAATACCGACCGACTTCCATGTTGCTTCGATGTAGCGCTCGAGGCGATACCATTGCCAGGGCCCATCTTCCTCCGGTGTCCAATGCTCGAAAACATGTCCGCGTTCGGCGAGTTGCTGCCAATCGAGATAGTCTGGCGGAAGCTCTGAAATAGTTCCATTTTCACCCCAAGCTAGCTTGGCGGAAACGAGCCCCAAACCCAGCGCGAATGTAAATTGACGACGGCTTGTTCTTGGTGTTTGTATGCGCATGGTGCCACCGGATCCTGGGACGACTGACGATCAAGACTAGGTCAATCCAGCACCCATGAAGCTCGTGAGCACGACAACCCTGAGACTTGCGAGCCGTTCTATCTGCACCACTTGCCCAATCGTTGCAATCGCGCCCTGCGAGGCCTTACGCGGATTGGAGACGCAACCCGCCAAGGCGTTAATGCGTCAACGATTCACTTGTGCGGGTCCTGTCATCAACCCGTGCATCAGTTGACCGGACGAAAAGCAATAGTGCCACGAGTGCAACACACTCGAGAAGCCGGCGGCTCATCCTGCCATGGCCAGATGTCTTGCCTGGAGACGCCCCCGGGTTCGGTGAATGTTCTTGGGTACTCGGGCGGTCATAGCACTTGATCCTTGGGACCGAAAACTGCAGGCCCAATGGCATGAACTGTACCGCTAGCCTAAGTCATTCACGTCGATTTCAATGCCTAGGATTTCGACTTTCGAAACGTCCTGACGCTGCTCACCGGGACGGTATATCTCGATCTTGTTTTCGGGCAGATTGACAATCCAGGCGGTCAGGCCTTGCGAGAGGTAGGCCGGAACTTTGACCGTGCGATCGTGATGCAACGTGCTGTCGGCAACCTCGATAACCAAGATGCAATCTTCCGGTGTCTGACGGTCACAAGGAAGATAAATCGCGACATCGGGTTCCGGTTCGTTGTCTTTCCACTTAATCGGGTTCTGTACACTGATCACATACTTTCCCCAGAGCGGCGAAAGCAACTGGTTGAGCCGATTGACTGTACGGATATGAGCGTCACCAACATTCATTTTGTCGTACACAATTCCATCGATCAGTTCGACCTTGCTATTCTCATCGAACAGCATCGCGTATTGCTCATTGGACAAGCGGTGAATGGTGGTCACGGGTATCTCCATCGCCTTCAAAATTCAAAGGATACCGCTGAGTATACCTCAACTGATTCCGTTGAGGCATGCGCAGGCAGGGCAAGTCAAAGTTTCAAATTGCGGACTAGGTAAACATTAGCCGCTTTGGCGCTAGCCGCGGTTTTCCGAGGATGAACCGTCGCTAGCACGATTCGGCTAATTGGCCTGGGTTGAAACTCTGACTTGCCCTGGATTCGCAGGTTAAGGCTTACTCCACTCGCTTTGTACGCCAACTTCGCGGCCACCCGAGTATGGCCCGTTGCGCATGCCGGCGACGGTCGCATAACCTTGGCAATCCATTTCAATTTGCGTAATCCACGGGCGCACAGGAATGGGCGCATGCATGGGCTCCGATTCCAGCCGCCTCATTCCACCAACAGCATTTCTCCCATGCTGAGCACCCGATAGCGTTTTTGGAGTGTTTCTGGCAGGCGCAAACGAACCTCATGGGGAAACCCCTGCGCCCAGAACCGATTCTGTTCGCTCAGTGGATATGTATCGCGATGCTGCGGCAGAATCACATCCGGCTCCAGCGCCTGGATTGCTGTCAGCGAGTCGTCGATCAGCCAATTATGCTCAGTAGGTGAGAATAGCAAGACATCTACATGCTTCAGGAACAAGTGATCCTCCAGCAGCACCGAGTCGCCAGGCTGCAACACAGTTTTCCCGGCTAGATGCAACACGTAACCGCAATCGTCTAGGTTCGCTTCGTAATACACCGCACCCTTCTTGTTACCATGAATCGCACGCAGTGCGTCCGCCTGCACTCCGCGCACGGACAGCGACTCGCGAGGCCGCGCTGTGACGATCCGGTCAGGCGGTACACCAAAGCGTTTTGCCTCGTCTAGACAACTGACCGGCAGCACAAACATGCAGTCCGATTCGGACACCAGATAGCGTGTGGTCGGGCCGTTAAAGTGATCTCCATGTCCGTGCGTGACGAACGACACATCCAGCAATTTTGCCACCTGCGCAACGCTGACCGGCGGCGGATTCTCGCGCCGCGACGGATCCGCCAGAACGAGGTCAGTCCCCACCACTACCCCGTTCGCCTTTAGTAACCATCCGTTGTGCCCCGTCCACCAAATGCCAAGCCCTGCCTCGTGACGCTTAATCTCCATGACGATCTGCCGCGCTAGCTTCTCTTCGGCGGGCGCAATGACCTCCACCTCCTGGGCGATCACCGTGTTGCCGACAATCTGCAACCAAATCAAGACGACCAAACGCCGACCAAGTGCGATGAAGTCTGGGTTCCAATAGAGAAGAGCGGAGTTCAATCCACACTTGTTCCGCGTTAGCTGACGCTTGCGTTCGTCATTTGTGATAGGGGTCGGTAGACGATTTTCGGTAGCCATTGACGCTCTCCAAAACTACTTGGCGGAAGTACGTATTCTTGTCGGTCAGCGCGGTGAACGAAACCGGCAGCACATTGGTCAGCACTACCGCATTTGCCAATTCATCATCGCTCCTGCTGCGCTCGACTACACTTACTGGTTCCGCCTCATCGCCCGTCGGGTCTCCAACTTCCGGATGTTCAAACATCGGGGCGCACTAGGGAGTGACGCGAACTAGAATAATCTCTTCGATTCGAGCCATCACCGAAAGCAGCGACATGATTCTCACTCCTCAGTCTGTTTTGCTGGCAATTGCCTTGTTGTGGGCATTATCGTTCGAAGTCCTAGCCCAGGGAACTCGAATGCTGCGTGATCCGGATGTGGGGCCGGACCAGATCGCTTTTGTTCACGCTAACGACATTTGGTTAGTGGGCCGCGAAGGCGGCCAGGCCTTTCGGCTGACCAGCGACGAAGGTGCCGAAACCGATCCAGCATTCTCCCCCGACGGCAAATGGATCGCTTTCACCGCTCAGTATGGTGGCAACTCGGACGTCTACGTGGTGGCGGCATCCGGGGGGAACCCAAACGGCTCACCTGGCATCCCGGGTCGGATGTGGTTCAAGGCTGGACTCCGGCCGGCGACATCATGTTCCAGAGCGATCGGGCAGGACAGCCGACCCGTCTGTGGCAGTTCTATACGATTTCTCCGGAAGGTGGTTTTCCGATACAGATCAAACTGCCTCAGGCCTACGACGGTGAAATGAGTGCCGATGGAAAATGGATCGCGTATCAGGAAATCGGACTGTGGGATGCTGAATGGCGGAACTACCGCGGTGGCCAAGCCCAGCCCATTGGAATCGTGTCGACCGAAACCTGGGAGCGACTCACGCCGCCCTGGGATGGAGAACGGCATCTTCAACCCGTTTGGCTCGACGGCGTCGTCTACTACCTGTCCGAACGTGACTATGCCGCTAACATCTGGTCGTTTGATCCGGTGACCAAGGAACACCGGCAGCTGACCCACCACAACGATTTCGATGTTAAAAGTATTGGCTCTGGCCACGGTTTGATCGTGTACGAACAGGGCGGCTACCTACATTCCCTGGATCCAAAGAAGGCCGAATCGAGCCAACTGGAAATCCAGGTGCACCGCGACATGACCTGGTCGCGTCCGCGTTGGATCGAAATTTCGAGCAGTGACCTCGGCAATGCCCGGCTGTCGCCCACCGGCAAGCGGGCCATTTTTGAAACCCGTGGGGATCTGATAACTGCCCCTTTGGAGGAAGGAAGTTGGCGAAACCTGACCCGCACTTCAGGGATCGCGGATCGTCATGCCGTCTGGTCTCCCGACGGACAACAAATCGCCTGGTTTAATGACGATGGGGGTGAGTATGGACTCGTTATTGCGGACCAGTTTGGAAATCAAGAACGTCGGATCGAAATTCCTGACCCCACATTCTATTTCGTTCCCACCTGGTCACCGGACGGAACCAGACTAGCGTTCACGGACACCGACTATCGGGTGCTCGTGATGAACTTGGAAACGGAAGTACTCACCCACGTCGATACCGACCGATACGCCCATCCCGAGCGATCCATGAATCCCGTCTGGTCTCCCGATTCGCGATGGCTGGCCTACGCCAAACGCCTTGAAAACCAGCTTCGAATTATTGCCGTCCACGACACTCGGGACGGCCAGACCCACCAGTTGACAGACGGCATGGCCGATGCGATCAGCCCCGTCTGGGATGAATCGGGCAAATACCTGTACTTCCTCGCCTCCACCGACTTTGGACTGAACACGGGCTGGCTGGACATGACCTCATACGACCGGCCGGTCACTAGGGCACTTTATGTGGCCCTGCTCGACCAGGAAACGCCTTCTCCCTTCTTGCCCAGAAGTGACGAAGAAGAGGACGATGACGAAGAGGACGATGAAGATTCACAAGGCGACGAACCGGAGACATCTGGGGACGAAAACTCGGACGCGGCCTCCGATGGAGGCAAACAGGAATCCGACAACGAGAAGGGAAAGGATCCATCCGCCAAGTCCACAGACAGTCCAGATCCGGTCGAGATCGACTTCGAGAATATCGCCCATCGCATTATCGATGCCCCAGGAATTCCCGTACGGAACTATATTGGCCTCGCCAAAGCGCCCGAGGGACACGTGTTTGTGCTCGAGTCCATCGAGAACGAGTCCGGTGCGACGCTGCACCAATACCAACTTGATGATCGTAAGCCCAAGAAATTTGCGGACGGAATCAGCGAAGTGGTGGTATCGCAGGATCGCCAGCGCATGCTGTTACGATCGGCAAGTGGTTGGCACTGGTCCCAAACGACCCAGCCGCCCGACGGCCAGGGTAAGCCGGTGGTCATTAGCAATTTGAGAATCAAGGTCGACCCCCGCGCAGAGTACCGCCAAATGCTGCGTGACGGTTGGCGTTTCATGCGTGACTTCTTGTACGTGGACAATGTTCATGGCGCCCCGTGAGATGAGGTCTGGGAGTGGTACAGCCCCTGGCTCGAGGATGTGCACCACCGCTCCGACTTTAACCATCTGCTGGACATGCTGTCCGGCGAAGTTGCAGTTGGCCACTCCTATGTCGTCGGTGGTGACCTTCCTGATCTGACATCGCCTCGCACCGGACTGCTGGGGGCCGACTTTGAAGTTGTGGATCGTCACTATCGCGTCGCGCGGCTCTACGACGGCGGCCCGTGGACCCCGGGACTGAATGGTCCGCTGACTGTTCCTGGCCTTGATATTTCGGTAGGTGATTTCATCGTGGCCATTGACGGACGGGAATTAACGTCGCCCACCAACCTGTTTGAGCAGCTGGAAGGGACGGGCGATCGTACCATATCGTTGAGCGTCAACGATGAACCGCGACTCGAAGGAGCGCGTGAAGTATTTGTCGTCCCCACGACCAGCGAACGACAACTCCGCACCTGGTCTTGGGTGTCCGCCAACCAGCGTAAAGTTGACGAACTGAGCGATGGGCGACTTGCCTACGTTTGGCTACCCAACACCGGCCGGGGCGGTTACGAATATTTTGATCGGATGTACTTTGCCCAGCAGGACCGACAAGGTGCCGTGATCGACGAACGCAACAATGGTGGCGGTTCGGCGGCGGATTACATTGTGGAGGTTCTAGCTCGGGAGTTGACCGGCTATTTCAATTCCCGCGCTGGGGACCGACTACCATTCAAGCAACCCATGGCGGGACTCTACGGTCCCAAGGCAATGATCATCAACGAGCGAGCCGGGTCCGGCGGCGACCTGTTGCCCTACTTGTTCCGATTCAAGAAACTGGGGCCGCTGATTGGCACGCGAACCTGGGGCGGACTGGTAGGAACATGGGACACGCCGCCGCTGATTGATGGGGGACGCTTTGTTGCACCGCGGGGTGGGTTCTTCGATGTCAACGGCGAGTGGGCAGTGGAAGGCGAAGGCGTCGCTCCCGATATCGAAGTCCACAACGATCCGCGTCCGGTAATTGAAGGCCGCGATCCGCAACTAGAAGCGGCAGTCAACAATGTGCTGGAGCGACTGAAAGAGGAAAAGGTTGAATTCAAACCGGAACCGGCACCACCGATCCGATACCGCCGCCCCGACTCAGCGGAGCATTCGGAGCAGACTGGGAATCAGCGCCCGTGAGTATTCCCCAAGTTCTGTATTCACCGAATTAGCTCAGTCTCTCGCCAAGGCTCTGTACGCTGGCCCGTTTCACTTCGTATGACTTGGACCGCTTCCACGGAAACCGGTGGTGCGTCATCCGTAAACTCGCGACGCACATATGTCAAAACGCCAGCCAGTTGCTCGTCATTCATCAGCTTGGCCATACCCGGCATGCTCAGTCGATTGTCAGCATTGAATAGCTGGCCATGAATCGTGATGGGACCCTGTACACCATTCAGAACGATTTTCGTCAAGCGTTGTTCGTCCTGTAGCCACTCCGAACCTAGCAATTCAGGGCCTTTAGCACTCAGACCGTAACCGGCGATGTGATGGCAACCAGCACATACCGTTGCGTATTGCTGTTTGCCGAGCTCGTAAAGACGCTGCTGCTGCTCTGTCAGCGTTGGCTTTTGCGGTAAGGCTTGACCATCTTTGCCAGGCCAAATCAATTTCTCGGCCAATGCATTGGCGGCCTTAGCAAGTCGTTCATCGGACGCGTTACGCAGCTGATCCAATCCTTCAGGCTCGGTGGCCAGCCGCACGGTCAAGGAGCGACGCCCAAACCCAAATCCATCGAAGCGGCGGACATCCGGCGGTGCATTTCCACCGGCGACGCGGTTCGTTCGTCCGGCTCCGTCTGCGGGTTGGCCCTGCCCATGACCGCGACTGGCTGTGGCGGCATCGGTCGCCCGGTTGGCTGCCGATTCCGCCCCGTTGCCTCCCGTGCCAGGTGCAGGCGGAAAACGCCGGCGTGGAACTGGAGCGGGATCTTTGATGCCTTCGAGTAACGCGATCTGCTGCCATTGGCGTTCTTCACCCAAGGAGCTGACAAGGTGAACAAATCGCAGCACAGACATCGGTGTGCGTTCGCTCCACATCATTTCGGCGGCCGATCCAAGTAGCTTCTCGCGCCACGCTTCTCGCTGGCTCCATTGCGGCTGGCTCAGCCGGACAAACAGAAACTCTGCTTGCTGATCGGCAAAGCCAGATAAGACCGCAGCTAGTAGATCCTCATCATCAGCGGCCTGCCGCAGGATGGACTCAACGGCCTGGCTGGCTTGGGGCGTTTCCACCAGTCCAAGCACGGCGGCGATTTGCAATTGAACCAATTTGCTTGGATCGTTTGCGATCTCACTCAGATCCTCCACTACGGTATCGATCATCGTTTCGATAGGCAGGAAGAGACCGTACAACGTGACGGCTGTGGCTCGAATGTTCTCGTCACCGTCGAACAAAAGTTGGTACAACACGTCCGGATCGACGGAGTGCAACCCTTCAAGAGTCCACAAGGCGTGCATGCGCGCGAGCAGCAAATCGCTTTTCAACGCCATTCGCTCTAGCTGATTTACCACGGACTTGTCACCGCGCTGCACAAGAATCTGCTGCGCCATATCGCGATGCCATCCGTTGGGATGCTCCAGCAGTGCTACCAGTTGCGAGCTGGAAAGCGATAGCAAGTCCATCGGCTGTCTTTTCTGCGTCGACTCGTGAACGATGCGATAGATGCGGCCCAAGTTAATTTCTTTGTCTAACTCACGGGAGAGAATTTGCTCGCGTAAGTAGGGCGTTATGAATGCTCCGTGCTGTATGATTCCACGATACATATCGACGACATAGAGCGTGCCGTCCGGGGCGTTGTACATGTTCACCGGCCGAAATCGCTCGTCGGTCGATGCCATGAACTCCCGCTGATCGTAGGCATTGTGCGATGTCTTCGTCCCATCCGCCCTCGACTCCACGATCTGTCTGCGAATCAAATTGCCGGCAGGTTCCGGTATGAACACATTGCCAATCAGCTCGGCGGGCAAATTATCACCTCGATAAACTACCGGGCCGCAATTGGCATTGGCTTCAATCAAGGAGCCGTCTGGTCGCAGGAATCCCTCGATATAGCCCCGATTGATGCCAGGAGTGGGACGGATCGGAAACATTACTTGTTCGTCGTACAGCTGGGCATCCACGTACGGATTGTCATGCTGGGCAACCGCCGTGTAACAGGGCACCAAATCACCGCGTAACAGCGACGCGTTGACGTTGTAATACAGATAACCCAAATCGTCTTGCGTCATGCCCCATTGCCCGCGCGGTGCATTGGAGTCAGCAATCCAAGCACCACCAACACGACGCAATCGCAATCCTTCTTTGGCATTGTAGATCCAGTTATCCAAAGCCGGCATCAATCCATTCAACGCGTGTTCGAGATTGCCAGGGTTGTAGGTGGCGACCACAATCTTTTCATCACATATGTCATTGCCGTCGTGATCTCGGCACAGCCAGATGGTTCCATTCTCGCACACGAGAACACCGTCCATTGTCCAACACACACCGCGCGGCAGCACCAGTCCGCCAACGTATTCCGTGCTCTTGTCCATGACGCCGTCGCCATCCGTGTCGTCCAGGACCGTGACGACTCCCACCGGTTCGTCCTCGCCGTTGCCTTCGATGTCCGGCATGAAGCCTCGCATTTCGCAGACCCACAAGCGACCACGCGGGTCAAAGGTCATGGCAATTGGATCCTGGACCAATGGATCCGCGGCGACCAATTCGAGTCGGTATCCGTCGACCAGTCGGAAAGTCTCCATCTCTTGGGCAGGTCGCAACGCGGGCGCGGGTGGCGTTTCAAACGTTGGTTCCGCAGCAGACTCCGGCGAGGCTTGCGGCGAGATTTCTTGCGCGTGGCAATATGCCGGTCCGTGAAGCAGGGCTGTCGTGAGTGCCCAAAGCGCCCAGGCCGATCGGCTTGCATTCCTAGCTTGCTGCATAAGTCATTTCGTCCGCTTAAGAGACTTAGAGAGAATTCGAAACCTAACTGCCACCCAAAAAACTATCCGCACGTCGCCTGGAATGCAATTTACCCAGCCACAAAACCGCTATAGTGGATAAGTATCGCACCCTTGAAGCCTTAACTAATCGTAACTTGTCGGCTGGAGTGAACTCATGGTCTCCCGTACCTCCTGTGCCTGCATTGGCCGCTGTCGTTCTGCAGGTAGTCGATTCATGGGGCCTTGCAGCATGCGTTTGATTGTCTGCCTCACCGCGTTAGCGATGCTGGTGGCTGGACGCTTCACCGCAGCGGGAGATCTGAGCTTTAAGCGACACGTCATCAATGCAGACACGGACTATAGCGCGGCCGCGCTGATGGATGTAAACCACGATGGGCAAATCGACATCATTTGCGGCGGCGATTGGTACGAAGGCCCCAACTGGACGAAGCATTTTGTCGCCGATATTCCCCGCATCCAAGGTCGCCCGGATGGCTATTCCCACTTGGTTTTCGATGTCAACCGTGATGGTTGGATGGATGTTATCTCGGTGAATTGGCGGAGCCGCTCGATTAAGTGGATGGAGCACCCGGGGGCATCACTTGGTAAATGGACGACTCATATTGCCGTCGAACCTGGATACATGGAATCAGGGCGATTACTGGACATCGACAATGACGGGCAATTGGATTTGTTGCCCAATGGAGCCGGATTCGCCGCCTGGTGGGAGTTCCGCTGGAATGGCGATGGTCCCGGCGAACCAGCCTGGATTCGCAACGAGCTTCCACCGGAAGCGGGTGGTCATGGGATGGGATTTGGTGATATCGATGGCGACGGACGCGGCGATATCATCGCCCAAAACGGTTGGCTGAGGGCGCCTGAGGATCGCCGAAATGGGCATTGGGAATGGCATCCAGACTACACCATCGAACGTGGCAGTATACCCATGTTGGTCGTTGATCCGGACGAAGACGGGGACAATGACATCGTCTGGTCCAGCGCCCATGGCTTCGGAGTCTATTGGCTCGAGCAAGTGAATGTAGACGGCAAAAGGCAGTTTGTGCGGCACGCGATCGATACCGATTGGTCGCAGGGCCATTCGCCGCTCTGGGCAGATCTCGATGGTGACGGCCATGCGGAACTGATTACCGGCAAACGCTATATGGCACACGGTGGAGCCGATCCGGGGGAATACGACCCCATTGCACTCTACCGCTATCAATACAACCAAGCCACCAAATCATGGGATCGCTGGGTCATGTCTCCAATCGGCGAACGCGTCGGCGTGGGGCTTGACCCCAAGGTTGCGGACATCGACGGCGATGGCGATTTGGATTTTCTGGCATCGGGACGTAGTGGCCTTTACTGGTTGGAAAATCTCGGTCCACGCACTTCGACCGTACCTCTCTGGTCGGCCCCCGAGTATCCCGCAGGTAGCTCCGCCATGCTGCTGATTGATGCGCATGGAAAGCAATCCAGCATCGCTGATGCCGAGTCGTTCGGATTGCGACGAGCCCACATTGTGGCAGCCATCGAACGCGCCCATGGTTCACTCCCAAGCTCGGCCGAACGCTTGCGATTGGATACTCAAGTCAAGTCGGAACGCGCGGATAGTAAGTTCAATCAACAAGCAATCATGTATCAGATAGATGCCACGCGACGTGCCGCGGCCAGCCTTTTCACTCCGAACGATACGACTGCCGGCGAAGCGACTGGAGTCGTTTGTTTGTTCGATCCGCAGGATGCCGAACTAGCTCAGTCGATTGCCGGAGAACTAGCCGAGCGTGGTTTTGTCTGCGTCGTGCCAGAATTATTGCCGACCGATTCCATGATCGACGGCGTATGGCAGGCCACGCGGGCCGCCGACTTGTTGCAGGCCTGCCCAGCCGTTCACGGTGAACGTATCGCTTATGTGGGCAATGCTCTGAATGGTGAACTGGGGATCTACCTCTCCGCCATGGATCAGCGGTTCATCGCAACGCTGAGTGATGTGTCCAACACCGTCAAGTTAACTGCCACGTCCAGCGGTAG
>JANSWS010000106.1 GCA_024743355.1 bacterium
CGCTTGCCGAGCGGCGACCTTGACGAAGTGGAAACGTCGGCGAAGCGCTCTCTCACATCGAACGACAGTTAGTCGACATCGAATAGCCGATTCCGAATTGAGACCTACCCGCGTGTTGGGACCGTTTTCATGCCGAAGTACACTGGCATACGGCCATCTCTAATAAGTTAGGTCCGCTCGTTCACCAGCTGAAGATCGCGTGCCCCCAAAAATGCGGCCAGCTCTTCCAGCTTTCCTCGCAAAGTGCGGCGAAAGCCTTGGCTGTCTGCAAAGCTGGATTCCAGATACACTGCTTTGACCAACAGCTTCTGTTGCTTCCGATCGAGTTTTGGGTCCACGCGACCAACCAACCTGCCTTCGTGGAGTATGGGCATTACGTAGTAACCGAATTCACGTTTCTTTTCTGGTACGTAGATTTCCAAGCGATATCGGTATTGCAAGACTTCTTCCACCCTCCGTCGCGACCACATGAACGAGTCGAAGGGGCACACAAGCGTTGTTCCCTGTGGCTCAGCCAAGGCTGCACAAGCATCAAGGTCTTGTTCGCGTGCTAGAAACACCTGGTCGAATCCCTGAACCCTCACCTCGCGGATTCGCTTGCTCTTCAGATTGCGCTGAATCACTTCCGCCCTTTCCGCAGCGTTCAGAGCTGGCGAGGTAAAGTAACTTGCCAAGTGATGCTCGCTGGCAATTCCCATGCCGGACAAGCCGATGAGCAGCCAGCTGTCGAAGAAGTCTTGCTTGCTAACGGGCTGCACGTGAGACGGATAGACCTTGCTGGCCAAATCAAACACTTTGCGAAAGTGCTTGCGTTTTGTGATGGCAACCTTACCTGCGTGCCAGAGCAGCACCAGCGAACGCTTATCCTCTTTGGGCATCACCGCACCCCAGCCAAGGACTTTTGTCTGCTCGCGGTCCGCAAGACTGGGATCAAAATCCGCACTTTCCAGCGGCCCGTGCTGACGGAGCAATCTCAACACGCGGCGTTTAGACTCCGGGTTGGTCTGGTAGTGCTTCCAATAGTGGGCCGTTTCCCATCGCTTTGGCGGGAAACGTCGCATGCGTCGCAGCCCGAATGGCAGATGCGAAATTGGAAGAATACAGGCTTCGTGCCCCCAATACTCGTAAGCGATTCGGTCTTCATAAACCCATCGGTCCAGTAGTTGCCGGTTGTAACTTCCGAAACGCGACCACAGTGTCAGATAGTGAGCGCGATCCAAGACATTGACCGAATCCAACTGCAGCCCTCCGGTCTGCCCCAGTAAGACTTGCAATCGCTTTCGGGTCAAGGTTGGCGGAGCTGCGAGTTGGGACAATCCCTGCCTGGCTAACCATAGTCGGTGAACCTGCTCTGGCGTCATTTGAATTAAGGTGGTCGCCATGATGCAATTGGATTTGCCTGAGTTCCGCGAAACAATAGATTTCCGTCGATTGCCGTTCAATCGCTTGCTGTCCATCGACACGCGGTAGCATAAGCGACCGCAATAGTTGAGATCTCATGTTTGCAGGTTTCTCACGGCGGCGACAGACGTGCATGGCCAAGAAACTCGGAAACACGTCGTTAGACAAGGAGTTGGCCTGCATTTTGGCCTTGGCCAGATTTGCCGCAACAAGGTGCAACGCTTCACGGGCAACGTGTTAAAGCAGTCTAAGCCGTTGGCAACGATTCGGCTCAAGCACCTCTTTCCATTCCAGGCTCGATGGGCTCTCATATCCGATTATTATCCGTGTCTCTAAACCATCGCTATCGAACATGAAGATACACTGTGACTCCTATGATCTCAGACTAAAAGATCCGTTTACGATCGCTCGAGGCACGGTCAGCGTGCAACCTACGTTGATCCTGAGAGTTGAATACGATGGCTTGGTGGGTCTAGGTGAGGCCACCACCAATTCCTATTACGGGGTCACCCTGGAATCCATGCAGCAAGCTCTGGCGCGGATCGAAGACAAGCTGGATGGCTACAAGCTGGACAACCCTGCCGAGCTTTGGAGTGAGTTAGACGCAGATCTGCAGGACTGTCGCTTCGCCCAATGTGCTTTAGACTGCGCGGTGTGGGATATCTATGCGCAAATGCACGGCATGCCTCTGTGGCAACTGTGGGGCTTTTCGTCAGATCAAGCGTATCCGCCCAGCAGCTATACCATTGGCATCGACGATCCGCAGGTCATGCTGCGCAAGATGCGAGCCATGCCCAATTGGCCTATCTACAAGATCAAATGTGACGCTCGGACCGGCATAGACATGGTTCGTACCCTGCGAGCCGCGAGTGAGGCAACTTTTCGCGTCGATGCCAACTGCGATTGGAAATTTGAGCAGGTGGCTCCCTTGGCGGAGCAGTTGAAAGAGCTGAGAGTTGAATTCATCGAACAACCCCTAGCCGCGGACAAGTTCGATGATATGCGAAAGCTAAAGGGGCAGTGTGCGATTCCGCTAATGGCAGACGAGAGCTGCCAGCAGGAGGCGGACGTTGATCGCTGCATCGATAGCTTTGACGCCATCAATATCAAGCTGGTTAAATGTGGCGGTTTAACGCCTGCGCGACGGATGATTGCCCGCGCGAAGCAAAATGGTTTGCAAGTTATGGTCGGCTGCATGACCGAATCCAGCATTGGAATTGCCCCTGGGATTCATCTGCTGCCGCTGTTGGATTACGCAGACTTGGATGGAGCCCTGCTATTGGCTGAAGACCTGGCGACGGGACTCAACTGGAAGGAAGGTTTTTGCGAGCTACCGACGGCACCAGGGCTAGGCGTGCGATTACGCGAATAAAGACGCGGATTGAATGCTATCCAGCAATAGCCGTCCCGTCACGCGGCACCTACTGCTTTTTCGTATTCAGAGGCGAATTCCTGGAAGGTTTTCTGAATCTGAAGTACATCATCGATATCGATAGCCTGCTCCATTCTCTCCATACAGTTGGCCAGTTCCTCGAAGCCAAAGGTAGCCCCCGTTCCACGGATCCAATGCGCCAGTTGCTTCAGAGAGCCGGTGTCCAATTCGGTTACCGAATGCTTGAGTTCGTCCCATCGTTCTCCGATTTCTTCCAAGAACGCCCTGCCAAGCTTGGCCATTACGGCATCTAGCTCCTCGTCGATCTCAACATAGCCGCGAACGTCATTATGGTTTGAGTTTGACGGGGCCAGGTCCATGACCTTGGCCTGCTGTGCTTCGCGGCCAGCATTTGCCTCAGAGTGACCTACCCCATTTTTGTTGATCGCCGTCGCGGCCTTGGACAGGATCACGTCGAACTCAATCGGCTTGCTCACGAAGTCGTCGCAGCCAGCCTGGAGGCACTTTTCCTCGTCCCCCAACATGTTGTTGGCGGTCATGGCGATAATGGGCAACACACAGCCTTTCTGTCGCAGGGTGCGGGTGGCAGTATAACCATCCATTACCGGCATTTGCATGTCCATGAAGATCAGATCCAAATCCGGCAGACTGTTGACTGCTTGGACGGCTTCTTGGCCATCACTTGCGATGCTGACCGCTGCGCCCGCCTCTTTCAGCAGGAAGCAAACCAACTCTCGATTTTCCTCGATGTCATCTACCACCAAAATCGAGGCTCCTTGAAGTCGTAGTTCGCTTGTATGCACGGGCATCATTTCGCTTGTCATGCATTTTGGCTCTGCTTTGACCATGGGGTTATTTTCCAAATCGCCGGTGCCAACCCGCGCGGTAAATACACTTCCCTCACCAAGCTTGCTGGTAACAGAAATGTCTCCCCCCAAAGCCTCAGCCAGTTTCTTGGAAATGCTCAATCCAAGTCCAGTACCACCAAATCGGCGCGAGGTGGAGGCGTCAGCTTGGGTGAAAGGTTCAAAGATGTCTTGAAGTTGGACCGGGTCGATGCCGATGCCCGAATCAGCGACTCGAATCAGCAGCATGCCCCTGTCTTGCACTTGTTCAAAGCCAAGAGTCAGCTTGACGAAACCCTTGTGGGTGAACTTGATGGCGTTGCCAACCAAATTGATGACAATCTGTCGTAGTCGTGTCGGGTCACTTAGGATGGCTTCCGGAATTTGGTCTTCAACCTCCACATCTAGCCGAAGCTCTTTTTCTTCCGCCCTTGAGGCTAATGTGCTGACTGCGTCCGTGACCAGTTCAAGGGGATTGCAAGTAACGGACTCGACGAGCAGGCGTCCCGCTTCAAACTTCGAAAAATCGAGGACGCTGTTTAGCAGACACAAAAGGTGCTGTCCGTTGGAATGGATGCGTTGAAGATATTTCTCTCGATCCTGCGCCGACACCCTTCGAGTTAGCAGGATTTCGGTGAAGCCCAGTACGGCATTCATGGGAGTCCGAATCTCATGGCTCATACACGCCAGAAATTCACTTTTGGAAGCGCTGGCCTTTTCGGCCGCCGTCTTGGCCATCTCAAGCTGAACCTGCGTCTGCCGTAGCTCATTGGCGGTGGCTTCGAGTTCGCGAGATCTTTGAGTTACCGCCTCGGTGCGTTCCATCACCCGCGCCTCCAGATTCTCATTCAGCTGCTCCAGCTTGGCAAAACCATCCGCACGTTCCAGCGCGCCACTTGCGCTCGAGGCCAGGTAGTTTGCGATGCGCTTTTCGTCATCAGCAAACAGGTTGGTTAAATGCGTGTTGGCAACGTACAGGGCGAAGCGACAATTCTGGGAGACGCGTATTGGACAGGCTAGAAATGCGCCCCGCTGTTCCAGTTTCATACCGTGACGATTCAGATGCTCAACCGGCTCGACAACCGTTGCACCACAGGCAAGCGCGCTGCTGAGAATCTGCGGATCGAAATCACAGCTGCTGCCGATTGCCTCAACGACCTCGAAACTGCGATTGGGCGCTCGCTCGTCACATTCAATGAGCAACACACGATCACCACGTAGCAACCGTTTGCATGCTTCCAAGGTGCGTTTGAGAATCGTCTCCTGATCCGTCGCGGAATTGATTTCCCGACCGGCATCCAAAAGAACTTCGAACCGATCAATTAGCGATAGAGACGTTGATGCAGCTTGGTCTGAAACGCTATCTTCAAAATTGGCAATTATCTCTCGGGCAGCCAGCAGTTCTGAGCGGTAAGTTTCGCGATCCGCCCATTCGCTAAGCAACTCACATCTCATCAACGAGGACAATGCGTATTCGTACTCAGCACCCTGTTGACGGGCGATGCGCATGCTTTTGTCCAACAGCTTGAATGCTCGGTAGCATCGCCCACGTAGAGCTTCCACTGCAGCTAGTTCGCGGTAGGCGTGGGGAAGCTCATTGCGAAAGCGATAGGAAACACGCACCGCACTTCGGGCGGCTGCCAGCATCTCATGGATGCACCTACGCCGAGTTCGCTCTGTTCTCGGATGACTGGCGTGAAAACGAGCTCTAAGCGATGTCACGAGCCAAGCGTAGTTGGGAGTGATATACGCGTTGAGAACCCCGGTACGCTTGACTGCTGCAATCGACTGCCGGAAGTGCCCGATGGCTGCATCGTAGTCTCCCGCATAGTGCGCCTGCACCCCGCATGCCAGGAATACATGACATTGTCCTTGGTGATCACGCAGTTCGCGGGCTGCTTCACGTTGCAGAATCTCGCTAGGAACCCGTCCAAGGCTGGCTCTTGCCCATAAGTCCACGGCATTTCCCGATGACTGATCATCACCGCGACGGATGGCTGACTCATACAAGGCCTTGGCAGCATCCAAGGACTCTCGTAATTGCCCGAGACGGTACAGGGACGCAGCCGCTTGGTACTGGGCCATGTGAATTTCCCAATAGTCTCCCGTACGTTCAAGCACGCTGATAGCCTGCTGCGCCTGATTGATGCACTCGTCAAAGCGGGCACCTGAGTAGAACATGATGCTCAAAAAGTTTCTCGACTGACCTTGCCCCCATAAATCACCACTCTTCTTGCGCAGGTTTAACGAACGTCTGGCATACTCGAGTCCTCGACTTTGCCATGGAATGAGACTCATCCCTGGTGCATGCTCGGAATAAGCTTGTGCGAGTTCCGGAGTGGGCTCATAGATCTCCGCTTCATTCAACTCAGATAGATGAGCCCAGAAAGTATAATTCTTGTCTCTCACGTACCAGTAACAGTGGCACAGTTTGCTATACAACCTCCAAACCAAGCGTCTCTCTTCTGGAGGATTGGCCCTGCGGTCGGTAAGCCAAGCGGGGAAAAGCGTGTGCAAGGCCTGAATGATCAGCTCACGACCAAACATGAGCATGAGCGTGAGCCTGTGTTTCGGTATAGGCTCGCCGAACTCCGCTAGTGCACACTCAAACCGCTGCAAGGCCAACTCCTTATCGCCCCGTTTAAACGCCAGTTCACCTTGGCGGTATCGAATTTTGGCCTCATCCAAGGCAGAAGGGGCTGATTGCAGAGCCGCTGTGAGCCATTGTTCCGCTTCCTCGTATTTGCCCAACAACAGTAGCACTTTCGCCAGACCAGACTCAATCTGATATTGCGATTCTCGATCGACCGTACATCGGCTGGACGGTTGCTTAGCCCGACCAGCCACCTGCAGATGGTGTTCACCGCATAAATTCGCAGGTGTTTGATCGGACAACGCGCGAGCCGCGATTCGAAATTGAACTTCGGCTGAATCCAACGCGTATCGAGCGCGGGCTTCATTTGCAGCCTTCAGTGCATGTGGCCAGGCCTGCTGAGGCATGCATGCCTCGTCGAAGTGATAGGCTAGATCAAAGCAACGCGATGGTGTTTTTTCCAGAAGGTATTGGGCCACCTTGAAATGCAAATCGCGTCGCCGCGGCTCAGCCAGCCGAGAAACTACCGCCTCCCGTATCTTGTCGTGTACAAAAGCCACAGTGCCATCGGGCTTACTCCAAATCAGACCTTGGTCACGCACCTTGCGAAGCCGCTGGAATACGCGTTCAGCATCGATGGAGGTTAGCGCCAGCGGAATCTCGACATCAAACTGCTTGCCAACCACGGCACCGATGGATAGAAGTTCGGATGCTTCGTGATCCACGAACTGCAGTCGCTTCAGGAGCACATTTGCGGAATCCCCAGCAGCTTGAAAATCGGCAAGCTGCTCTTCGTCGATTCGCCATCCTCGAGCCGCTGGGATTAAAGCCTCGCTCTCCACCAAGCCTCGCATGGCTGCCGTTGCCAGAAAGGGACTACCCTCAGACATAGCTGCCACAACAGCCTTGATCTTATCGGGCAGAGGTCCGGCCATGGATTCGACCAGAGCGTGAATACCCAGCACGTCCAGTTCGCCAAATTCAAGCTGTCTGGCACCTTCCAGACGTTGTAACAACTGTTCGCTCATCCCTTCATTTGGGCGGCTGCCAATCAGCAGAAACATATTGGCTGGACGTCGCAACACCAGTGCCTCCAGGACACGTAGCGAAGGCTTGTCGAGCCATTGACAGTCGTCAATACACACCAGGGTTGGTCGACCCAGTGTGCAGTATTCTAAAACCTTGCAGAAGGCCGCAATGACTCTGCCCTGCCCTAATTCTTCGGGACCCTGAAGCTCACTAGCGCCCCAACCCAGCGCTCTTGCAAGTGCAGGCATGGCCAGTGCGATTTCGCTCCGGTGCTCCTCCAGTGCCTGCATCGCTTGCTGAGCATCGTTCTTGCTATAGGACAACTGACGCGCAAAGCTGTCAACGATGTCAAGCAATGGTCCCAGCGGCTCCTGCGTTGCCTGGTCCGAAGCAACGCTGCGGAAGACTCGAAATTCATGTCTGGCCGCATTGCGTATCGCTTCCAACAACAAGCGACTTTTACCCATTCCCGATCTGCTGATTGCAATCAAAGTCTGGAACCGCCCGGAAGCGACCTCAGACAGCTCCTTGTCGATGATGGACATTTCCTCCGTGCGTCCCACGAAGGAAGGTTCGGTCAACTCCGAGCGAGAATCATGTCGACCAATCGTGATTGCGGAACCTGCGAGTTCGCCATTCAGCACACTGCGGATCTTCGCCAAATCCTTGAGTGCGGATTCCGCGCTTTGGTAGCGATCCCGGACCTCCTTTTCCATCAAACGCCGAATGAACTCGACCAGCAAGCCGGGAACATCTTCTGACAAGCCGCCGAAGCTCGGAGATCGGGTGAGATGTTGGAACATGATCTCTCCAACATCCTTTCCGTCGAATGGCGGACGTCCCAGCAGCCCCGCAAACAATAAGGCTCCCAGCGAGTAAAGATCGGAAGCCGGGGATAGATCGTGGTCGATGCTGCCCGTCAACTCCGGCGACGCGTATCGGGCGAACTCAATGGCTTGATTCCCTTGGCGTCCGAAGGCATCCGCGATGCATATCGGGCCATAGCCAGCAACGACAAAGGACGCGTCCGCATCCATAATCACGTGTGAGGGTCTGAGGTCGCGGTGAACCAACCCAAGCTCGTGCACTGCCTGCAACCCACGCAAGCAGCTTTCGGCGATTCGGATTGTGGCGTCCGTCCGATTCTCGAATACCTGATCCAGAGTTCCCTGAGATATCAATCTGCTCAGTGGCGTTCCATGAATTCGGCGATAGATCAAATACGCCCATCCCTGTTCGATACCGATATCACGTGGGGGACTAAAGTGGGCTGACTGAACTCTGGCAAGCCTTTTCACCTCATGCTCCATACGGAGCATCCAGCTATCAGACAGTACATCGCGACGCACAGCGCGAACCAATACCTCGTTACCCTGATGATCCACCGCCAGCGACGTCGAGTTAACTTCGGACTCTTGCAAACAGCGGATGAACTTGTAGTTCCGAAGAGTAATTTGCATGTTGTGATTCCCCAGGCTATTGCTCTATCAAAACTTGAATTTGGGTTGGCAAGGAAACTCAAGACAAACAACCGGATCGCGAAGCATTTGTAGAGTTATCGCTGCTCTTGGTTTCGGCAATAATTTTTTCGACGCTCGTCGAGTACGCATTTCAAGTCTCCCTAAGGGACCGGCCTGCCAATGGACTCGTCCGCATATACCGCTTATTCAGATTGCAAGAGAGAAGCGGGCGGAATAATCGGCACAGGTGCGCACAATTAGGCAGATGACACTGAATACTAGGTCGCCAAATTTCGCCGGAACGTTTCGAGCGACAACCTTTTGTCCCCGTCTGTAGAGTTGTGTGCAAATAGTCCTTGGTTCCAATCGAGACGGACGTTCAAATGGTCGCCAGTTAGTTGAAGCACTGGAGCCAACGAATGATTCTCAAACATAATCTGCGTGGTAATTCCCAGCCTCATCTACACCATTGGTTCGCTCACTATCAGGCACACGTAAATCCGGATCTCACCACACGATTACTACGCAAGTCGGTGCCGGTACTCGAGTTCATTGATTGGAAGGTTACAGAAGTCCGTGAAGGCTTTGCGGCATCTTTGCTGCCCTTGAATCGAGAATCCACCAACCAACATGGAACGCACCAGGCGGCGTTGATGGCTCTGGCTGCTGACTATACGGGAGGTATCGCACTGGCCTCCTGTCTAACCGGAGTCCCAATGGCTGGTGTGCATCCGTGCCACGATGATGTTTCCGCATCCTTATGGCTAGCGGATATGTCTGTCCGATTCCGCACGCCTTCGACCGGACATCTGACCGTTGAGTGTCAGATACCGCTCGAAGTCTCCCAAAAGTTGTCGCGAAGGTATTTTGCTGGAAAAAAGGTCTTTGCGTCGCTCAACGTAAACTTTCACTCCAATGGTGAGAGTGTGGCGGAAGCGACGATGAGATACTTTGCCCAGCCCTCGATTCAGCTCCGTCCGGCTTCAGGCTTGGAGCACGAATCGCCGATCTTTCAGGCCAAGCTTAAAGCCTCGGCGCGCATGATCGCTGGCGTAAGAGCGCAGCAACCCAAGCATCGCATTATTCGTGTGGATTGCCCACACACTGCCGCCGCCGCCAGCGAGCACGGCCGGCTTCTGGCTCAACGTTTGAGCGAGGAATTGCCGCAACTGGCAGATCTGGTGCATGCACGAACTCAACATGGCGATGAGGCCTTACTGGGCATGCCCGCTCTGAAGCAGGTTGTCATGGTAGGAGCGGGACTCGATATGCGGCCATTTCGACTAAATGCTAGGTTGCCGAATGTGACCTGGTTTGAGCTGGATCTGCCATCGATGCTGAAAGAGCGGGAAAGAGTTGTAGCCGGTTTCCCGGAGACAAGCTCGGCCAAACGGCAGCCGATCCCGATTGATCTGATCAACGAATCGTTGGAGCAGAAGCTTTTGACGAGGTCGGATTTTGACCGTCGAGCGCCCACCTTGGTTCTCTACGAGGGCTGCTCAATGTACTTTGACGAAAGCTTGAATCGTAGAATTCTCACCGACAGCCAGCCTCTGCTTGAGCATCCTGAAAGTCGACTGTGGTGTGATTTTGTCGACCAATCCGTAGTCGATGGCCGGACTCAGATTGATGCGGTGACACGTTTCTTAAGAGGCATGGATGAACTGGGCGAGCAGTTCATCTTTGGTTGCCAGCAGCCTGGCGAATTCCTGAAATCTTGCGGCTACCGGCAAATCTCCGTTAGGACGGCGGGCGAATACTTGCAGGCCTCCGATTCTGTTTACGACCTCTATCGCTTCTGCCTGGCGCGATGATCCCGGGTGCTATTCCATCGGATGCTGGCCAACACCCGAAGCGTGTCGAATTAGAACTTCCATCGCAACTCTATCCGGCTGCCACGGATGTCATCAGCGGACCTTAAGAATCCGAACATATGGTCGGTGCGGATCAGCCAGGCATTCGAAATGGGTCGTTGATATCGCAGGCCGATCGCATATTGGTCCCCGGCAGCATTCCGGAACTGAGGGCTCGAGTTGGCGGACAAGGCGGCAAATTCCAAGATCAGTTGATGGTCAAAGTTGTAGCCCAACATATTCACCCCAACCGCCGCCCCCACGGTATTCGCGGCGGACGCATCGAGAGTCGGATACCCGGTCAATCCGTCTGTTTCAAAGTTGATTCCCGTGTTGTTCAGGATTCCCCCGAACACTCCGGCTCGCGCCAAGCTCTGCGGTCTCCCCTGACCGTAAAAACAATTGCAGTAAGGCACGAAGTTATTGGGCGATGCGCTAATCCATGCGTTCTCGATTAAGAGCAGATGCCCATCAGCCGTCCTCGCTTCGGACGGCAGGCCCTGTCCAAAGTTGACGATGAAGCGAATCGCATTGCTGATGCGATAGAAATAGCGCCGTGAAAACGCTACGGCCAAGTTGTTGTAACTCCGCTGTTCGCCCGAATCATCATGTACATAGGCATAGTTAAACTCCAAATATCCGTCATATGCATCGATAAACCAAGCAGTGCCCAAGAACTCGGCCGCGTTGTTGTCACCTGGAAAGGCGTCGGAAGTCACTTGATCGGATGCCCAAAACAAGCTGGCATCAAAATTGGACCAATTCAGCAATCTGCTGTGGCGGGCAGGCAGGGCAACCGCAGCCCCCATCGCATTGTCCGCCGCCCAAATTCCATTTTGGTAGAAGAAGGGCAAGAAACCGAAGCTGAAAGGAAGATCAAAGGGGGCATCCTGGTCCGTTAAACCACCCCATAACGATCCTGCATCGCCCTCAAAAAATAGAGTGTCGAAGCGAAGATCGGTGCGATCCACGAAATCGATCCCGTCCGTGAAATCCACATGGGTGAAGTCGCCCGCTCTGTCGGCAGGCCCAAGAAAAGCGTGTAACCTCTCCGTAGCGGTGATTTCAAGGTCTACATCAAGATTCAAACGCACAGCCAGATTGTTGAAGTCGCCATCGGCGTTGCGATTGATTCCCACACCTGTTCGCAAATCTCCATAAACCAACAAGTGTGGCATGATTGGGTTGTATCTTCCCAGCCAATTTTTTGCTGGAGGATAGATTCCATCCGTATAGAGTGGTCTCCACAACTCAAGCCAGGGACGCTGAGTTGGCTGCGGAGTTTTTCCGCGATAAATACCCAATTCCTGTTCCAACATTGCCTGGCTCGACAGTTCAGGCGAAGGCAGGAACGACCGCTCGTCAAAGGCTGTTTCCCGAGCTAGAGAATCGTATTTACGCGAATTGGATGAAGGGATATGAAACTCCGGCCTCTTTGGTATTTCTGGCGCTCGGATTGGTTGCTTGCTATTTGGCCGAGGTTCAACTCCTGAGTGAGAGACCGTGGGAGCGGGCAATTCCTCAGCCTGAACCCGCAAGTCCGCGTTCCGATCAGAGATTGGGGCAGCCGCTATTGCCCTAACCGCACGCTGATAGCGTTGAAGAATCTCTCTATCGGCAGACTGGGGCAAGTTGGGATTTCGAACACTCCAAGCCTCAGACGCCTGTATATGCACCGCGGATGGAGGACTTGTGGGCGCAAAAACATGAGCGGGCCTGGTCGGTATATCGTTCGGCCAAGCCGTGGCTTCTTGGGCAAGTATCGGCCGCAGCATACTGGCTAGCAGAACAACGACCACTAAGCGCATCCAGATTGTCACCGGGCTAATCATAATGGATGCGGTAAGCTCAACTGACAAATTTTGCGTGGTGCCGGCTGGGGTCCAGGTTGGTTGATGGACGTCACTCGGAATTAATGAACGTGGAATTCAACTGTGTAAGGATGCAGATCCAGCGTCTGTTCCAACATCCGCTGCTGCATCTCGACTGTCGCGTCGCAGAATCTCATGAAGTAGAGTGGCTCAACACGACTGCGCATTCTCACACTCAATTGGTAGCTGCCCTTTTCGCAAAGCAAGGCTCCGGGGATTTTGTACTTGGCTACTTTGTGACCCAGGGGTGGTATTGATTTTTGTTCCATGCGAATAAAGGGAGGATGATTCATGACGCTAACCGGAATATTTCCCGGTCGGAGAAAAGGCAGTTGATCGATGTCAACGTTGATCGGTAGATACATCTCACGATCCGGGCCTTTGACATGGGTTGTCAAAAATTGTGTTTGCAGGTTGAAAAGTTGGGTGTCCGCTGGGAATCTTCCCGCGAGTACTTCAGGCGAATGGTGATTCGCGAGATCACCGTTTGGGTCCAGATAACCCGACTCCCACAAACGTCGTCCGTCTGGACCGGTCAGAACTACGTTTAACCACAACTGAGGTTGCGCCCCCAAGGATCCGCTGGGAACGTTATGGCCTTCACTCTGGTTTTCGATCCGGTAGCGAAACGACAAGGATTTTCCAACGCGTGGCTGATGATCAAAAAAGGGACCATCGATGCTCAATCCGGCTTCCATCGTGGCCACCGAAGTCAGCTTTTTAAGTGCCAGTAACTCGAGATTCTCATCAATGACCTTGCGTGCGTCGCGGCGTTCTTCGCTTTCAGACCACGTCGGAGGAAATGCTACCTGAATCAGTCCTTGCCGAATGGACTTCTCGAATTCCTCGGTACCCCAACCGGAGCGCCAGTCGAATTGCAGCCATTGCTCGCTGGTCCACCGCAAGGCTTTCTCGTTGTGTGGAAACAAAGCAGGGTGAGCAATCGAGTTTCCTGGTCCAAAGAAAATATGGTTCGCGTGTTTTCGGTGGTTGTTCACAGAGAAACCGCTCATATTGGCGGCAGCACCATAGGAATATCCTTGCGGCTTGCCCGGCACCAATCCCATATGGCAGTCTTGGCAACTGATTCCTTTCTTGCAGGCTGGACCAGCACGGTACTGAGCCCAAACAACCTCTAAGCCGATGCCGGGATGAACGGCTACCTGGTGACAGGACTGACAGAAGCCGCTATCTCCCAATTGTTCAAAGCGGATACCCTCAAGATGGATTTGCTGGCCGGGCGCCTTGCTGTCTGGACCGAGCCGAATTTTGTAGGCATCCGCATTGCTGACTGCCTGGTGCACTCCATCTCCGCCAATGCTCCCATAAACTGCTGACGCCAATGGCCCTGGCTCGATACGTCGCTCACCGTGAACCCGACCGTAGGCCTCTCGAACTCGATGGCAGGCGACACAAGTTACTCCCTCGCGATACACGTAGGGAGCATCAACAATGGATTCATGCCTCGAGAAACCAACCTGCACTGCCACGGGTGCATGACAGCGGACACAGAAAGTACCGATCGTGCCTTGACTGAGAATAGTAATCTTCTGCTCAAATTTCTGAAACATGGGCGAGATCGCCGCATACGCATGGCCGCTGATCCGCCACTCGTTGTAAATCTTCTCATGGCACTTGGCACAGGCGCTGGCTGAGGGGTAGCAGTTTTCAGCGAATACCTCGGCATGCGGATCAGCCACCTTGGGTAGTGTCGTTTGCCGTCGGCTATCCGCTCCATGTCCAGCACCCGGGATCCTATCGGAAGTTGGTTCGGGCCCCATGGAAGCCAAAGGATCTACGGTTTCCAATTGGCTCTCGGCTGCCCTGGTAGATCGCAGTAAAGCGTCGTCACCGGAAACTTCCTGGGCTGACGGAAATGCGGCCAGACGACTCGGCTGCAGAGGTTCAAACAGTATCCGCTGACCGCTTTCCGCAGGCTGCCATGAACGAGGCATCGCGTGGCCCTGCACTTTGGCAGCTCCCAATTGAGGGGCCTGTGCTTGAACCACCTGGTTGGCATGGAGACTTAAGACGATCGCAGCTAGCAATAGCAAGCTGACGCCGCGAATTATGCCTAAGTTGAGACTTGCTGGCGACGGGCGGAACAGGACCGATTCAGCTTCCAAGCGTCGGATTCCATGTAATCTGCCAAGCATTTTCCGACCCGGTTCGCTATTTCTGCCTGGAATTCTCTCTGAAAGCAAGTCAAGCCCCAAGATGACATGCAAAGCCATCGGCGATCGAGCCATGCTGCTCGCGATGGGATCCAGAGATTCAATCTGCCTGATGTTTCGACGTTTCGGTTGAGTAAAGGCGAGCGCGCATGTCTACCTATATCGGTCGTTAGAACCCGCATAATCAGAAGATGCATCGCAATTCCTGCCTTTTGGTCATTTCCAACATGTCCAGCGAGGTGTTTTTCTGCACCGGGCAACCTGCATCGGATTTTGGACTAGGCTTCATGCAGACCATTGCGACGCAATTTTGCTATCGCTCAGTAGCCTGGAGTTTGTCCAATTATGCCACGCCCGAATGAAGACGATCGAGAAGCCTATCGCTGCAGCGTTTCACCAGAGAACGCTGCTGCCCAGTTGAAAGTTGGTGGCAAACTACACTTGGTGGCAGTTTTGGACACCTCGAGAAACGGATTCACGGTCCGCATGGATCACTCGACTGCCCAGAAGCTCAAGGGAGATGGCCCGTACGATTTGTATTTTTCGGGAGAGCATTGGGAGGTTCAGAAAGAGTCTCATTTCGACGACGGTGAGCTGTTCACGAATGTTGGATTCAGCCGAGTTCGCGAGCGGACCAAGGTCGAGGAACCTCATACGGCTTGGTGGCAGGTGTGGGCGAACCGCCAACATGCGAACTCCGATCCGGCCTTCCTGCTGTACTTGATGCTGGCCTTTCTCTTCGCCTGCATCGCATTGCCGGGTGTCGGGGATAGCCTGGGAACAGCTCCCAGAATCCGTAAGGGTGTGCATGTCATCTGGGATATGGTCAGCGAGATGATTTTCTAGGAACTCGCATTGGGTTTCAATAGCTCGTCTCAACGCCAACCGGCTTCCCGTCTTGTCTGCCCAAAACCGGTCCTTTTCTTTGGATCGGCGAGAAGCTTGAGGACAAAGGGATCCCAGCGGTCAGGCTGTAAGAACCTAGTTCCACGGCTAGCATCAGCACTTCTCGAATGCGGGCCTTGCGGTTAGCTTGTAACCCAGATTTGGCCAGAGCCACGGGTCAGCGATCCTCCCAGTTGTAAGCCGGGGATTCGTACTGGGGGATGGCACACCTGCTGCCGCGGCTGTCATAGACTGCAACTCTGCCTTTTCGCCGTCTGCACAACATTCTCAGTTGGCAGCTGAGCTATCACGTTCGCATCAGGCCTAATATGAGGCAAGCATGAAAGAAATGGATCTACGCGAATACATTCGCGACGTGCCCGATTTTCCGAAGCCGGGCATTTTGTTCAAGGACATCACTCCGTTGCTTTCCAACGCATCGGCTTTTAGCCACGCTATTGACCTGTTTGCGGAACGCTATGCAGATCAGCGAATCGATGCTGTGGTTGCCGCAGAATCGCGTGGATTCATTTTCGGAGCTCCGCTGGCGATCCGATTGGATGCGGCATTTGTTCCCGTGCGAAAACCCGGAAAACTTCCCTACAAGACGCACAGCCATTCCTATGAGTTGGAATATGGCTCGGACACGCTGGAGATCCACTCGGATGCGTTGAATCCCGGAAACCGCGTATTGCTGGTCGACGATCTGCTGGCCACCGGGGGAACCTTGGAGGCCTGCTTAAGACTGCTAGAAAAATTCGAAGTCGACGTGGTGGAATGTGCTTTCTGCATTCATTTGACCTTTCTCGAAGGTGAGAAAAGGTTGACACCGCACCCGGTTTATAGCCTGATCGAGTACTAGCAGATGAGCGAGAATTCGTCGCCCGATGAGAACCAGGATCTCGATGCCACGGCTGGCTCAGCCGAGACCAGCGGCGAGCCTTCGCAGAACGGTGACGATACTGACAGCCGGACGGGTGGCGAAACATTTGGGTTTCGCCGAGCGGCCGAGAAAGTAAAGTCTTTTCCGCAGACTCCCGGTGTCTACCTGATGAAAGATCACGCCGGTCGGGTCATCTACGTTGGCAAGGCGAAAAATCTGCGGAGCCGAGCGGGCAGCTATTTTCTGAAGGCTGCGCAGACGGAGTACCGCACGGCGAATTGGGTGAATGAGATCTGCGATATCGATTACATGGAATGCGAAAGCGAGGTCGACGCCTTGTTGGCCGAGAGCCGCTTGATCAAGGATGTTCAGCCGATTCACAACAAAGAACAGAAGGACGACAAGAGCTTCCCCTATTTGATGATTACCACCCGTGAAGACTTTCCACGGGTCGAAGTGACGCGCACACCTCGCCAGTCAGGCGTGAAGTTGTATGGGCCCTTTGCCAGCGCGGGCGCGTTGCGGGGTGCGATACAAGCTCTGCAGAAGATCTTCAAATTCCGCACCTGTTCGCTGGATATCGATGAGCAGGACCCGCGATGGAAATGGTTTCGTCCTTGTTTGTTGGCTTCCATCAAGCAGTGCACCGCGCCCTGCAACCTGCGAATCTCCAAAGAAGAGTACCGCCAGGACATTCGTCGCTTGCAGATGTTCTTAGATGGTGGAAAGACCAAGCTGATGAAGCAGCTCAAGTTAGAGATGCTCGAGGCAGCTAAAGCGTTGAAATACGAGAAGGCCGCTCGTTTGCGTGACGAAATTACCATGCTGGAACGTCTTGACGAACGCGGCGAACTTGAAACTCATGTTCAGCCAGAAGTGTTCTACATCGATCCCAAGAAAGGACTTGCCGGGTTGCAACGCGTTCTAAAACTACCGGAACAGCCGCGGGTTATCGAAGGTGTCGACATTGCCCACTTAGGTGGAACAGAAACCGTAGCAAGCCTGGTGCAGTTCATCGACGGGCTTCCATTTAAGCCCGGTTATCGACGCTACAAGATTCAAGACGTTAAAGGCGTGGATGATTTTCGGAGCATCTACGAAGTCATCTCGCGTCGCTTTCGACGATTGAGCGACCAACAAGAAACCTTCCCCGATCTACTTCTGATCGACGGAGGAAAGGGGCAACTGAATGCCGCCATGGCGGCCTTTCGCGATCAGGGCATTGAGCCGCCGACCGTTCTATCGCTGGCAAAGCAAGAAGAGGAAGTGTTTCTGCCTGGACAATCGGAGTCTCTCCGTTTAAGTCGTCATGCCTTCGCCCTTCGCTTGCTGCAATATGTGAGGGATGAGGCCCACCGCTTCGCACAGCACTACCACCACATTCTGAGGAACAAGGGGCAATACAAATAAATTGCCTCGCTGGCCGGAATCAAAGCACCGCTCATCGACGACTTGTAGTGCATATCCGATGCAATTCGGGCTAGGAATGGAAAGCGGCTTCTTGAAGCTTCCAAGCTTGTTCGACCGCACGCTGAATGGCCTCCGTCGTGTTCTGTTCGGCAATCCCCACCGGCGGCCAGCCAAGTTGCTGAAGTTTTGTTCCAATCGCGTCGCTCAAGGCTATGGGCTGCACCTGCTTGCAATAATCCCCTAAGAGTTGACAACAGGCCTCTGCAATCGCTTGACTGGTAATGGTACAGAAGTGAATGCGCTGATTGCGCAGTGCTTCTTCGACCGAAAGTCGAAGTTTACGCTCAGGTTCGGTTTGGTAACACAATGCTTCGCTGACGACGGCGCCCTTGTCTCTCAACCCTTTTGCGAGACTGCCCTGGCTTCGGTTTGTTGTTGTCACAATCCAACTTTGCTCTGCCAGCGAATCGTCCAGGCTGGCCAATAGTCCAGCGGCGCTGAAGGTATTCTGGCTGCCTGGCACAACATCAGCCCTGAGGCCATAGGCAGCCAGCCGTTCCGCGGTACCCGGCCCAACCACGGCCAATTTGACTCCCGCCAGGGCCCTGCAATCCGCTCCTGAGGCTAGTAGAGCTTTCATGAAGTAGTCCACGCCATGCTGACTGGAGAACGTAAGGCCATGAATCTTTCCGTCCGCTATTTGTTCGATGGCGGTCTGTAGGCTTTGGCGATCATTCGCAGCCGAGACTTTCAGCGTGGGTTGTTGATAGACATCGGCGCCGAGTTCGACGAGCGAATCGGCCAAAGCATCGTTTTGACCTGCCGGTCGTGTAAGCAGTACTCCGCAGCCCTGCAGCGGTCGACGTCCGAACCAATCGAACTCGGTTCCCATCTCGGCCACCTTGCCAACAATCACTAGCACAGGCGGTCTCAGCTTGCTGGCCGGCGTCAGCAGGGGTCCCACCTCCTTGAGCCGCGCTCGGATGACTTTCTGATCGCTCCAAGTGCAGCGACGCACGATAGCCACCGGTGTTTGGGGATCTTTGCCCGCTGCCATCAACCGCTGCGACCAATGCTCTGCTGTGGTGACCCCCATATAGATCACGAGGGTTCCGGGAAAAGCGGCCAAGGCCTGCCAGTCCAGATCTTGTGCGTCGGGCCCGGTCTGCTGCTGCCCGGTCACAAAGGCGACCGCGGAGGCGTAGTTGCGGTGCGTGATGGGGATCCCAACATAGCTGGAGGCTGCCAAAGCGGCCGTGATTCCAGGTACCACTTCGAAAGGGATGTCGCTGTCGGTCAGAAACTCTAATTCCTCCGCGGTGCGGGCAAATACAGCTGGGTCTCCGCCCTTCAATCGAACAACGGTGTAACCCTGACCTGCCAATTCGAGCAATTTGCCATGGATTTCCGGCTGTTTCCAGATGCGA
>JANSWS010000232.1 GCA_024743355.1 bacterium
TAGCGACACTGGTTACTAGGCTCAGCCTAGTAACCCTGCGTCTTGCAGGCTCAGCCTGCGGTGTCTGCGATCCCAGCGATGAAGTCGCTTGGGTCTGCCCACGAGGCAGAGCCTCGAAGAAGGTGCGTTCAAGGCAGAGCCTTGGAACGAGGAACCTTGTAACGAGGGTGTGCTCGCGGAGCATTGGAAGGCGATCAGGCAATTCTTATTTCAGCTGCTCCACGGCCCATTCCATCAGACTCATTCGCTCGGCCAGGTCGAGCGTGAGCGGTAATTGAGCCACACCCAGCAACCGCCTCAGTATCTCGATCGCGGCAAAAGTTAGAACCAGCTCCCAGTCCGTAGTCGTCACCAGGCGTTGGAGCCTACTTCGCAGTTGCTGCTCGAATGCGCTGCAGCCCAGAATTTGCAGGTGCGCCAAAAGGACTCCCCAATCAAACTCGGCAGGTCCGGCAAAGCAGAATTCCGGATCAATCACATAAGCTCCGCTGGGAGCCAGAAGCCAACTTCCCGGATAGAAGTCGCCGTGCAGCAGGCAACTGCCGCTAGACAGATAGACTTCGCCGGCCTCCAGGCATCGAGAACGGAGCTTGCTGTCAGTCCTCAGGCCACGCGTTGCGGCAGCCAGTCCCGGACAAATACGATCTAGGTCGACGGGTGCGGGGTCTTGGAAGGGCAGAGCAAAGATATGTGCATGGTTCAGCTTGCGCAGAGGCAAATTGGAGAATTCCGCTGAGTCGATCTGCCCGCGAGAAAGCGAATGCAGATGGGCCAGCCAGTCGAGCAAGGGAAGCAACCGATCCGGAAAATCCTGGATCGGATGTTGCTCATATAAGCAGCTACCATCCGAAGATTTGCCAAGATCCTTTAGCACAATGGCATGCTGATCCAAAAGCGTTGCCAGCAACTGCGGCATGCGATCGCGCAGAGATTTGTCGAGAGAGGCAAACTGATAGAATTTCGCTTCATAGGCCATCCGTTCAAGCGGCGCTGGAATGTCGGGGTACTTTGCCACGAAGGGACGGGCCTGCTTGATGATCAGGCTACGCCGGCCAGCCGAATCGGGATGGTAAATCTCCGCCCGCAACGTGACGTTCATATTGCCCTGCCCCGCGGATTCCATGGCCGTGACCATTTCAGCGGCGGCGATGACGCCCGCCTCGCGGAGCAGATTCTCGGCCTGACGGATGGTTTGGGTATTCAACCAAGGTGTTTGTGCATCCAGCGTTTTTTCGGACATACCATTCAAGCTCGTAGAGTCTCCAACCATTGTTCGACATGCACTCCGTAGTCGTGCAACATGGCTTGCCCTACAGACCGCCTGGTTTGCACTGGAAAAATCGAGGTTCCGTAAACTGCACCCATGATGCAGCCAAGCACCTGAGCGTAGGAATCCGTGTCGTGTCCGAAGTCTAAGGTCAGATGCATAGCCGCCCAGGGATTCTGTTCGCAAAAGTGCAGCATGCATATGGGTACTAGAATCGTGAAGTGCGCGTCCCACCAATAAACAGGCTTTCCTTCCGTTTCCAACAGAGCATACAACTTGGCGGGTTTACCCTCGGCCCTTTGTGCCAGTTCTTGCGCCTTGTCCAGCCAGCGGTCTAACTGTCGGCCAGCATAGGGAACTTCTTTGAATCCGAATGGGTCCGTTTGGCGTAGCGCGGTAGAGAATACTTGCAGGCGGTCGGCCGGCGTTGCGTTGTCCAACTCGGGAGCAAGCACCGCAGAGAGTCCCGCCACCAAGGCTGAGGTGATATCGCGGGCGAGCGGTGTATCAATGAAGTCCAGTTCAAAGGTTTTGCGATAAGCTTCTTCGGGCTGTCCGGCAAAGGCAACCGCCAGCGGAGGAAACATCATCTGCCCGGAACAATTGTTGACACCGGCCCAAAGTCGTTCGACCGGACGCGCCCATTCGAGATCGCGTTCGCCGAGCAGCCAGCGAGAAGCGTAGCGGTACTCACGAAATCCCTCTGCATTCAATGCTGCGAGTTGCTCCGCATCGCCAGCTCTCTCGATGGGCTGGAATTGAAGAAAGGCGCGGGCGATATCTTCACGCGTGATTTCGCGGCCTTGTGCTTGGGAATTCTCAAAGGCCTGAAGCAATACGATCTTATGGCGTGAATCGTCGGTCACCGTGCCTGCGGGAGCGTTGTTTCGCCACGGACCGTAAGCGGCGGCATCCGGCCGTAGTTGTTGATAGCTGAGTAAATTGATCGCCTCCCCGAGTTGCTCCAGGTCCGCAGCCGTCAGCCGATAGTCGACTCCCCGAAGCCGCACGCGGAAAAAGGAATCAGGCACGCGGTCCGCGAATTCGATTGGGCCACCCAAGGCATCGCCAATCAGGCCACCCCACAGCAGCCCCAGGCCACGATCTGACTGCTTCGGGGCAAGTTCCGGGCGATCTTGGCCCAGAGTTCTTCGATGGGTGGGCTGACTTGAGCAGGCTATGGCAAGAGCCACGCTCAGAAAGCTCCGGCGTTTGAGATCTCGCATTTTGACCAGGTTCCGGGAATTCAGAGTGAGCTCTTTTGAGGTGCGATCACAATATAGCTTGAGCAGGCCTTCTATACTGGTGGTGGGTGCGTTGCGGACGGCATGCACGGCGTTTGGCGAGATATGTCAGGAATTTTGCTTTTTCTTGTTTTTGAGCGCCCGGATCAAAGCTCCCGAGGCACTAAATCAGCACTATCAAAGAATCGGACGACAACGACGGATATCGCCAGCTGAGAAGCTTGGCGAATCCTCAGGAACAGGAAAAGCTGCAATCCGACGCGGAGTTGCTGGCCTTGTATGTTGATCATGCTGACGTCGACGCGATCGAGCGTTTAATTCGTCGGCATGCAGCGATGGTAGCCAGCGTCTGCAGGCTGACTGTATCCGACAAATGCAGCGCGGAAGATGCCTTTCAGGCAACCTTCCTGGTACTGTTGCGCTCGGCTCGGAAGATCCGTCGACGGAACTCAGTTGCAGCATGGCTGCATGGAGTGGCCTATCGCACGGCTTGCCGAATTCGGAAACAAAAGTCTTGGATGTACAGTCAAGAGCGAAACATGGGCGAGGATGAGTTCCCGCATCCGGAAGCCAGTGAAGCTGAAGAGCCCATCGTACTGCTCGCGCGAAAGATGGAGCTGGAGGCGCTGGACCGCGAGTTGGAGAACCTGCCGGATCCCTTGCGGGCACCCTTGGTCGAGCACTATTTCCTGGGAATGTCGGCCCCCGAAATTGCCGAGCGGCTGGAGCTGAGTTTGTCCGCGGTTGAAGGACGACTCAAGCGAGGACGACGCAGGTTGCGTAATCAGCTGGCTCGCAAAGGAATCAGCCTTTCCGTTTTGGCTGCCGGTAGCGGATTTTTCAGGCAGCATGTTCAAGCCGCGGACGCGATGTCTTGGACGGGGCGGTTTTTCGATGCGGGATACTTGGGTTCGGAAGTCGCCTCATCGGCCGGTTCAGCATCTTTTCCACCGCAAGTCTCATCTTTGGTAAATGGAGAAATCGCGATGTTCAGTTCTGCCATGCTCAAGCCAACTTTGGCGGCCAGCCTGCTTTTGCTAGCCGGAACACTGGCTGTGATAGCTTCCGATCCGCTGCAAACCTCTGGCAAATCTCAAGCACGCTCTGCTTCCCTGGCGGTTGAGGAGAATTCCTTGACCTTGCCAGCCAAGACTCAGGCCTATGAAGTCATGGCCCAATTTGCGCAGGCCGAGTCTACCGCTCAGCCTGCCCGCGGGGCGCCCGGGACAAGCGGTGGCGGCTACGGTGGCATGGCGGGTGATTACGGTGATATGGGCGGTACACACGCTGCCTACGGAGGTGGTGGCTATGGTGAGGGTTCTTCTGGCATGGGCTACACCAACACCGCTCCCATGCAGGTCCCTGGTGCCTCTTCCAATCGAGCGGCGACGAATCAACTCAGTTGGCAGCGGCCTGAGTCTCCCGGTGATGAAAAACCGGTTTGGTTGGCCGGCGGCGTGGCGTATATGAAACGAACCGATGAGAATCGAGCTGCCCTGGCGCAAGAGATTCAATTCGACCTTCCTGGCATTCCGCTCAACGATGTGATGGCCTGGCTGAGCGATGAGACGGGAGTTCAGTATGTGCTCAATGTGGCCGAGCTGGACTTGCTGGGCATTAATGCTGACACTCCGGTGCAGCTTGGTGCAGGCAAGAGTACGGTTCGCGAATTGTTAAACCGGATTCTGGACCCACTGGAGCTGGCGTATGTCGTGAACGAAAGCACGGTGGAAGTGACCTCCAAGGATGACAGCGAAAGTTCACTGGCGATGCGTTTTTACGATTTGTCCTACATTCTGCCGAACGCGTCCCACGCCGATGCCGTCATGAACGCAATCCAGCAGACGATCCATCCGGATAGCTGGCTGGCCAATGGTGGCACGAGCAGCGTTTTGTTGGTGGGATCGATGATGATCGTTTCGGCGCCGGAAACAACACACCATAAGATTGAGGTCTTGCTCATCAATCTGACAAAGATGAATCCCAGAAATGCTTCCCAGGCCGCGATAGATGCTCCCTTCTACATGGGAGGTATGGGTGGAGGCATGGGAGGCATGGGAGGTATGGGTGGAGGCATGGGTGGCATGGGCGGAGGAGGCGGCTATGGGCTGGGAGGTCCCGGCAGTAAGAATTAGGTTGCCCTAACGACGGGCAGGGAAAGCCCCTCACCGGCCGCTGAGACGTCCGATTATCCCGGGCGAGAGTAAGTTTCTCAGGCAAGCCGCAGCTGAAAATCTGCCAACCGTCGCCACCGTTGCCAGACGGTGGACGACCCATCGTAGCTACCGTCGCCAGACGGTGGACGATTTCGACCACGCTTTGGCCGTGGCTACGGGTAAGAATTCATCTGCCAATCGCCTTTAAGGTCCACGCTGCTTTCTCGTCATGCTCGCGAATTGGTAGAATATGCCTCTTTAGCAACGTTTGATTCACTGCTGTCGATAGTCGCCTTTCGCTCCCGCGAAAGTAGCGTTTTCCGAAGCTTTCGTAGCCACAGTTTTTGATCGAACAAAGCTTTGCACTTTCTGCCAATATCTAAAGGCGTTTGTCATGTCGGCGGCCGGATCACAAATCGCAGGTTATGTCAAAGGATTGGTGGGTGCCCTGATCGGCGCCGCAGTGGGTGGTTTCCTGTTTGTTCTAGCAATCAAGCAAGGTTTTTACATGCTGGCGCTGCCGGGTGCAGCCATTGGTCTTGGCTGTGGTTGGCTGTCGCGAATACGATCGATTCCGCTGGGAGTAGTCTGCGGATTGCTGGCAGCCGGACTATCGATTGGCCTGGAATGGAGTCAGAGACCCTTTACCGCCGACGGAAGTTTGGGCTACTTCGTCTCGCACCTGCACCAGCTCACTACGGTGACGCAGATCATGATGGTCATTGGTATCGCGTTCGCATTTTGGTTTGGCATGGGACGCGAACATCGCACTCTTCGCGACGCTAAATAGCCGCTTTGCGAGCTTTCGTTTTTGGTTTATTTCGACACCTCTCGCTGATCGCCGGGAATGTCGGAGGCAATTCACTTCTCCGCGGAAAGATACGTCGTATTCGACGTAACTTTCGGAAGGGAGGGGCAGAGGCCAAGCCATGGGGAGGCACTGTGACGTGGAGGTAAAAACCCCTCACCGGCCGTCCCGACCAGTCGGGATCCGACTCTCCCGAGGGAGAGTCAGTTTCTTTATGACTTTCTTTTTGCCAAGTTATTTGCTAGCAGCCAAGCATTTTCAAATCCCTCTTCCGACGGAGCAACGCAATCGCTATATGACGACTGTCATGAGATCTACCCGTGCGTTGCTTTGAGGCTGAGTTTCCGGCATTGAACGGGCTGCAGCCTTGCGCGAAAAAGGATGATGGAATCGTGAAAACGAGATTTGTTGTGCTGATCGGTGTTGTTGTTGGATTTGGCAATGCCGCGACCTACGCTCAGTCCTCTCGAGTTGACTTTCAGCCACGCAATAGCTCCGCTCAAGTGCGTACCGTAGCTGCGGAGATTCCGGCGGTTTCTCAAGATCTGTTGCAGGTCTATGAAAACACCAAACTGGCTCGTAACGAAGAACAAGTTTCGAGCATTATTTCCGATTGTCGTGCGGTCCTGGCCGCTCGCGGTCGCTCCAAAATCGATCGTGACTATGCGCTCAGCTTGTTGGCCTGGGCTTTAAACCGCCGAGGAGAAATGCGCAGTGATCGAGCGGCTCAACTGGTGGAGCAGGGGCAATTGGACATGGCCGATCAGGTCGATCGTCAGGCCGCCGAGGACTTTGAGGCAGCCGTGCAGTACGCCCCCAATAATTGGCGGACGCATCACAACTATGCAATATCTCTGGCCATGAAAGGCAACTATCAGAAAGCCATCGAGGAACTGTCGCAAGCGATTGAACTCAAGCCCGATTATGCCAATGCCCTCTTCAATCGGGGAGAACTGTATTTTGAGCTTGGCGATTATTCGAACGCCGTAGCCGACTACTCCAGTGCGATTGCGCTCAACAGCCAGGATGCGCAGTACTTCAATAGTCGCGGCCACAGCTTTTTCATGCTCGAACAGTATGAACGCGCCTTGGCGGATTATCGCAAGGCTACCGAAGTCGATCGCTCGAACGCAGGTTTTCAAACGGACTTGGCCGACGCCTACCAATACATGGGAATGTGGCAGCAAGCTGCCCAGGCTTATCAGGCGGCGGTGGCTAGTGATAATCTTTTCGCCCGTGCTTACCAAAACGCTGCCTGGTTGATGGCGACTTGTCCAGACGAAAGTCTAAGGAATCCCCAATTGTCTTTGGCCGCTGCCCGGAAGGCCATTGAACTCAGCGAGCGGAGCTCGCGAGGGTTGGACACGCTGGCAGCCGCCAACGCTGTATCGGGGAAAATGGACGAGGCAGTTCGTCTTCAAAGCCAGGCAATTGCGCTTACGGATGACGAAAAGGAGAAACGCGAACTTTCGCAACGGCTTGAGATCTATCGTCGCGGCTCGGTGTACCTGCAGCCCAAGCCATTGTCTCTATCCAGTGTTGCCGACGGAAGCGACAGCGAAGGCCGTTCTCAGCCGATTCGAGCCGCTTCAGGTGGCGGCCAATCAAGAAGCCGCTAGTCCCCCGGATGATTCGCCGGTGTTCGAGGTTGCTAAGGCGAGCGGCCGATGAATTCCTACCCGTAGCCACGCTCGCCAGAGCGTGGTCGAAGCCAGAGCGTAGGCGAAGTCAGAGCGTGGTCGAAGCCAGAGCGTGGGCGACGACGTCCACCGTCTGGCGACGGTAGCTACGATTGGTCGTCCACCGTCTGGCGACGGTAGCTACGATTGGTCGTCCACCGTCTGGCGACGGTGGGTACGATTGGTAAAATTTCATCTGCGTGCGTCCGAATTCGACGGCTACTTGAGTTCGAAGATCATTTCGATCTCGCAGATGGCTCCCCTTGGCAGCGAGGCCATACCCACGGCAGCTCGTGCGCCTTTGCCGCGGTCCTCGCCAAAGATGTCCACAATCAGTTGACTGCAGCCATTGATAACTTCTGGCTGTTGTGTCTCACTGTCGGTGCAATTCACCATTCCGGTTGTCTTTACCAGACGCTTGACCTTGTTCAGAGAACCGATTTCGCCGCGAAGTGTAGCCAGTAGGCCGATGGCGCAGCGCCGAGCGGCTTTGGCCGCTTCGTCGATTCCCACATCTCGACCTACCTTGCCGGTCATAATCTGACCATCTTCGTCGAGAGGAATGTGACCTGACAGGTAGGCCATGTTGTCGACGATGACGATCTTCTTGTAAATTGCCAAGGACGGAGTTGGCTTTGGCAGTTCGATTCCCAATTCGCGCAGTTTCGCCTCCGCATCGATATCGGAATCAGCCTGTTGGAGCTGCGAGGCGAAGGCAAAGGTAATGCCAAGCAGAGTTGCAGCCGCGATCCAGCAAGACAGCCAGGTTAATTTGTTTCGCATGGTCAATACTCTTAAAAATGAGATCAATTAGCCGGGTGGCCAAGCTAAAGGGCGTCCGCCCAGTAAGTGGTAGTGCAGGTGATCGACGGATTGCCCGCCCTCTCTGCCGCAGTTAACCACCACACGATAACCGCTTTCCGCGATGTTCAGCTCGCGCGCCAGCTTTTGAATCACCATCCACAGGTGGCCTATCAAGGCCGCGTCTTCGGACTCCAGGGCATCAACATTCACGATAGGTTTCTTGGGGATCACCAAGACGTGAGTCGGAGCTTGGGGAGCCACGTCGTGAAAAGCCAGGCAGTGGTCGTCTTCGTAGACGATATTGGCCGGTATCTCTTTGCGAATGATCTTTGAAAATATCGTTTCCGACACGCAGGCACCTCAGGATCAAGGACGAAATCATTGTGAGCTGACAATCGAATCGCGGCCTCTCCGGTCACGAGTTGGACGGCGGTTACGAATCACCATTTAGCGACTGTCACGGACCACGGCATAGCATAACACCTGGCTGCATTCCACCAAGCCAGCGTGAGCTTCTATTTCGTTTGCAAGCTCGATGATTCGCTTCGGCGTCGTTTACCTGCGGAACACGCAGAAAGCTTGATGCTGCTTGTCCGCCATGAATCAACTGCCGCCCGGCGGACTGGCTGCACTTGGCGGGCTTACGACATGTGCCGTTGCTCTTGCCAGTAACGCAAATGTATTCGCATAGACGATACGTCCTTGCGCATTCTTCACATGGCACGGATGCATGCAATCTTCCAGAATCGCTTGCGGAGTCACACCATCGTCCAAAGTCGTGACGACGCGGCGGGCGAGGTTAAGTGCCAAGGCAAAACCATGCATTGGATTCCTGTGCGCGAAAAAATTGCACGTTTCAGAGCGTCAGGCTAGACGGAATTCTCGGAAAAACACGTTTTTGCTCTGACGGAATCTTGTCCGAACCGAGATTTGCGATAATATTCACGTAATACATTGCGTGTAATACATTGCGTGTAATACATTGCGGGTAATACATTTCGTGTAATACATTGCGGGTGGTGCAGTGCGTTAAACGGATGACAGCAGCGAACAGATTTACGAGCGGTCGGAGCTCTTCTTTGTTTCCAGGACGACGTCTCAAAAGCAACGCTTGAACGACGACGAACTGATGGCTGCATTTGCGACGCCAATCAGCGATGCGGCAGAGTGGGCAGTGGCTCTGGATGGGAATCGCACCAAGCCGAACGGCTCGCCTTTGCTGTGCGGTGAGATTGAGGGCCTGTCTCTGGTCAGCCTACTGCAAGATCAGAAATGGGAAGTTGCGGAATCGACCTCGGGCATCCTCGGCCTCACAACCAAACTATCCGAGGGGCAAGGCGCGTGCACTATTGACGTGGATGTGAACGCTGCCCATCGGCCGATTCGATTCGAATGGTCCCTTGGACCAGGAGACATGTTTCGCGGAAAAACTCTGCCGGCCAACGACGTCAAGGCGAGGAAAAGTGTGTGGTCGGCAACTTGGAAGGATGGTGAGCTCGTCGGTCTGTAGGTCGAGACGAAGGTTGATTACGTGTCAGGTCAGACTTCCGGTAGGCTTACTGAAATGGCAGTGGAAGATTTCCGAGCTGGCCCAAACGCGGCGCGGTTTGAGCTCATCTCGGATATTCCCAACGGTACCCCCGTAGCCCTGGTCGGTTCTCCACAGATTCGTTCTGAATGGCGTGACGGGGAGGTCGTCAGGGTGTACGCCAGTGGAGAAATCGAGTCGTTACGGTCGGTTCAAATGGCCAAGCCTGGCCGGTCCTGGCTCGTTTGGTCGGCAGTCATCGTCGTTGGGCTGGGAGTGGTCGTTTTCTTGCTAACCACCAGGCGCGGAAAATGAAGCAGCTGACCTGCAGCCTCAACTTTCTGAGCTGGTTCGTGGATCGACACAGTGGCAATGTTGCGAATGAAGCAGCGAGGCGGCGGCTGGGCTAGCCCGGTACGCGCCGCGATAACAATAGTTGAAGTGGTGCTGTCGGTTTCCGCGATCGCGATCTTGATGGCCTTGACTTTGATGGCTGTGCAGGCTGCGCGAGAGTCAGCTCGAAGATCGCAATGTCAGAACAACGTGAGACAGTTGGGGCTGGCAGGGCAAAATCACATCGATACAGTCGGATTCTTTCCGTCCGGTGGCTGGGGCTACAGTTGGTTAGGAGTTGCTGAGTTTGGTTACGGCCCGTCCCAGCCGGGCGGATGGTGTTTTAGTGTGTTACCGTTCGTGGAAGCCGACAACATATTTCGGATTGTGGCAACCGCGGAAATCGCCAAAACACAGCCCGAAACCGTTCAACAGCTAATAAACGCTCTTCCGCCCGTTTTCTCGTGCCCGTCGCGACCGCAAAGAACGGCGCTCAACGACGGCATACTTTACTACGGTCTGCATTCGTTTGCCCTTGGTCGACAAACAGACTACGCCGTAAACGCTGGCAGTCGCTTCTTTCCGAGCACGCCGGGACCAGGTAGTTTTGCCGATGCCAGCATCTATCGCTATCCTCCCGCCGTTGACATCAACGGCGTTTGTTGGTTTCGATCGCAGCTCAGGCCGAAAGCGGTCACGGATGGACTTTCAAATACTTTGTTTGTGGGCGAAAAGTGGATCAGCCCGACCGATCCTGGAAAGGAAGCCAATCAACCAGCCTATGTCGGGGACTCTTACGACGTGCGACGTTTCACCTTGCAACCGCCCAGGCCTGATCGGGTAACCACCGAGGGTTCCCTATTGGCATTTGGCTCGGGACACGAAGCGGGTGTCAACTTCGGCTTCTGCGACGGATCCACGCGATTCATTTCCTATCGGATTGACGAGCTCGTTTACGCGGATTTAGGCGATCGCAGAGACGGCCGAGTCGTTCCCAGTGAATGACTCGACGGGGAATCCTTTGAAGGGTGAATTTCAAAAATCGAAGTTGTCGGCTGTAAGGAAGTAGGCTCTTTCCCGTCTCACCTTAGGAAACAAGTTGAGAAAGTGTCCACCCGGGCAAGCCAGCATCCAAGTGATAATGAAACACACAAACAAGTGTGGCGCGGGCTCGCCCGTGTTTTGTCCTGAGTTACCAGCTTGATGCCTGTCGCTTCCTGCTGAATGCAATCGAAGGGTCTAAGGTTCTGGCAGCGTCTTCAGCTTCGAGAGGCTTCGACCTGTTGCGCAGATGCAAGCTGGTAAGTAGGGGGAACACGGGCGAGCCCGTGCCACACATTTTTTCGCTTGGAGTTACCAGCTTGATGCCTGTCGCTTCCTGCTGAATGCAATCGAAGGGTCCAAGGTTCTGGCAGCGTCTTTAGCTTCGCAAGGCTTTAAGGCGTTGAGCAAGTGCAAGCTGGTAAGTAGGGGGAACACGGGCGAGCTGTTCAATCTGATAGAACGCGTTATATGAGCAACAGAAAGTACAAAACAATCAAGCACCATCACGAGGTCGGAGATTTTCACGAACTGACCTTCTCCTGCTTTCACAAGATGCGATTGCTTACCAATGATGTTTGGCGATGCCAGTTGTCAAAGTATATCGACGAGGCCTGCAGTGCATTTCAGATGGAATTGGTTGCCTTCGTATACATGCCCGATCATGTTCATCTGCTGGTCTTTCCCCTAGAGCCGAAACCTGACATGGGGCAGTTTCTTGCCAGTATCAAACAGCCTTTTTCCAGCTCGATTCGTTCCCTGCTTGAGCGATGCAATAGTCCTCTGCTGAGCAAACTTACGGTTCAGGAACGTCCGGGAAAATCTGTGTTTCGATTCTGGCAAAAGGGACCAGGATGCGATCGAAATCTGTTCCAGCCAGAATCGATCCAAGCCTCGATCAACTACTTTCATAGGAATCCTGTCGAAAAGAAGCTCTGCAAACGCGCCGTGGATTGGAAGTGGTCCAGTGCAAGATTCTTCTTGGCAGAGCCCTTAAAAGTTCAATATCCTGATTTGCCTTTTATCCATGGCCTACGCCCCGAAGCACAGGAGTTCGGCGCTAGTCGTTGCTGAGACGATCTTCCAAAGTGTGGAAGGCAAGCCAGCACCCAAGTGAGAATGAAACACACAAACAAGTGTGGCACGGGCTCGCCCGTGTTTTGTCCTGAGTTACCAGCTTGATGCCTGTCGCTTCCTGCTGAATGTAATCGAAGGGTCCAAGGTTCTGGCAGCGTCTTTAGCTTCGAAAGGCTTTAAGGCGTTGAGCAGATGCAAGCTGGTAAGTAGGGGGAACACGGGCGAGCCCGTGAAGATATAGGAAGCCGGGCCGCTAGAACGGAAACTGGAGTTGTCAAACCTTCAGTAGTTCTAAAGGACACCGGCTATGAAA
>JANSWS010000777.1 GCA_024743355.1 bacterium
ACGATAGCCCGCGTCCCAAACGGCCCCTTGCGATCAGCCGCACGATTCTGGATTACGTGTGTCGCACCAAAGATGGCGTCTTAACCAGCAACGCACAGGACGACGAACGCTGGAGCAATGCGGAAAGCGTGAGCGAACTGGGAATTCATGAAGCCATTTGCGTACCCATGCAGGGTAGATATGGTTTCGTGGGCGTTATCTATATCGATACTTCCATTTCCCCAGGTAAATTGGCACAGCTTGAATCGCAGCAATGCTTTGACAAAGAGCACCTGATGTTGATGATGGCCATCGGAGGCCAAGCTGCTTTGGCAATCGAAGACACCCAGTTCTACCGCGCCATGGTTCAGTCGGAACGCCTGGCTGCGATGGGACAAACCATCGCCAATCTCTCCCATCACGTGAAAAACATTCTGCAGGGAGTCAGCGGAGCCAACTATCTGGTGGAGCAGGGGATCAAGAACGGCGATGTGCCGCTCATCAAGCAGGGCTGGGAGATGGTTCAACGCAACCAAGAACGCATCTCAAATCTGGTTCTGGATATGTTGAGTTACAGCAAGCAAAGAGAGCCTGAGCTTACCACGGGTGATTTGTGCCCGCTGATCAAGGAGGTCATGGATATGGTTTCCCCATCTGCGAATGCAGCCGGTGTTGAATTGCAGTGGCGGCAGCCTGACATGCCAATTATGGCGTCTTTCGACGCGGAAGCCATTCACCGAGCCTTGCTCAATGTCGTCAGCAACGCCGTCGATGCCACCAGCCAAACCGCTGGTGGCAAAGTTACGGTGGAAGCCACGACGGCGGATGCCAGCGTCGAAATACGTGTCAAGGATAACGGCCCGGGCATCTCCGAAGAGGATGCTGCACGTATCTTTGCTCCCTTCGAATCGAGCAAGGGAACACGTGGGACAGGGCTGGGTTTGCCAGTTTCTCAAAAGATCATGCGGGAACACGGGGGCGATCTAAGTCTGGTTTCCAAGCCGGGTGAAGAGACTTGCTTTTTGCTGCACTGGCCGACAGAAACGGACGTCGAGAATCGGGCGACAGGGGGCGGCTAGATTTGGCGAGTTGGCAGGCATACAGCTAGAATCCATGTTCTATATCCCTTTTGATTTAGACGCAGCTGAGGTAACCCGTGCCACGCTTGTTTAGCCAAAATTCGGCCTGCCGATTCTGTTGTCATACGCTGGTGCTTGCAGGCTGTTTATGCCTGCCGTTCTTGACCGTTGTTTCTGCTCAACAGCCCGGAAGCCAACAACCCGGGAGTCAACAGCCCGGAAGTCAACAGCCCGGAAGCCAACAAACCGGAAGTCAAGAGCCCGGAAGTCAAGAGCCCGGAAGTCAAGAG
>JANSWS010000738.1 GCA_024743355.1 bacterium
AACAGAGGACTTGAGCTTCGGCTGACTATCGCCGATGTCAGCATCAAATCTACGAGTCAACGTGACTCTGATTCCCGCTCTCCGTACGCGGGACGCGAAGTCAAATCCTTATTGGTTATCCGATTGCAGTGATGGGTCATACATTTGTCACTCGGATGCCCCGTGGGCGACTAAAAGCAGGCTGACGGAGCCGACCAGGGCTGTTGCGGCAAAGGCCATTCCAACTACGACCTCACTAATCACATTGGACCAAAGCACAACGCCAGCTGGCGTCACATAAATCGTATCCCATTTCAGTATCCCGAACAGCATCAATGTGTCCACGACACGAAATACTACCGTCACGCTTGCCCAAATTGCAATCCAACGGTTTCCGCTGCTGAATTCTCTGGCGCTGCGAGATGAGGATAGCCAGCATTGAATCGCGAAAAAGAACCCGGCAAGAAATCCCCCGGCATCAAGAAACCAGGCATTGAAGCCCCAGTTAAACCCTTCGACCGTGCAAGTGACAATGACTGTGACCAAATGGACAACAACGAAGAGAACGCCGAGAGCACCAGCTAAACGTATCCAACGGTGTCCAAGAAGCGGTACGAATGGGTCATCAGCGATGTCCTGAGAGTCGTTTTGGTTCATGCGGTTTTGATGCGGTCGATGCCGTCAGCACATCAGTCGGATAACTTAATCATGACCGGTCCGGCCAGCGAATAAGATGACCAAACGGGCTTATTGCGGAACTTTTGATAACCGGAGTCTTCACTTATCGCCGTTTTTTCTGTCAATGTCAAGATTTTGGCTCTTCGAGTACTTCAGAAATAGCGGGGAAGGTGATTGACTTCCGCCAGTGGAACCGCAACTATGGGCGGTCAGGTGGGTATTCTCACCCACCTGCAGCTACGCTGTTCTGGCATGGACCACTCGATAACCCCCGCGTACAGGGCTGGGCGCCATGAGTTGCGAAAAACGCAAACCCACTCCCTCGGATTGGTCACGGATTTGGTTTGGTAAGCTGGCCCAATTTCACGAAATATACGATGCTTCCGGCTGGCGATTCTCGACAGAACAGGTTGTCGCGTTCTTGCAATCGAAGCGAGATGCTGGTGAGCCAGCCTGGAAAAGGTTCAGAATTGTCGAGTCGCTAATCCTCTACCGAAACGCGGAATGGCAAACGATGACTCCGTTCTTGGAGCCGATCCGCAACAAGCTGCGGGAAATCGCGCAGCAGGAAGCTCAGCGGAATGAAGGCGGGCCACCCATCGAGGAGCTTGTCGGGCGAATCAACCCTCGCGAGCCCGATGTGATTCAGCAAATGCGGCGCAAAATGCGCATGCTGGGCAAGAAGCTCAACACGGAACGGGCGTACGTCAAATGGGTCAAGCGCTTCATGCGTGAATACTGCTTGACATGCGAGCAAGATTTCGAACGGGTTGGCAGCGCTGAAGTCGAAACGTTTCTGACGGACCTGGCCGTAGATGGCGATTGCGCCCCGTCAACAAAAGAGCAGGCCTTTTTCGGTCTGAAGATGCTATTCGAGGCAGTGTTGGAACGGCCCTTGCAGAATATCAATGCCACGCGAGCCGACAAGCCGAGCTTGATCCCAACCGTCATGAGCGAAGCAGAGGTCAAGCGTGTATTGGAGGCTATGCACGGCATTTACGGCGTGATCGCGCAACTG
>JANSWS010000602.1 GCA_024743355.1 bacterium
CCGTGTTTCCGGCCCAGCGAAATGTGTCGATCACCCGCGGCGTGAGATGGCTTGGTGTTGGGCAATTCGCTACTAAGGAGCGATAGCACCTTCGAGAACCGGAGCTAACGCTCAGCGGCTGATGGGATCAGGGCAGATAGAATTGTGACTAATACGATCACCGCTGATGTTATCAGCCGGTCGAATCGAAGCTAGGCTTGCCATGGACGCTCGCCGCGGTCAATCCTGGCTTCTGTGAAATCGGTCGTCTGGCAATGCAAACGACAGCAGGCTGCCGATTGCGTACGTGACAGCCGCGACAATCCCGGCAGCAGTGGCAGGATGGTGAGACGGCAACACGGTAATCAACCAGGCGGTGATGGCGGCGCAAGAGGTACCAATCATTCGCCCACCGATGTTGGCAGCAAAACTCTCACCAGTGCCACGAAGATGCAACGGAAAGACTTGCGGAAGGTAATTACCCCAGAAGCTGAATTGGGCTACCGTCAAGAAACCGGCGAAAAAGATTCCCCACTGGAATGTCTCTAAACTCTGATTGGCTGCCGCTAGATAAACCCAGGGGACAACCAGCAGCCCCGGCCACTGGAATATGCGCAGCAGCCAGCGTCGACTGACGATGAAAATCGCTAGCGTCGCCAAGGCAAACCGCCCCAGCAGACCACCGATCTCTTGGTAGCCATTGACCTTTGCCGCCGTCTCTTGCTCAAACTGTTTCTTTTCCGGCACACTCAAATCGCTGGTTGCCGACTGCACATCGGAAATACCCGGAACAATTGAGGGGGTCTGCTGCAGGGCTCCAAAGGCGGCCCCATAGCAGCAGGCAAACATCAGCGTGGTCACAATGGTCGTCCGCCGCAGCTCAGGCGAAAAGAGTTCCGCCAGATTCGGTCGCCGTAAATCGCCGCTGGCCTTCTTCGCCGCCCATTGAGGGGATTCCGGCAGAAAGGGGCGTACGATAATCAACGGTATTGCAGGGATCACTCCACTGATAACCGTGTATCGCCAAGCCTCATGGCCTCCCGCAATCATCGGCAGAGAATCCGCATAACGAATCGCAAGCAGATTGGCAGCGGTGACCATGATGCCACCTACCGAAGAAAATGCTTGGGTGTATCCCAGTGCGGCTTCCCGTTGTCGTGGCTGCTCAAACAATTCCGCTAGCCAGGCCACAGCTGCCACAAATTCAACGCAAACGCCGACGAAAACCAAACAGCGAAACAGCAACAACATCGGGATGCTGGTCACGAAGCCACAGGCCAGCGCGGAGAAAGCGTACAGCAAGATACTGAAGGTCAGCACCCGTCGGCGGCCAAGCAAATCGGTCAGATAGCCGCCCCATAAACCAAAAAGTCCACCAACCATGGCGGGCACAAAGAACAGCACGCCGCGCCAGTACTCGAACTCGGGCGTGCCGGGAAGAATGCCGGCTAACTCCGCCAACGCTGGCCGCAAAATCAATGGCAGCATCAGCAGTTCATAAATGTCAAAGGCAAATCCAATAGCCGCAATGAAGCAAACGACCCATTGCGTGGCGGTCAGGGAGAATCCCCGAGAAGATTTGGGCATGGCCTATCCAGTAGAGATCGACCGGTGAATCGAAATTCAGAAAATTCAGGCAGAGAGTATCTTCACACTAACACTTCGGGTAGGGGATCAGGCCGAGCGAATCGCGCGAAATTTTCAAAATTGTCCCAACTCTCCTCTCAAGAGCTCGCGTCGAGTACTCGCCACGGGTCGAGCTGAATCCCCGAAGCTTTCCACTCCTGTCTGAGCATCAACTCACAAAGGCTGCCCGAATACCAGCCGGAAGCCATTCAAATCTTCCACCACGAACTCACGAATGCCATAAGCGGCGTCGGTCAACGGTTGTATTATGGTCGCCCCTCGGCGGTGGAGATCCGCGTGAACGGACTCCACGTCGTCCACATAAAGATAGACATCACGTTCTATGACGGCCCGCTGCCGGGGCAATACATCCTCTCCTCTTACCTGAAAATGGATCCAAACGTTGCCTTTCTTGACGATGCCGTACACACCCTGTGGATCGTCGGGTGAAGGCTGAAACACACCGTCAACAGGATCCAGGAAGAACCCCAGGACATCGCGATAGTATTCGGCAGTTTTCCGCACCTGCCGCACTCCGAGCACAGGTGAAACTCGCATTGCCATCGCACTCATGCCCATCGCCTTTACGTTCTCGGCCTTCATCGCCATTCGATCTTGTCCAACCCGAATTCTCCCTCGGACTTCCCTCGGCTCCAACGCCACAACGAAATTCGGGCTTAATCGGAGACTAGATCGAAATCCACGATGTTATGGCCCGTCCGCAGCACGATATGTAAGGCCGAGTTTCGGTTGTATTTCTCAGGAATCAACTCCACCGACAGTTTTCCCTGCAGCCTGGAGGCGTTGATCTTGACCACGTAGTCACCAGGCTTGAGTCCACCGAAAATAGCATACACTCCGTTGGCAATGTCCAGCTGGATCGGCTGTTGCGTGCCGGCCTGCTGGGGTAACAGCGTCAGTACGCCGTCGGCTAAAGGTTTTCCGTCGAGCGTCACCTTGCCGGTCAACTCAGTCTTGGGGACCAGCAGCGGCGGAACCAGCCAGAAAAGCACAGCCATAATAGAGGTCCCGACCAGGGCCCCCAGGATGCTGAATTGATTCCATTTCGGTCGCCTTCCCACGTTCCGCGGGCGATGGGCAATACCTGGCTTGCTGCCTTCGTTCATGGCTTACCGCTTGTGCTGGCGTAAGGCGCGTCTCGGACTAGCTCCGCAAGATCTTTTCCATGGACTTGCCTCGGGCCAATTCGTCGATCAACTTGTCCAGATAACGAATCTCGCGCATCAGTGGCTCTTCCACTTCTTCCACGCGGACTCCACACACGACTCCCTTGATCTTGGCGCGTAAGGGATTGAGCGCAGGGGCCTCGTTGAAAAACGTCTCGAAATCCGTTTTCTGACTTAGTTCATCTTCTAATTGCTCCGAGCTATAGCCGGTCAGCCAGCAAATAATATCATCCACTTCTTCCTTGCTGCGTCCCTTTTTCTCTGCCTTGTTCACATAGTGCGGATAAACACTGGCGAAGCTGGTTGAATAAATTCGATGTTTTGCCATTTTGTTCCCTGCGGTTTTCCCCGTGCTCGTGCTCGTGCTCGTGCTCGTGCTCGTGCTCGTGCTCGTGCTCGTGCTCGTGCTCGTGCTCGTGCTCGTGCTCGTGCTC
>JANSWS010000260.1 GCA_024743355.1 bacterium
GAACCACCCGGCAGGCGGTACGTACTGTAGGTCCCGCTTGCCGAGCGGCGACCTGACGAAGGGAGAGCTTGGACCGAAGAGTTGGTTTGTGCCGCACGACGGTTGCTCGGTATCCGAATTTCCAACTGCCGCAACAAACGTCCGCAGTCTGTCAGCGGATGGCTGCATTCTGTCGCCTCGTGTCCGACTCTTATCAGGTGCTCTCGACGGACGTGTGGGCATACTTTTTTGGCGGCGGTTGTTTCACCGGTATGCCACCATCAAAACCACGAACCACCTGGCAGGCGGTACGTACCAGTAGGTCCCGCTTGCCGAGCGGGATCTGACGAAGGGAGAGCTTGAACCGAAGCGATGGATTGTGCCGCACGCTGGTTGATCGATATCCGAATTGCCAACTGCCGCGACAAGCGTTCGCGGCCCATCCGCAAATGACGTGCAACCGGCAGGATCGCGTCCAGCTGCGGAAGGATGCAGGAGCGGGTGCGTTGGCAGAAGTTTTTAGCAACGCTTGCTTTAGCATCTGCCCACCATCAAAGTCACGAACCACCCGGCAGGCGGCACGTCCCAGTAGGTCCCGCTTGCCGTGCGGTGACCAGATGCAGGTTCGTCGAGAACTTGGCTGTCCGTACGCTATTCAACCAGCACCGGATAGGTGAAAACGCCTTCGATGACGGGTTGAGATAGATCCAAACTATTGGGCTTGGGCAGCAAGTTGCCGTCATAGAGGAACGACTTTTCTAACTCAACCCAAGTGTTCTTGGCTCCGTTCCAATTGGAATTGAGTACCTTAACGGCTCCCCATGCTTTGACGTGGTATTCCAAGTTGTTTCCGCTACCAGCGCTGGATGACTGCTTCTTCGAGCCGCCTTTACCCTTAGAGCTTGACGAATCTCCCCCGTTGACGGTTGAGCCTTTTGAGCCGAGTTCATCGTACAGTGGTATCAGACGCCACTGGCCATGAATTGCCTGTACGGCCGACTTCATACCGGAAGAGAGGCCTGGATCGGCGTTCACCCACATCGGAGATTCAACATCGATGAATTGGTTCTGTCCAATGCGACCGGACGCATGCAGGGCGTCCAAGTCGCTCTGACGCAGGCCGTTTAGAATCTGGTCACGCAGATCGGAAGTGCTGTTATTCTCAGGGCCAATGTCGCAAGTTCCGAAATTTCCGGGCACATCGTTGCCATACTTATCTTGCACTTTGCCGTCCCCATAGCCAATCAGCGTATCGCCCGTGTTCATGCTGTTCCAATGGCTTAATTCAACCGCAAACGGCAAAACGTCCGCACCTGCCGGTATTCGAGTTGCTTTTTGCAGGACAGCCGTAGCAGAGACTGTAATCGAGGCGCCCGACATGCCGAGCGCGCGACCAAAGAAAAGTGGCGCCTGAGGGTTTATGGAGCCATCCCGGCGCAAGGTCACACGTACCGCATCGAAAGTGCCCGAATCCAACAAATTCACACTCGAGTAGATAGTCTGCGTATCGTATCGTCCGATTTCGATATCATCCGTGGCGACCGCGAAGTCGCTGATGCCGTTACTTGCCAGGTTTGCGTTGGCATATTCGCGTACGGCTGCTCTGGTAGCTGCTAAGTCCTGTGTGCCGGCAGAATTTGGGATTAGATTCTGCACGGCAGCCAAAGCACTGGCGTCAGCAGCACGCTGCATATCGGTGCGCATCTTCAGCAGGTAGCTGTAATCGATGGCCAACGCAGTGATGGCAACCATAGCAACGGTTAACGCAGCTACAAGAACGACAATGGCTCCGCGTCGGATGCTTTTTGTTTTTGAGACTCTGTCTAACATGTCAGAACCGGTGAAAAGGAGGCTGCAGGGATCCACATCGATCAATCGATAAGCCGCTGTCTACTGTCTGCGGATTACCGTCGACATCTGTACGGTTTTTGCGTTGAGCACATTCAAGCCCGAGATAAAACGCACCGCTGAGTAGGGGAGCGAAACTTGAACCTCTAACTTCGTGCCCGCAGGTATTCCAGCCAGACTGTCGTCGAGGACTTGGCCATTCGACAAATTACTGATCGAAACGCTCAGGACGGCGTTCAGTTCCGAAGCCGAGATATTCGTAATTGCATTGTCCAGATGGGTTACGACAGCGGCTCTGACATCGTCGGACGAGGTCGTCGTTGATTTTGACGCAACTCGTGCTCCCTCAAGTGAGGCGTTGCTAACCGTCTGGTAGACATTGGCAAACTGACCTGCGTCGATCGTACCCAGTAAAAACAATAGAGGGACCGGAAGTGTTACGGCCAACTCCGCAACGGCGGCTCCACGCTTCTTTAGGGGGCGACAAACTCGGTGCATGTTTCGATCTCCAGATAATTTTGGCGTGGGTGTAAGGATCTCACTCGCGGACTTGAACCGCTTTGCCCTGTAGTTTCAGGCCCGAGGGCAGGATGCTCTTTGGCACCCAAGATACATCTGAGTAATTCACCCCAACTGTCACTGTCACCGATGTTCCCGTTGAGATGTTTTGCAGTGTGTTTGGTACGCAGCTAACGCTGCAATTTTTATTAGGGGCAACAATGTTCATTTGGCGTTTGGCGGCAGCGGTGACCTGATTAATGTCGCGGGTGGTTGCCAAAATTGCCTTGCGGCAGCCCTCTTTGGCTGCGTTCGTGACCGCGTTCTGAACCATGAGTATGCGACCGAATTCGATCACGCCGAAGACGATCATCAGCAACACGGGTGCGCAGAAGGCGAACTCTACTGCAGTTGCGCCGCGACGTGACCGGCATCGCGCTTTGAGAGCCAGTTTATGAAGGCGAAGATTTGGGAGCATTAGTACGGCCTGAAGTTTTCGTTGAACCGAGCAGATGCGGCAGATCATGTGTGACCCTGCTTTCTGGCCTGCATTTCGAGTCTGCGGGAGCCTAGGTTGTACGCTCGTGTCAGTCAAGCAAAGCACGAGCTGTTTGGGTCAGCAAGGGTCTCAACAATATCCGCATGTTCGTAATGATCAGCGCAACCGATTCACCTCGGGAGGTGCGGATGACAACCGAGCAAGTGACATTTAGGCGGATCTGCCAGCATCGTGTGAATTTCGTTAATTCACCTTTTTGGGGGCACCGCGCACGAATTGTTGAACTAGTTTTCAGTTGGCTAGTGCAGCTTCAAAACAAAAGTCTGTAAGCGAAAGCCCGGGAAACTTGGTCCACTTTCCGGCGCTCAAAGATCCGACAACAGAGGAAGAAAGGTCGTTGTTACGATGCATCGCAGAACCCGCCGCGGCGCCACGGTCGTAGAGATGGCGTTCATTGCGCCCGTGTTTTTTTTGTTTGTGTTCGCTCTTTTTGAGTTTGGCCATGCACTCATGGTCATCAACTATTTGACCTCGGTTTCCAAGCAAGCGGCGCATCTGGGGTCCTTTGAGGACGTTAGCACGTCCGAAGTGACGCAGTTTGCCAGCGAACGCATGGACTTTCTTTTAGGTAGCGATGTTGCCACCATCAGCATCAAGAACGCGGCCGCTTATGAGACAGGAAACAGTAGCTCTCTGAATGTGAGCTCACTTCCATCTGTCGAGTTAGAGAATTTGGATTCTCGCGGCTTGTTCATGGTGCACATTGAGGTGCCCTACGACTCCGTTTCCCTGCTGCCCCCATTCTGGATCAAGAATCAAACTTTGAGTGGCGTTTCCGTGATGCGTCGCGAGTAGGCATCTTTCTCCAAACACAATTGAGCAATGGATATTCGAACGATGGCCAATCACACACATGCTCGTCGAGCAAAACGAAGTCGTACCGCCGCTGCCGCAACGGAATTTGCCGTGGTCGCCCCCGTGCTGGCTCTGATGTATCTCGGGACTTGCGAGATTGGTCAGGCGACGGCAGGTGCGACGAAGGTCGCCTCGGCGATCAGAGAGGGCGGTCGTCTTGCCTCAATGGACTTCTCTGGAAAACTGCTCGACGGTCAAACTGCGAATGCCAAGATTGAGCGCGATATTCTTGTCTTTCTTGAAGCGACAGGTGTGAAGACAGAGGGCGTTACCGTCTCCATTGAACATGCCAAGGGCGAACAAGCGGGAACCGAGTTTGATCTTGCTTCGGAGGCGAATTACTTACAGCTGTTTCGCATAACGGTCACAGTACCGTATCGAAATGTAAGTGCCGACCCCGTCAACTTGATGGCGGGACAAAGGATCGTCGCTTCGACCGTTTTTCGTCGGGGCCGAACTCCGGTGAACTATGACTTGGACTAGATCTCCCGCATCAGTAAAGCGAGCAATTGGAGAGACAATTATGTCGAACAAAAGTATTCTTGTAATAGTCAAGAAGGACAACTTAAGACAGGGTGCGGTGGCCCCATTAGCGGCGATCAGCATCATTGCGTTGCTCGCTTTCGTAGCCTTCGGAGTTGACATTGGCTTCATTGCCTACCAGAAACAACGCATGCAGATTGCCTGCGACGCTGCGGCTTTGGCCGCGGCGATGGAGATCACGCACGCGGTGGAACAGGCGGATTACAACGTCGGTGACATCCATGCCTATGCACTGGATCAAGCTCGGCAGATGGCCGCCGAAGTAGCAGACTTGAACGGTCATTACATCGACCCATCAATTGACGTCGAATTCGGGCATCGGATTTTCGATGACAGCAGCGGCGAATTCAGCATCACCTGGGGACAGACTCCGGCGAATGTAGTGAAAGTGGTCTGTCGCAGAGACAATCCAGACAGCTCCGCTCCAGATGCTCGCGTTCCGACCTTCTTTGCCCATCTCATAGGGAATTCCTCTCCCGACTTGAGGGCTGAGGCAATTGCGACGGTCGAGTCTCGCGACATTGTTTCCGTGCTCGATTTCTCGCGGTCCATGAACTTCGACAGCTATTTCAATTCCGAGGCATCGACGGTGCCACCCAAGGCTCAGGTTGAGGAAAATCTGAGAAAGATTTGGGACGACTTGGGGAATCCAAGCTTCGGCAACATGCCCTTTGAACCGGATTGGGTGACCGTGCCTAGCGCGAATTGGGGCAACGATTTGACCGTCCGCTGGGAATCCGAGCAGGTTGTGGTGAATTGTTCGAGTAACTTGACTCGTGTCTATCTGGAATACGACAACGGTAACGGCCAGGGCTTCAACACCTCCAGCAATTCGGGAACTTTTCAAGGAACCGGTAGCAACAGTGGACGACGGATTGTTCGTTGCTGGTGTCGTCGTTGGAACAACAGCTGGGAAGAATTTGATTTCTATGACAACTCGACGATCCGCCGCGGGCTGGGATTGAACGGTGTTTCCTATCCATGGGAACGCGGCAGCTGGGATCAATATATCTCAATGGCTCGCGATACCTCGGGCTCGTTCTATGATCGGAAGATCTACGACAACGGCTATCGCCGCAAATTCGGCATCATGACCTTCATACATTACGTCTTACGATGGAATAGCTCCCACCACGAGACTGCAGACCTGTGGAAGACACGTCATTACCCCTTTCATTCAATGAAGGTTGGTCAAGAGCTTCTGTGTGACTATTTGAGTGACTTGGACTTCAACGACTACTTGGGGTTGGTGAGCTACGACACCAACCATCGGGTAGAAATGACAATGAGTGGTCCCGGTATGCCCAACGTGGATATCTCGAATGAGCCGATCACCAATGACTATAACGCGATTCGTAATTTGATCCATCACAAGCAAGCCTCGCACTATTCCAATGCGACCAACATGGGGGGCGGTCTTAAAGATGCCAAGGCTCTGCTGGACCAGCACGGACGTCCTGGCGCCCGAGGGACCATCTTGCTGATCACCGATGGCAACGCAAACACGATCGATTCTGGCGATAGCACCAATCTGCCTAACGGCTGGGATTGGAATGAGCTCTTCGACTACGATAATGACGGAGCGGCCGATTTCAGTACCTCCAATGCTGATCGTCGCTACGTTCTGGTAAAGGCCAAGGAATGTGTGGATGCCGGCTATACGATTCACACCATGTCAGTCGGTGCGGATGCGGATGTTGAACTGATGAATGCCATCGCACATCTCGGCAAAGGCATCTTTATTGAAGTTCCCGGAAACTCTTCCACGGAAGCCATGGAAGCGGAGATTTTGGAGGCGTTCCGACAGATCGCTGCGCTGGTGCCTTCAGCGACTCTGTTGCGATCTGATGGATTATAAAACAGCGCGGCGCACAGTCGCTTGCGGCGGCGTTTGCTTCACCGTCATGCCACCATCAAAACCACGAACCACCCGGCAGGCGGTACGTACCAGTTGGTCCCGCTTGCCGAGCAGTGACCTAGTGAGTGCGTCACGGGCCGCCTGGTGAGGTTCGCCAAGGTTGGCTGAACGTCGACGCTGGACTGCTTTGGCTTTGGACAAACTGGATCAGCAACCAGCTTGCATCCAAGCCACGTTCTGCATGCCGACCGAAGCGAGACGAACCACCCGGCAGGCGGTACGTACCAGTTGGTCCCGCTTGCCGAGCGGCGACCTGCAGTATCCATTTCTTCGAAATGGTTAGCGGACTTGTAACCGTTGTCAGCGGGAAACAAGAGGATTTCGACGCATCTATGGAGGTAGCTCGGCAGCAATGCACATCAGCCTGTTGTGTTTTGGCAGCGGTTGAAATCAGTGGTGATGATCGCTGGCAACAACAGGTAGCGACTAGCTGACAGTTAGCAACGTGCAATGTTTGCTTTCAGATTTCTGATGGATGTCAGATTGTCGGCTATCGATTGTTTGCTTTTTTCGTGTTTCGCGGCACGCCCAAGGAATTCGCGACCTATGTTTGAGATGGGCTTTGATTTTCGTACGTCGGAGACATTGGGGTGTTCAGCAGCGGGCTGCATTGTGTTGCCCCGAACCCTATCTGTTTCACTTCTGCGGCGGGAGCCACTTATGGACCGTCAAATGGATCGGCTAAGACCGAAGCAAATGTTGAATGGGACGCGGTCTCGAGCAGTATCATCGAGCCAAGGTCGTCGCGGTGCAACCCTAGTCGAGATGGCCGTTGTGTTGCCAGTCTTCTTCCTTTTTGTTTTCGCGCTGTTTGAATTTGGTCACGCTTTGATGGTTGTCAACTACCTGACATCCATCGCAAAACAAGCTGCCCACGAAGGATCCTTCGAAGACGTGTCGACGGCACGAGTGAAACAGTTCGCCGATAGCAGGCTGGACGCCATCCTTGGGCCGGGCGTATCTACGACTTACGTCAAAGATGCTTCCGTCTTGGAATCCGGCAATGGGACGATCAATGCCGCCAGTTTGCCCAGCGTCGAGCTCAACACACTTGAGTCCCGGGACCTTTTCATGGTTCAAGTTGAAGTTCCCTACGACTCGGTCGCCTTGATTTCTCCATTTTGGATCAAAAACGTGACGCTACGCGGCGTCTCCGTCATGCGCCGCGAGTAAATCGTTGAGTACTGCTATCTGGAACGAGTTTGCCATGAGTGACCGAAAGAAGACTGATTGCAGAAGAGCTCGGCAAGGTGCGGCAGCGGTCGAGTTCGCCGTGATTGCTCCGGTTCTATTGATATTGATCCTCGGTACATGCGAGCTTGGACAAGCTGTAGCTGGTGCAACGAAAATTGCGTCGGCAATCCGTGAGGGTGGCCGCCTGGCCTCGATGGACTTCTCGGGCAAGCTCGAAGTCGGCCAAACTGCCAATCAAAAAGTGGAGCAGGATATTCTCAACTTTTTGCGGGCGACGGATGTCAGGACCGATAACGTGATCTTGACGATTGAACACGCCGAGGGTGATAGCGCGGGAACGACCTTTGATCTCGCGGACAAAGCGAACTACATGCAGCTGTTTCGGATTTCGATTTCCGTTCCCTATGACAATGTAAGCTCCGATCCGATCAACTTGATGGCTGGGCAACGGATCGAGGCATCCACGGTATTTCGTCGGGGGCGAACCCCGGTTAACTACGGCGCGAATTAGCTCGGGCAGACTCTCAATTTCAATCGCGAGGATTCATCATGAGTAGCAGAAAAGGCGTTGTGGATTTGCCTCCCAACATAAGTCGTCGAGGTGCAATTGCTCCTCTCTCGGCTATCAGTATTGTGGCACTGATTGGCTTTGTCGCCTTCGGTGTGGATATTGGCTTTATTGCCTACCAGAAGCAACGCATGCAAATCGCCTGCGACGCTGCGGCATTGGCGGCGGCCATGGAAATCACGCATGCGGTGGAGCAGGCTGATGCAGGTGTGGGCGATGTCCAAGCCTATGCGTTGGATCAGGCTCGTCAAATGGCTGCCAAAGTTGCTTCCATGAATGGCCATTACATCGATCCCACCAAGGATGTTCAGTTTGGCCGGCGAGACTTCGACGCCAACAGCAACAGTTTCAAAACGACCTGGGGTAAGACACCCGCCAATGTCATCAAAGTCGCTTGTCGCCGCGACAATCCCGATGCCACCGCTCCCGATGCGCGGGTCCCAACCTTTTTTGCCCATGTACTAGGCAACAGAGCGCCCGATCTGCGAGCCGAATCCATCGCCACCGTGGAATCACGCGACATTATTTCCGTTCTGGACTTTTCTCGTTCCATGAATTTTGACAGCTATTTTAATTCGGAAGCCTCGGTATTGCCGCCGCAATCGCAAATCGAAACCAACCTCCGCAAGGTGTGGGATGATTTGGGCAATCCGAGTTTCGGAAATATGCCCTTCGAGCCAGATTGGGTTACCATCCCCAGTGCCAATTGGGGCAACGACTTGACCGTCCGTTGGGAATCGGAAGCGGTAACCGTAAATTGCGAAAGCAACCTGACCCGGGTTTACCTGGAGTTTAACAACGGCGGCAGCGAGGCGTTCAGCACCAGCAGCAATAGTGGGACCTGGCAGGGAACTGGCAGCAACAGCGGCCAGCGAATTACTACTTGCTGGGTGCGACGAGGAAGCAGCAGTTGGGAGGAATTCGACTTCTACAACAATGCAACCATCAAGCGCGGGCTCGGGCTTAGCAGTGTGCCGTACCCATGGCAGAGAGGCAGCTGGGACCAATACATTTCCATGGCCCGCGATACGTCAGGATCCTTCTACGACCGTAAAATCTACGACCATGGGTACCGACGTAAGTTCGGCATTATGACATTCATGCATTATGTCTTGCGTTGGAACAGTTCTTACAATGAAACCGCAGATCTGTGGAAGACTCGGCACTATCCGTTTCATTCCATGAAAATTGGCCAGGAGATGTTCTGCCAGTATCTGGATGACCTGGATTTCAACGACTACGTGGGATTGGTCAGCTACGACACCAGCCACAGAATCGAGTCGACGATGAGTGGTCCAGGCATGCCGACGGTTGATATTTCAGCCGAGCCCGTCACCAATAACTACCAAGCGGTCAAGAATCTGATCCACTACAAACAAGCATCGCACTACTCCAACGCTACGAACATGGGTGGAGGACTGAAGGATGCGAAGCAGCTATTGGACCAATACGGTCGAGAGGGCGCACGCGGAACCATTCTGCTGATTACCGACGGAAATGCCAATACGATCGATAGCGGAGACGACACCTCGCTGCCCGCTGGCTGGAACTGGGATGCCCTATTCGATTACGACAAAGACGGAAGTGCGGATTTCACAGCAGACGACGAGAATCGAATCTACGTTCTGAAGAAGGCCAAGGAGTGCGCCGATGCAGGCTATACGATTCACACGATGTCAGTTGGCTACGATGCGGACGTCAGTCTGATGAACGCCATCGCTCATCTGGGCAAGGGAGTCTACATAGAAGTTCCCGGAAATCCGGATACGGAGGCCATGGAAGCCGATATCTTGGACGCTTTTCGCGAGATTGCAGCCCTGCTCCCATCCGCAACCCTGTTGAGCCCGGATGCGCAGTAGATTGGACCTGCAGAGTGAAGTTTCGGATGCGCTAAGCCACCGTCGTCAGACGGTGGCTGAACCGCTCCACGCTCTGGCGAGCGTAGCTACCGATAGCGGTTGCTAACATCTTTCGTAGCTACCTTCGCCAGAAGGTGGATGATTGACGCACTGCCTCCCACGCTCTGGCGAGCGTAGCTATGGCCGTTCGTTCACTTCGATTTCAACTCTTCTGATTTGAGCTCTTCTGCAACCGCTGTCAGGATCTGTCGCAAATCACGAGTCGGCTTCCAGCCAACCAGGCTGGCCGCTTTGTCGATGCTAGGGACACGACGCAACATGTCCTCGAATCCTTCTCCATAGATAGACTCGTAGCTCACCTGCCGGATTTCCGACTTGCTTTGGGTGACCTCGATGACGCGAGCGGCCAGATCGCGGATGGTGACTTCCTCCGTCGACCCCAAATTGACGACTTGTCCGCGAGCGGCAGGGCAGTCCATCAGACTGATCAACCCTTGGACAATATCCAAAACATGGCAAAAGCAACGTGATTGCTGGCCGTCGCCGTGAATCACCAGCGGTTCGCCTTTCAATGCCTGGGCGACGAAGTTGGGGATTACCATTCCATACTGTCCGGTTTGCCGCGGTCCGACGGTATTGAACAATCGCGTCACCACAACCGGCAAACTGCTCGACTTCCAGTAGGCCATCGCCAGGAATTCGTCCAAGGCTTTGGCACAGGCATAGGCCCAGCGGTGTTTGGTCGTCGGACCTTCCAGACGATCTCCATCTTCCACAAAGGGCACGGCGGTGGACTTGCCATAAACCTCCGATGTTGAAGTCAGCAGGAGAGGTTTGCGGTAGCGATTCGCCTGTTCCAGCACCACTTGGGTGCCAGTAACGATGGTGTCAATCGTCTCTACCGGCCGTTCCATTATCAGCTTGACGCCCACCGCGGACGCCAAGTGAAATACTCGGTCGCAGGCATGGACCGCCTCAAAGACAAGGTTGCGATCCGTCACGCTGCCAACCAACAAGCGGAACTGATCGTTGGATTCCAGGTGCTCAACGTTGGTGATCTTGCCGGTTGACAAGTCATCCAGCACGGTGACACGGTGCCCCTCTTTAAGCAGGGCCTCAGCCAGATGAGACCCGATAAAACCACTTCCGCCAGTGATCAGGTAGTGCATGTGTTCAGGCCCGGAGAGAAAGGAAACGTTCCGCGGCATTGTGCGGATGTTGACAGGGAATGCAAGGCGTAGCCACGCTTGCCAAAGCGTGGAAGTTCATACGTCCACCAGTCCACCTTCTGGCGAAGGTAGCTAC
>JANSWS010000663.1 GCA_024743355.1 bacterium
GTTACCATGCGGCGATTGAACCGCGTTGAGTATGACAATACCGTGCGGGATCTGACGGGCTTGGATCTCAGCTTGGCCGAGGATTTTCCTTCTGACGATGTAGGTGCTGGTTTTGACAACATCGGTGATGTGTTGACGATTCCTCCGATTCTCTTAGAGAAATATCTGGCAGCGGCCATGACGATAGCCGGAGAAGTTGTCGCCAGCGAAGAAGCTCGCAAGAAAGTCTTTCCATTTGAGACTAAAGAAGGCGATCCCATCGAAGATGTGGTTGCGGCTGCTCGGGCGAATGCGGAGCACTTTGCTTCGAGAGCTTTCCGCAGGCCTGTAACCTCCGAGGAACTCGAGCGACTGTTCGAGCTTATGCGGTCGACCTTTGAGGCCGGTGGTGATATGGATCGCATAATTCAAACCACCGTCGCGGCTGTTTTGTCGTCGCCGCATTTCATCTACAAGGTAGAAACGGACGACCCCAGGGACATCGTGGATGGTGTTCGGCCTCTAAATGACTTCGAAATAGCAACCAGGCTTTCCTATTTCCTGTGGAGCAGTATGCCGGACGAGCGACTGTTCGAACTGGCCGGTAATCAGCAGTTGCACACGCAAGAGCAGATTGAAGCCGAGGTCGACCGCATGTTGGACGATCCGAAGTCGGCGGCCTTGGTGAAGAATTTCGCTGGGCAATGGCTACAGTTGCGAGACTTGGAACGCCTTTCGCCAGATCCAGACTTGTTCGCCAATTTCGATGGCGAGTTGCGGAATGCGATGCGTCGCGAGACTGAGTTGCTGTTTGAAAATATTATTCGCGAAAACCGCAGCGTGCTGGAATTGTTGAATGCAGACTATACCTTCGTGAACCAACGCTTGGCGGACTTCTACGGTTTGGAGAATGCTCAAATTGAAGGTGAAGGTTTTCAGCGCGTTGCACTCAATGGCGTGCGCAGTGGCGTGTTGATGCATGCCAGCGTTCTGCTGATCACTTCTAACCCCACCCGAACTTCGCCAGTCAAGCGAGGTAAATGGGTACTCGATAACTTGCTGGGAGAGCCGCCGCCGCCGCCACCTCCGAATGTTCCAGAATTGGGCGAGTCCGGCGAAACGCTGGGCACACTTCGACAGCAGATGGAGCAGCACAGATCCAATCCGAGCTGTGCGGTATGTCATACTAAAATGGATACACTGGGCTTTGGTCTGGAAAACTTCGATGCCATCGGCATGTGGAGAGACGTGGACGGACGGGATGCGATTGATGCTTCCGGCGAATTGCCGGGTGGTCGTGAATTCAACGGTCCCGTCGACCTGGTCCGCATTCTGGCTGAGGATAAGAAACTTGAATTTACTCGCTGCATGACGCAGAAACTGCTCACCTATGGTTTGGGCAGGGGATTGGGTGTTTATGACCGTTGCACGGTGAATAATATTGTTGAGTTGGCGCGGGGAGATGATTTTCGCTTTCGCACTTTGGCGAAGGCGATCGCCACCAGCTCGCCATTCACCATGCAAGAGGCGGAGAATTAAACTTTTTTTCAGGGTAAGCGGAGAGAGATATGTCGGACTATCGCAAACTTAACAGGCGCTCTGTCTTGCGTGGATTGGGTGTTTCCCTTGCTTTGCCCTGGCTTGAGTCAACGCAAGTCCTGGCCAAGGTGGCGGGGGCTACGGCTTCACCAACCAGAATGGCATTTATCTTCGTGCCGAACGGAGTGCATCTGCCAAAGTGGACTCCCTCAACGGAAGGCTATGGCTTCCAGTTGCCACACATCCTGGAGCCCCTGGCTCCCGTCCATGACGATCTGTTGGTGTTGAGTGGATTGACCCACGATAAGGGACGTGCCAATGGAGACGGCGCTGGTGACCACGCTCGCAGTGCTTCAGTGTTCCTGACCGGTGCTCAACCCAGGAAGACGGATGGTGAGAACATCCGTTCTGGGATTTCCGTGGATCAACTCGCCGCGAACCATATCGGTCACTACACCCGCTTCTCGTCTTTGGAGCTCGGTACAGATCCAGGACGGCAAGCCGGAGGCTGCGACTCAGGTTACAGTTGTGCCTATTCGTCTAACATCTCCTGGTCTTCCGAATCGACTCCAGTCGGCAAAGAAGTGAATCCCCGCTTGGTGTTTGAACGGCTGTTTGCCGGCGGCAGCAAGCGCGAGGTCGATCAGAGTCAGGCCGAGCGGAAGGCAATGCAGCGTAGCATTCTCGACTTTATCAGCGAAGATGCGAAGCGGCTGCAGCGCTCTCTCAGCCGTAATGACAATCGAAAGCTAGATGAGTATTTGACCGGAGTCCGCGAAGTCGAGCGTCGCATTGACGCGGGAACCCAAGCTCCGGATTTGGATACGGACATTGCCTACGACGTACCTGCGGGAATTCCAAAGGACTATCGCGAGCACATTCGCTTGATGTGCGACATGATGGTGCTGGCTTTCCAAACAGATTCGACTCGGATTGCGACCATGATGTTCGCCAATGCTGGCGATAACAAAAACTATCGGCA
>JANSWS010000432.1 GCA_024743355.1 bacterium
ACTTCCGCATGTGTGGCCAGGGTGAGACTGCCGAGAAACTAGCCAGACGGCTTAGGACCTATCTGGCAACCGGAGAGAACCGAGGCTAAAGCAAGAGCCGCTTATTTTCAGATAGGTTCTGAATTAGATAAGGATTAAATAAGGATCAGTAACGGATCGGGGTGGTTCATGCGGGCAATGGTGCTGGTGGGAGGTATGTCAGAATTGATTGAGCAGCTTCGCGGCTCGCCAGCCGATTTCATTCCGCGGGTGCGGTGGGTGCCGCAGGCGGGCAGATTGCTATTGCTGGGACTGGTATGCGGTCTATCTGCCTGTGATCGTCAGGAAGAGCCTGCCAACAAGGAAGCGGAAGCTGTGGACCAGCGGACTACCGCTGAGGCGTTCGATTTTGAGCCGCTGAATCCTCCTCCAAGCCCGCCCATGCCGCTCGCAGAAGCGGCCACGCAGAGCAGCGGCAATTCGCTGCCTGCTCCCGTGCGGCTGGTACAAGTTCAGCGCCCGCTGGGAATTCAGCATCGTTATGAGAACGGGGCTGCGGGCAAGGCCATGATCGTGGAAACGATCGGTGCTGGTTGTGGATGGTTGGATTTCGATCGCGACGGTCTGGTCGATTTGTACTTGAATCAAGGTGGTGATCCGGCGGCGGAGACCGTCCAGGGACAGCCCTTGGACGCTTTGTTCCAGCAGGTGCTGGAGGGCGAAGGTCAACGCAGATTCCAATCGGTGGAGTCCCAAGCTCGGATTGTGGAACCGCACTACAGCCAAGGCGTCGCTATCGCGGATTTTGATAACGATGGTTGGCAAGACATCTACGTGACGAACTTGGGTGGCAACACACTCTGGTGGAACTGTGGAGACGGTACTTTCCTGGAGATTGCCCAGCAAGTTGGCGTTCAGGATCCGCGTTGGAGCACTTCGGCTGGCTGGGGCGATCTCGACGGGGATGGAGACCTGGATTTATATGTCTGTAACTACTGCAACTATGATCCGAGAAGGCCTACGCCCTGCAAAGATCGCGAGGGTAGAGATACCCTGTGCAATCCGGCGGAGTTGGAACCGGTTCCCGACGCTTGCTTCATCAATCAGGGCGACGGGACTTTTCAAGATCAAGCGGTCGAACGAGGCTTACAGGGGCCCGGCAATCGGGCTTTGGGTGTTGCGATTGCCGATTTTGACAACGACGGCTGGTCAGACGTCTACGTAGCGAATGACACAACGGATAACTTCTTGTTCATCAACGATGGCTCTGGCAACTTCGTTGATGAGGCAACGATTCGCGGATGCGCGGTGGATCGCGCGGGTGGACCGCAGGGCAGCATGGGAGTGGCTGTGGCGGATTATGACGGCAACGGCTTTCTCGATCTTTACGTCACCCACTTCTATGAAGAATCCAATACGCTTTACGCAAACTTTGGTGAGCGGGGCTTTCAAGATGCCACCGCTTTGGCAGGCCTGCACCAACCCACGCTGAGCTTTCTGGGCTTCGGGGCTGCTTTTGCGGATCTGAACCTTGATGGCATGTTGGAGCTGCTGGTGGCCAACGGCCACGTCGATCACTCGCCCAGGGCGGCAGATCCCGCCATGAGGCCGCAATTGTTTTCTTGGTCGCAGGCGGGACGCTGGATCGATGTCTCCGATTCAGCGGGGGATTATTTTCAGCAAAAGTGGATGGGCCGCGGTGTGGCAATCGCCGACTTTGATCTGGACGGGGATCCCGATCTGGTCGTCAGCAATGAGAATGCTGAAACGGTGGTGTTAGAAAATCTTTCGCCAGATGCCACGACAGCCTCCGACAATCATTGGCTGCAAGTGAGTCTTGTCGGTACGAAGAGCAATCGTCAGGCAATTGGCACTCGCGTCGATGTCTCGAGCGGCAATCGCCGTTGGGTGCAGGAGCTGTGCGGGGGAACCAGCTTTGCGGCTTCTCACGAGAGCAAATTGTTTTTCGGCTTGGGTAGCCTAGAGTCCGGCCGGCTTCAGTTGCAGATCCGCTGGCCGGATGGCAGGCAACAGACCGTCGAGACGGAGCCCGATGTGGCCTTGACCCTGGTCGAACCCTAGATCGCTGCTGCCTGATGGAACCCATGGAACCACGCTCTGGCGTAGCTACCTTCGCCTGTAGCTACCTTCACCAGAAGGTGGATGGGGTCTGTTTTGCTGAAACCACGCTCTGGCGAGCGTAGCTACCTTCGCCCGTAGCTACCTTCGCCAGAAGGTGGACGGGTCGCTGCTCCAGACCACGCTCTGGCGAGCGTAGCTACTTTTGCCTGTAGCTACCTTCCAGTCGCTAAGTGCCGTGGCCTTCGTATTGATAATAATCCTTTTCCGTGACTTCCTCGTCGAAGTTAATCAAGGTATCGGGGTGTTTTTCCACCCACTTGTCGAGGGTCGTGACTTCAAAGGGAAAGGTTGGCAGGGGAAACTTCTTTGAGCTCTCGACGTAGCGCACGCCCTGGTATAGGTAGACTAAGTTGATCGGCCAATCCACACCACCGATCTGCACATCCAGCAGTTCCGTGGAATCCTCCGAGGTGAACACTCGCGTCCTGTTCTTTTGGTAATTGTGCGAGATGACCAGCGGCCGATCACCGATCTTGGTTGAAATCAACAAGACGTGCCTTTGGCGGGGCACAGGCTTGATCACGTAGGCTTGCGCAAGATCTCCATCCGCGACGCCAATGACGCGTCGTTCGGCATAGTTGGTGTCGGGAAGAGCAGATAAGGGGAGCAGTTCCGGCTGCTGTTTGGCAGGAATCTCGTGTGCCACACGAAGCGTATCGTGGTCGTCCTCTCCCGACGGCTCACGCTCATTCTCTTGCAATTCCACCAGTGCATCAAAGCGTGTGTCTGGAGGTTCGAAGGAGTTCAGAACGAGGACCACGAAGCCCAGCAAGGCGAGTGCCAACACCCCGAGTGTCGCCTTGAACCAGAAAGGTAGTGGCGGCTTGCGGTCTAGTGCATCGATTTCAGTTTCACTAGTTTTCATTCCATCTATCCACAACCGAATACGAGCTGAAATGGATTCGACAGGCGCGTTGCTTCCAATTGAAGCCGATCATTCGTTGGATAACCGGCTTACGAGTCAACGAGCTGGCGGGTTCACGAAGTGAGAGCCCGGCAGGCCAAGCATGGCGATGCTTTCCAGGCAAAGAATGGAACACAAAAAAACCTCCTCGTGCAATCGAGGAGGCTTCGCGTTTTGGATCCAACTGCATGCATCTGCCAAGCTTACTTAATTGTCAGCACAATTATTTGCTTGTCAGCACACTTATTTGCTTGTTAGGGCAATGTCATAGGTTCCACCACTGTCGGTAACTGTGTAGCTCAGTCCAGAAGTGTTCTGATCGGCGTACTTTTGAGGCAGCGCATTCTTGGCTTTTTCCTCTTTCTGGCTTGGCTTAGCAGCCGCCGCTGAGTAAGCGGCTTCCATAGCGGCCAATTCTTCTTCCTGGGTCATGGGTTTCACATCCTCGGCGGTTGGTGACTCGCCGTAAGGATTGTGGCCACCCTCAGGTAGATCGAACTTGTGGACCTTCACTTTGTAGGAGCCTGGCATAGCGCCGTCACCCGCTTCAAAGGTCGTCAGAGCGTAGGTGCCGTCGGCTTGGGTGGAAGCTGTAGCTGCCTTGTTGGAAGCGTCATCGGGGATAAACAGTACCGTTGCGCCTTCCACCGGATTGCCATCGAGAGTAACCGTACCCGTTACTTGAGCCGTTGGCGGATTGGAAGATCCGCAGCCTACGAATAACGCAAGAGCCGCGCAGGCAAGAGTTTGTCGCAACATAATTGAATTTCTCCTTTTATTGATGGGAATAGACCCGTTCTTTTGAGAGGACCTGCTGCGCGGGGTCCTTATTCCCCATTTGTAACCAAAAATCGATCAAAAATAAGGCTTAAAAAAAAGAGCGAGACCTACGCGGGGCCTCGCTCTTGATCAGTTTCAAACTGTTGGCATGGAATCTGTTCAGACTACTGCTGCCACTGATTCACTTCGCCGCCAGCGATCGTGCCCAAGGCACCCCAGACGCCGTAGGCGCTTGCACCGGTGTTGGCCTGTGCCGCAATCGACAAGTCTCCAGTGTCGATACCGTCGCTGAAGAACTGCACGGAGCCGTCGCACATGGCACCGTTCACACCACCCGTGTGATTACTGGTCGGCGGAATAATGGCTGGAGCAGCGTCGCCCCAATTCAGGTTACCGGTGATGCAGGAAGGCTTGTTGGGACCCAGGATGCAGTTGAATGCCACATAGTTCGGGTGACCATCGTGCCAAATCTTACCACCATTGCCCTGAACACGAGAAACAGTGTTCGGGTTGATGAATGTGCCTTGAACAGCGGTCAAGCACAAGATCGGAGCCTGCTCGATGCCGGGCATTTCAGCCTGGGTCGAGCGGAAGTTCCAACGATCGCTTGGGCTAACCGTCACTGCGTTGTTGACGTAAGGAGTGGTCGCAACCAATCGCTCGCTGTACATCAGCGTATTGGAGGTTCCGTCGCTGATGGAACCGTGTGTTTGGTGACCGGTACCTTGACGCCAGCCTTCGCTGGAAGCCCAACCGTGACCGAACATACCGCTGTTGTTACCAGTTTGGTTGATGGAGTTACCACCCCAGTTGGCCCAACCCATAGATCGGCCGTTACCACCGATGCACATACGGTAAGAGTGAGCACGAGGACCTTCTTCAGAACCCGGATCCGATGGGCACTTCATGAAGCTAGGTGCAGTGTTCCAAGGACCCCAACCGCCCCAAGCCTCACGACCTTGAGGAGGAATGCCGTTGGCGATATCGCCAGCCGCGATGAGGTTCCACTGGTTACCACCTTCAATGAAGGGAAGAATGGTAATAAAGCCAGAAAGACGATCGGCGTTACCGTCGCCACCTGCCCAACGGCCTGTTCCACCTTGACGGTATGGGAACTTGCGGTTGGCACTCTCATAATTGTGCGCTGCGAGAGCAATCTGCTTCAGATTGTTCTGGCACTGCATACGACGCGCAGCTTCGCGAGCCGCCTGGACCGCTGGCAACAGCAGGCCTACCAAGATGCCAATAATGGCGATTACAACGAGCAGTTCCACCAGGGTAAAACCACTCTTCCTGAAAGAACGACGCATTAGGTCACCTCCGGGAAACAGGAAAGGAAAAACAACCAATGTTCGATAAAACTCCGTCGTCAGAAGTTCCTGCGACGGGTTCTAATATTTAACGGTTGTGAGACGAGTCAGCGTTGCATTTACCCGCCCAGCACTTAACAGTCCAAGGGCGCGAAACAACGGTTGGGTAAAACTTAGGTCAAATCTAAGAGGATTACCACTAGTTAAACGCCTGTTAATCATAGCTGTGTTAAAAGGTTTCGACAATGATATGGGGTCGTATGTTTGCCCTAAAAGTGCAAATAGTGGTGGTCACTCCGCTGTGCATCGCTGTTTTAGGGGGTGCAGTGTGGCCATTTGTGGTAGGTGCTTTGGGGCAGGATGCGCCGCTACCGATGCTGAGTCATGACGGGCTAACTGAGAGCAGCGGCGTTTGCCTCTCCCGCGATGGGCAGATGCTGTATACGCACAACGATTCCGGGGACCAGCCCAGGCTGTTCGTTTTTCGACGTGACGGTAATTTTCTCAGCGAGGTGTTGGTTCGCAGTGCGGGGGCCATCGACTGGGAAGATATGTGCGCACTGTCACTGGCGGGCACAGATTATCTGGCCATTGGAGACGTAGGCGACAATCAGCAGCGACGCGAAAATGTGAAGATTTACCTCGTGCGGCAACCAACTCTCGAGCAGCTCAATGCAGCAAAAAGCCTTGTGGTTTCCGTGGATTGCGAACTAACGGTCACCTACGATAGCGGACCCATTAATTGTGAAGCCTTGGCCTTTGATCCGCAGCGGCAGAGCTTATGGCTACTTAGCAAGGAGCCACTGAGGTGCCGTTTGTTCGAGGTCGAACTGACCGACTTGAGCGGCAAACAGGAATGCGTGGCCCGCTATCGGCAAACGTTGTTCGTCCCGCTGGTGACGGGGGCGGATATTTCTCGAGATGCTGAGCGGTTGGTGATGTGCAGTTACGCTGCAGGCAACATGGCAATTCGAGACAACCAGACGGGATTGTGGAAACTGGAGGCAGAAGGGGGCGTCTTCCGTCTTCCCGCCAGGCGCCAGGGCGAGTCGATTTGCTTTTCCGAGAATGGCCAACGACTGCTGTTGACCAGTGAATTCGCCCCGACGCCCTTGTTCGACGTGCCTAGCCCTTCGTTTCAAATTCGCAGCCCGTAGTTCGGGTCAGGAATCTAACACGCAGCGATTTGATCTTCCAAATAAAAGCACGACGCGCGAGTTTTGATGTTGCGCTATTTTGTGAACAGGTGCAAATCTATCATGCGAGCGATGGGTCAATCTCACTCTCCACTCCGGGGAGAGTCGGACGTGTCAGCGGCCGGTGAGGGGGAGAATCGACCCTCTCCGGGCCCATTAGGCCCGACTCTCCCGCAAGCGGGAGAGTAACTTGGATTTAGCGCAACATCAAA
>JANSWS010000011.1 GCA_024743355.1 bacterium
GCCAGTAGTCGTAGTCATATCTCGTCATGGCTAGCCTCCAATCCTAGTCGCAATTATATCCCAGATTTCGTTGCTAACTCCACTTCTCCGAACTGCCTCGACGTTCCATTGTCCTCCCAGATGGCGGGAAAGCTGCCTTGCATACAGGTCGGAATTGAATCGTCCAGCTCTGATCGCAGCTTCCAAGCCGTCTGACGCAGTCCCGCTGATCCGTGGAATGTTGCGGCCAATGGTCCCTTGAATTTCAGCTATGTTCGGTGCAATTTGTCGTATGCTTTCCGTCCATGCAATTCCCAACTCATCGGTTCCATTAAGTAGCCTTGCCGAGAAGGTTTCTGCTCCGTCTCCATAACGAGCGAACCAACGTCCCAGATTGTCTGACGATTCTTCGACAACATTCACCAATCCACTCCTTGGGGCGGCAGACGTACTCCGCGCAAGCCGCCCAATGTCGTCGCCGATAGCACCGATGGCAGGCACTGCAACCTGTAGCGTGGCGAATAGCCTTTTCCATACCGTCGCTTCTCGTTCCTGAGCAACATTGTAACCCGCAATCTTGCTCGGCACGGTCGCGAGACCGAAAACAGATGTATCTGAAGTCAGCTCCGCGAATTCGCTCATCGCATCAATCGACTGCCTTGCCGATTCATCTGCAGGCGATAGAGTTGCGGATTGTCTATCTGATTCTGAACTCCAAGAGCGCCTGCTCTCAATCGATTCCAATCAGAGTGCTTCGGTTCGTAGTCCGTCATCCCCTAAAAAATTCTGTGATCCAATCAGCGAGCCCGAGGGGGTCGACATAGTGCGTCGGCGCATTTCCCACATACCGATACAGATTCGCATCACCTGCGTTAAAGCCGATAGGGTCTTGGCTGATCCATTTGCCGATGTTGGGGTCGTACCAGCGGTTGAGGTTGTTCTGAAGGCCAACGGTCTCATCGAAGAGTTTGCCGGTGAAGCCAAAGATGAGATCGACAGCGCTATTGGTCTCGGACAGTCGATTACCGAAGGCGTCATAGCGACGATGGTTGGAGACGTTGGTCACGCCCGTGCTGTCGTTGCGGTCGGCGATGTCACGGATTGTGCCTAAGTGGTCGGCTAACGGCCAGAGGATGTTGCCTGCGCTGGGGTTGCTCGGGATTTCCTCGGCAGCCAACAAGTCATCGACGGCATCCGACCAAAGATACAGTTGCCTCGGAGTGCCATCGTTGTTGAACTCGATGATCGGATTGATACCCTCGTCATAGACCCAGTAAGTCGAATGTCCAGTTATGGAGTGTCCCGGTTCAACAAAATTGACCTTCCGGCTGTAGAGGCGGTTGAAGGCGTCGTATTCGTAACGAATCGTGCGGGAGTAGCCTTCCTTGGCTTCGATCAGCCGGTTGCGATGATCCCACTTGTATCTCCACCAGAAAGTCTGGCCATCGGTGGCGAGGGTCATATTCCCCTCGTCGTCGTATTCGTACGTCACACCAGGTGACTCGGTGGTGCGATTGTCGGTGGTGACGGTGTGGCCGGTGTCTCGATTGCCATTGTCGTCATAGTCATACGACTCATTGGCGACACCTGTGTTCGTCGCTCCAAGCAATTGAGACCACTTGTCGTAAGAGTAGCTGGTCAGCCCCTCGGCCGTAGAATCCACTTTAGCCAGACGGGAAAGCGGGTCGTAGGTATAGGCATACGTGTTGAGATTCGTGGTGCCTTGTTTGTGTTCGATCCCATTGAGACGGTTGGCCGTGTCATAAGTGAAGGCCGTTGTGGCCACCGGATTGGACGTCCCAGTGCTTTCAAAGCGAGCGATGCCAGTGCGCTGTCCCAGCGCATTGAAGGTCTGAGTGACGCGTTTGGGCTTGATCCAGTTGGCGCCGCTCTGACCGGTCTGAACGACTTCGGTCAAGCGATGGAGCTTATCGTAAGTGTAGGTATTCACAAAGTCAGGCGTTCCATCGAGGGACGCGGACAGTGCAGTGCGATTACTGACCGCGTCATACGATTGATTCAGGACAACCGTGTCGAGGTTCACCGCGTCATAAGTGGAAATGATACCAAATCAGGACCTTCCCAGAGTGACGCTGACATTCGTCCGTTGCCGTTCGCGTTGAATGGTTAGCACGACGACTTCACCTGGATTCTTCTGTTCAATCATTTCCAGCAAGGCATCGGCCGTTTTGACCGGCTGACCATCAACGGCCAGGATCAAATCCGCTTGCGAGGTATCCAGCACGGTTAAAGGGTACTGGTAGGGGCCTTGGCGATAAGTCTTGGTGACAATCTGAAAGCCGCGTAAGCCCGCCATGTCAGCCGGTCCACCTTCGACGGTATCGACGATCAGCAATCCGTCATCATTTTCGTAGACGCGCTTAATCCCAATGCTGGCGCGCACAACGCGACCTTCGCGGATCAATTGCGGGGCAATTCGTGAAATCGTGCTGACAGGGATCGCAAATCCTACGCCCGCGCTGTCACCGCTGCTGCTCATGATGGCGGTATTCATGCCGATCAATTGACCGCGTGTATTCAACAGGGGACCGCCGGAATTCCCTTGATTGATCGCCGCATCGATCTGAATCAAGGCCCGCATGGTGCGTCTTTCCTGGGAAGGAATCTGGCGATTCAAACTGGAAATCATGCCGGTCGACATGGTGCGTTCCAGCCCGAAAGGATTGCCGATGGCATAGATTCGTTGGCCCACTCGCAAGCCCGCCGAGTCTCCCCATTCAATGGGAATCAGCTGATCTTCCGGTGCTTCGATCTTCAGAATCGCGATGTCGGTATCGGGGTCCTGTCCCACCAGCACGGCCGGGTAGGATAGCCCGTTGAACAAGCTGACCGAAACTTCGCGGGCCCCGTCGATCACGTGCTGATTGGTCAGAATCATGCCCTGACGATCCAGTACCGATCCACTGCCGCCACCCTCGCGCATCTTGACTTGCAAAAACGAATCCAGAGCCACCGACTTGGTCGAAATGTGAACCACCGAGCGATTGCATTTCTCGTAAACCGCCACGCTCACGCGTTCTTCCGGGAGCAGCCCATCAGCAGCCAACCCCCATTCGTTCGCTGTTTGCGGATTCCGCTGCAGCGTGTTCGTGATAGCAGGGGACGCGGGGGCGGTCGGTACGGGTAAAGTCTGCTGAGCCCACGAGGCGTTTACCATCAGGCAGACCATACTGAAGCAGCAGCTCGCTTGCCAAGAGCATCGAGCACAACTCAAGTTTCGATGGTGCATGACCAACTGTCTCCCGATCTGCAAAGGCCGTAATCTACGTTGCCAACTTCTTGTAACGGAATTTCCGCACCTCATCTTCGCCTACGCCCAGCCGCTCGCGGCGCTGCTGTTCGTAGGTATCGAAGTTGCCTTCGCACCAATGCACGTGCCCATCCCCTTCGAATGCCAGGATATGCGTGGCAATGCGATCTAGAAACCAGCGATCGTGCGAGATCACCACGACGCAACCGGCGTAGTTGAGAATGGCTTCTTCGAGAGCACGCAGCGTGTCCACGTCGAGATCGTTGGTGGGTTCGTCCAGCAACAGCACATTCGATCCGCGCCGCAGCAGCTTGGCCAAGTGCACACGGTTGCGTTCTCCTCCCGACAGCTTTCCAACCTTTTTCTCTTGATCTTGGCCTTTGAAGTTGAATTTGGAAACGTAGCTTCGGGCATTGACCTTTCGCTTTCCCATCTCCAGCACTTCATGGCCACCGCTGATCTCCTGGTAGACCGTGTGCTCAGGGCTGAGAGCATCGCGACTTTGGTCCACGTAACCTAGCTCAACGGTGGGTCCGACCCGCAAGGTGCCACTATCCGGCTGTTCTTGTCCAACCAGCATGCGAAACAGCGTGGTCTTACCGGCTCCGTTGGGACCAATGACACCCACAATGCCGCCGGCTGGAAGATGGAAAGAGAGATCATCAATCAGCAGTTTATCGCCGAAGCCTTTGGATATGTGCTGGGCCTCGATGACCAGGTCCCCGAGATGCTTGCCGTTGGGAATCTGAATTTCCAACTCGTCTGGACGATCTTCATACTCTTGAGCGGCCAGTTTTTCGTAGGCGGAAATACGAGCTTTGCTCTTTGCCTGCCTGGCCTTGGGGCTGGAGCGGATCCACTCCAATTCTTTCGCCAAAGTCTTCTGCCGACTGACCTGCTGCCGGGCTTCGCGAGCCAGTCTTTCCTGCTTCTGCTCGAGCCAAGCCGAATAATTGCCTTCGAAGGGGTGACCCTCACCACGATCCAATTCCAGAATCCATTTGGCCACATTGTCCAGAAAGTAACGATCGTGGGTAACGGCTACCACCGTCCCCGGATAATGATCCAGATGCTGTTCAAGCCAATGAATCGACTCTGCATCCAAGTGGTTGGTTGGTTCGTCCAGCAGCAGCAGATCCGGCTGCTCGATGAGCAACTTACACAGCGCCACGCGTCGTCTTTCACCGCCCGATAGCGTCGAAACATCGGCATCACCGGGTGGCAAATTCATGACCGTCATAGCCACTTCGACCTGGCGATCCAGCTCCCAAAGATTGTGCGTATCAATCTCATTCTGCAGACGCTCCATCTCGTCATACAACTTCTGCAGTTTATTCTCGTCCGTGACCTCGCCTAATTGCATAGATATTTCGTTGAATCGATCCAATACCTCGCGACGTTTGGCAACGGCTTCTTCCACATTGCCTTGAACGTCTTTATCGGGGTTCAGCTGCGGTTCTTGAGGCAGATATCCGACGCTGAAGCCATCGGTCAATCGGGCCTCGCCGTCGAAATCGCGGTCCTGCCCAGCCATGATCCGCAACAAAGTACTTTTACCGGCCCCGTTGACTCCCAAGACACCAATCTTGGCACCTGGATAAAAGGACAACCAGACGTCTTTCAGTACCTCTTTTTGACCCTGTTTCTTGGTCAATGACTCCATCGTGAAGATATATTGGCGTCCCATCTGTTGTCTCGATTGCCTGTTGTCTCAGATATGATTGAAAAAATAGTATTGGATGCGCAGCTACCCGCGTCCCGAAAGACGTGTGGAGTACTGGTCTGAATGTACCCCTGGCCGCAGGCCCTTCAAGTCCAAAGAGAAACGAGATCGAAGTCCTCCAGCCGTCGAATCCAGGCGGAAAACCAGCGTGTGGTGGGCCAGGATCACCGGCGGGTCACTTTGAAAGTGCCGCGCGGAATCATAAACTGGGTATCTAAGTGCTCAGCCTTGCCCACATCGCGGATGGCTTGCAAACCCACACAGCCCCGCGGAAACGGCTTCTTCCAGTGCCCCAACGACAGTGTGATCGAACGCTACAAGGAACCCACCATGAGACGTCGCTTAGCTGCTCATCATCCTCTCTCGCTGACTTGCGGAATCGCTTTGGCTGCAATGCTAACGCTGAACGCGCTTCAGGCAACAGCCCAGGACAACGATTCGGCTGCAGGCGAGGGGCCGTGGATCTCAAGCATAGTCTGGCAAGATGACAGCACTCTGCTTGGCTGCAATTCACGCGGTTTATTGCTGCAACCTGCCGAACTCGTCAAAGTCCAGGTCGAAGCCCTGCAGGAATTGCAGACCATCGGCCAAGCCGAGACATCCTTGTGGACCGTCCTGCCAATCGACCAGCGGATTGTGGCTACCGACTACAAAGGCGGCATCCATATCTTTGGCGACGGAGATCCGCGAAAGTTCGAACTGCAAGCGCGGTGGATCCGGGCCACGGCGACGACCCCGGCTGAAGGTGAGATACTGGCAGGAACCGAAGATGGAAAGTTATTGCTGCTTTCCATCGATGATCTCAGCGAGTTGAAACGCGTAGACGTCCACGATGCGGCCATTTTCGACATAGCCTGGAGCCCCGACGGCAACACGGTCGCAACCGCGGCTGGCAACGGCAAAATAAAATTGATGAGCTGGCCGGAGCTTGAAATCCAGGGAGAAATGTCGCGAGGGCCGGAGGGCATCTGGAGCCTGGCCTTCACTCCGGACGGAAAGCACCTGGTCAGTGGTGGCGCGGATCGCAGAATCCAACTGTGGGACGTCGAGAATCGCCAGTCGATTTGTACAATCACTCGAACCGGAGATTGGATCACCGACCTGAAAATGCTGCCAGCCAGCAGCCTGGTAGTGGCGGGTTGCATGGACGGCAATTTGGTCATCGCCGATTACTCTACGCTGAGCAAGGTGGATGTTGTTGAGGCCGCCCAGAGCGCCATTTGGAGCTTGGCTCTGAATTCGGACGCTACTCAGTTAGCACTGGGAACGCGCAAGCACGGCATCCAACTCGTTGCCACCCAGGGTTGGCAGGAAAAAGCCCAGCAAATCGCTCAGGATTTGGCCAGCATCCGCCCTCCTTCTCCCGCTCGCTGAAATAACCCTTCGTCGGCAGAAAAACGGGTCTCCTAGCCCTTAAGCTTCGATTCCCATGCCGCCGTCCAGCGAGAAGGCTGCTAAATGCGTTGGCAGAACAGGCTTTACTCAGCTGGTCCATCTTCAGGGGAACGCTGCCTCTGCCGTGAGCGACACGGCAATGCATAAGTACATTCGTGAAAACCAGTCGCTCTAGCGGTGAGCGTGGAATTCCCGAGCTGAGCAACTCGCATCCACCCACCATTTTGGTTAGCCTGAGGGTAATAGTCCGGGTGGTGAATCGGCAGTTTGGAACCCGCAACGGGCCTGGAGAACGCACGGTTATGCCACTCTCATAGTTGGGATTGTGGCAAAAGATGCGGATTTCTCGGTGATTTGGCGGGAGAACCGCAGCCTATGGCTTTCCAGACTCGTCTGACATTGGTGGCTGCAACTGGATATGGGATGATGGACGTACCGAATCACGAACTGGAAGTAAGCGGTCGCTTACCATTGCCTGCTCGAGCAGGATTTAGTGTCGCCAGTCCCTCAATGGCTGCCAGCATACCTAAAAATTCCAACGATAGTTCATCGATGGCCGACCCCTTCGATGCAACGAAGTTGACGATTCCGACGCAAAGCACACATGCCATGCTGTCCAATATTGCTAATCCGCCTGAGAACGAAGAGGAAGCGCAGTGGGACACCGAAAACCCGTGGTTTGACAGCGACGCACAAGCATTTTTCGTGAGCATTCTTTTTCACGTGGTGCTGCTGCTTGCACTGGCTATCGTCCCCAGTGTCGCGGTCCCGCCCAGTGTTTCTTTGACCTTTGAGGCTTCGCCGAAGGTGGAGGAGGATCAGGAATTTACCCTGGTTCAAGACGTTGCTTTCTCGGACAGCGAGGCAACCGAAGTCGGAGCCAATAGCAGCAGCGATATGGCGCAAGCGCTGAGCATGGCGCCCGTTTTGGCCGACATTTCGGAGGTTCCTTCTCCATCCTTCGATCTACCGCAGCCCAATGCGACCTTCGAACTGAACACAACCATCGAGCAAGCAGTGGGCTTGATGAAGAGTGAGGCTGTGGTCAAGGGCATGACCGGGGTCGCGGCAACCGGCACCGACGGCGCGGTGGATCGCATCACTTACGAGATTCTGCGTTCCATGGAAGAACGGCCGACTTTGGTGGTCTGGCTGTTTGACCAGTCCGGAAGTCTGTTGCGTAGACGCCAGGAGATCCGCGATCGTTTTGATCGCATCTATGAAGAACTTGGGATTGTTCAGAGTTCTCGTGAGCAAATCGATCCGCAATTGCAACGCGAACAACCCTTGTTAACCAGCGTGTTTGCATTTGGCGATCGCGTTCAACAATTGACTTCCAAGCCTACGGGAGACATTGATGAGATCCGGCAGGCGATCGATTCAATCACGCTCGATGAGACCGGCGTCGAACGCGTATTTTCGGCTCTGTACAAGGCTGCTGAGGCTTGTAAGCGATATCGCACGCCTTCTACCAGCACCGGCCCGGAACGCAATGTGATGTTCATTGCGGTGACCGATGAACGTGGCGATGATGCCACGGGATTGGAAGCCACCATCAAAATCTGTCGCCGATATGCCATTCCGGTTTATGTGATCGGCGTGCCATCTCCCTTCGGCCGGGAGTTCACCTACGTGAAATATGTGGATCCCGATCCCGAATACGACCAGACACCGCAGTGGGCTCAGGTCGATCAGGGCCCCGAATCCATAATGCCCGAGCGGGTTAAGCTCGGTTATCGCGACGATTTCTTCCGCGAGCCTGTGATCGACTCCGGATTCGGCCCCTATGCGCTCTCGCGATTGGCTTATGAGACAGGAGGCATCTATTTCACCGTACACCCGAACCGACAGCTCAATCGGCGGGTGCGACGTGGAGAGATTGAGCCCTTTGCGTCCGGCATGGAGTATTTCTTTGACCCCGAGGTCATGGCCAAGTACCAGCCTGATTACGTCTCCAACACCGAATACATGAAGCGGCTGCGGGAAAGTCCACTGCGTCAAATTCTGGTTCAGGCAGCCAGCCAACCTGCGGCGGACATTCTCCAAAATCCCAATCTACGCTTTGTCAAGCGAGACGAGGCCTCCTTTGTAAACTCGCTTTCCACCGCGCAACGCGAGGCGGCTCGAGTCCAACCCCAGCTCGAACAACTCGCCCAGATGCTGAAGCAAGCCGAAGACTTACGCAACCAGGAAATTTCGCTGCGCTGGCTTGCCAGTTACGAGCTGGCCTTGGGCAGCGTGCTGGCGCACAAAGTCAGGGCGGAGGGCTACAATGCCATGCTGGCTAAAGCCAAACGCGGAATGAGCTTTGAAGACGCCAAGAACAACACCTGGGTGCTTGAGCCCGGCCCCGAGATTTCGGTTGGCAGCCGCCTGGAAAAGGAGGGACAGGAGGCGTTCCAGCTGCTGGAGCGCGTCGCTCGAGAGCATAGCGGAACACCCTGGGGGTTGCTGGCCACACGCGAGCTGGAACGGCCGATTGGTTGGGCCTGGAAAGAAGAGTTCACCGACCTGAATCCACCGCCTAGCAACGCCGGTGGCAACAACAATAATAACACGCCTCGCCCGCCAGCGGACGATCAGCCACGCATGCTGGAGAAGCAACCACCCAAGCGACCTATTCCAAAGCTCTAATTTCCCGACGCGGTCACTTCGGCAGCCTGCCATGCGCGAGCAAGTTGCACTCCCAAAACAACCGCCAGAACACCCAAGATCACGTGGCCAGCAACGAAGGCCACGCTCTGCAAATTGCGGTTTTCGTGCCATAAGCGAACCACATCGAGCGCAAAGGCACTGTAAGTCGTCAAACCACCCAACAAACCGACGCGAGCTCCCACAACCCACCACTCACGGGTCACGGAATGCAAGTGCGACCACTCTGCCAGGACACCTATGGCAAAACAGCCGACCATATTCGCCGTTAAGGTCGCAATCGGCAGCCATGCGGGATGGATGTAGGCGAAACCCACCGAGATCACATGCCGCAGCAAAGCGCCCAGCATGCCTCCCACCGCTACCGCAAACCATTCCTTCATCACGACTGTCCGATTCTGGTGACCACCCTTTGCCAATTTTGCGTTGTTAGAACGCAAGCCTTGCTTTATTCTGATTCTGTCACAATCTAGCAAGAACATGCGTTTTTAGCAGGCATATTTTGCAATAACAGCGAGCCACGATCGCTCATTTACTGTCCAGATTCGCGAAGAAGTTTCATTTTGAGTTAATAAGGCAGGCGGTGACTCGCCTGTGCGGTTGATTCTTGGACTTGGTTCCTGCTTCAACAAAATCAATTTTAGGAGAATACGAAAGATGGCATCGGCCGAAACCAAACGTGCTACAGAGGTTATGACGGGTGCAGATATCCTGGTGAAATCCTTGGTAGATCACGGGGTGGAGGTAATTTTTGCATATCCCGGTGGATGCAGCATGCCGATGCATCAGTCGCTGACCAAGTACGGCCAGAAAGTGCGGACGATTCTTCCGCGGCATGAGCAGGGAGGCGGATTTGCCGCTCAAGGAATCGCTCGCAGCACGGGCAAAGCGGCCGTGGTCATGGCAACCAGTGGTCCCGGAGCCACGAATCTGGTGACCGCCATCGCCGACGCCAAGCTAGACAGCATTCCTCTGATTGCAATCACCGGCCAAGTTCCGACCCCCGTCATTGGGAGTGACGCCTTTCAAGAGACGCCGATTGTCGAAGTTTGCCGCAGCATTACGAAGCAGCATTATCTGGTGACCAAGGTGGATGACGTGGCACGAGTCATGAAGGAGGCCTTCCACGTGGCGACAACCGGCCGGCCCGGTCCGGTGCTGATTGACATGCCCAAGGACGTGCAGCTGGATAGTTGCGAAGTCGATTGGGACGTACCCATGAATCTGCCTGGCTACAAGGTTACAACACCTTATGCCAGGCCGGAGCAAATCCGTCAGATTGCCGCTGCCATTAAGCATTCCAAGCGGCCCGTGCTTTATTGTGGCGGTGGAGTTGTTGCCTCTGAGGGCTATCAAGCCCTTCGCGAGCTGATCGATAAGACGGGAATACCGATCGCGATGACCGTGATGGGACTTGGTTTGTATCCCAACAATGGCCCGCTGTCGTTGGACATGCTGGGAATGCACGGCTCTGCCTACTCAAACTTCGCCGTTCGTGACTGCGATTTGCTGATCGCCTTGGGCGTTCGCTTTGACGACCGCGTGACTGGCAAACTTGCCGAGTTTGCCAAGAATGCAAAGATCATTCACGTCGACATCGATGCCTCCGAACTGAACAAGAACAAGGTGGCGCATATCCCGGTTTGTAGCGACGTGAGATATGCCCTGGAGGAACTGAATCAGATTGTGGAACCGCCGGAAGACATTACGGAATGGGTGCAGCATTGCCAGGATCTGAAGAAGAAATTTCCCTTTCACTACGACAACAGTTTTGATGGCATTCTTCAGCAGCACGCGATCAGTGAGCTCTCCAATCTGACTCAGGATCGGGACACCTTCATCACCGTCGGCGTGGGCCAACACCAAATGTGGGCCGCTCAGTTCTACAAATTCAACCTGCCCCGACGTTGGCTCAGTTCTTCCGGTCTGGGCACCATGGGATTTGGACTTCCCGCAGCCATGGGAGTTCAAGCTGCCAATCCTGGGGCTTTGGTAGTCGACATCGACGGGGACGGCAGCTTTCAGATGAACATCCAGGAGTTAGCTACTCTGCACTGCGAGAACCTACCTGTCAAAGTGCTGCTGTTGAATAACCAGCATTTGGGGATGGTGGTGCAATGGGAAGACCGCTTCATGGAGAGCAATCGAGCGCACACCTATCTCGGCCCAATTCACCACGAAGAGGCTAGCGGAAAGGGCGCCACCGAGCGCCATACCTACGTGCAGGAGCACTATCCCGATTTCGTTCAGATTGCCAAAGGCTACGGTTGCGGCGGCGCCTCGGTGAGTAAGAAGTCAGACCTCAAGGGTGCTCTGCAAGAGATGATCGAGTACCCAGGCCCCTTTGTGCTGAACGTGGTAGTGCCCTATCAAGAGCATGTGCTACCCATGATTCCATCCGGAATGACCGTTGATGACATGATTCTGGAATAGAGTTTCACCGACAATTCCAGTTCCCTGAGGGCCAACAGGCACCGGCGCCGTCCGCATCGCAACTAGATAGCCTTGCGGGCGGCTCCTTCTTGTCATTGACGCGGTAATCTGTGGGTGGATTAAGCCGCAGCACGGAGGGCTGCTTTATCCCGTTTGCAACCGCAATCCCGAAAATTCTCTGGTTTCGGGGGCGAAATCGACAGAGCGCAAATTGACTCTGTTTCTGTATTGGCGGTCGGAGAGTGTTTTGCTACGATCCAGGCTCGTTAACGCGGCCAATTGGTTCGCGTGTCATCGTGGTTGGATGGGCTTCCGATATGATTCGGATATACTGCTCGACACCCCACCGGATTCTCATCGCAATCCACAACAAAACTCGCGGAGGGACCCCACATGCCAACGGCGGAAAGAAGTCATGCCTGTGTACATATTCGCTGGATGATTCGACGCGATATGCCGTCGGTTCTCGCCATAGAAGAGGCAAGCTTCGAATTCCCGTGGTCTGAAGAGGAATTCATTCGTTGTCTGCGGCAGCGAAATTGCATTGGCATGGTCGCCGAGCGAGACGATGAAGTTGTCGGCTTCATGATTTATGAGCTCCATAAGAATCGGCTTCACCTGCTGAATTTTGCGGTAGCCTCCCAATGCCGACGACAGTCTGTGGGCAGCTCCATGATTGAGAAGCTGACCAGCAAGCTATCCATGGAACGCCGCAATCGGATCATGCTGGAAGTCCGAGAGACGAACCTTGACGCGCAGCTGTTCTTCAAGAACTTGGGCTTTCGCGCGATCTCGGTTTTGCGCGACTTCTATGATGACACGACCGAGGACGCCTATTTGATGCAGTACCGCTATCGAGCATCGGTGGAGGAACTGGTCGAGGACGGTCCGCGTCGCCGCATGGCAAGCTAGTTGATGCCGACTTCCGCTTTCTGTTATGAGCAAGAGCAGTCCCGACAGCACACCTAATGCCCAATGTCTGGGCCGAATTGTTGAGCGGGAAACCCTGCTTCAAACAAGTCGCTTTCGTGTCGAGAGACGTGCGCAGCGTCTCCCGGATGGAAGCCTGCATAGTCGCGAGATCGTGGAGCATCCAGGGGCGGTGGTAATCCTGCCGATCCTGGACGACGGTCGCATCTGCTTGATACGCAATTATCGCATTTCGGTGGATGCGGAACTCATCGAACTCCCTGCGGGAACGCGGGAACCGAGAGAAGAAGCTCTGCTTACCGCTCACCGAGAACTTCAAGAAGAAACCGGTTTTCGCGCAGCAAAACTGCAGCCGCTGTGCGAATTTCTCATGTCGCCCGGCATCCTCAATGAACGCATGCATGCTTTCGTGGCAACGGGGCTGAGCGAGGGACCGCAACACTTGGAACGTGGCGAGGATATCCAAAATTTGTTGGTGACTGAGGACGAATTAAAGAGCTGGATAGCGCAGGGCAGAGTCCAGGATGCGAAGACCCTGACAACTCTGCTCTTCTATTGGAGCCAGACATAGCCTCTAGGGGATTGCCGAGAAAGCGTCCCAGAGCACCTGATCTGCCGGCACCAATATCATGCACAACGATGCTTGAAATTGGCATGGCTATAAGAGGCCGAGCGGCAGTTGAATTCTTAGCCGGAGCCACGCTCGCCAGAGCGTGGTCAACGTAATCCACTGTCTGGCGACGGTAGCTACGGTTGATCGTCCACCGTCTGGCGACGGTAGCTACGGTTGATCGTCCACCGTCTGGCGACGGTAGCTACGGTTGATCGTCCACCGTCTGGCGACGGTAGCTACGATTGGTAAATTTTCATCTGCCGCGCCTAAGGGGATGCGTTTTCCGAAGAGCGGCGGCAACCAATTAAGGCATCCGCCTGTCTGCCGAGAAACGCTTCGGTGATAAACCCAGCACTATCATCTCAATGATTATCCGCGTCCATGACCGCCCCCAACAACAACACAAACTCTATCTGGCAATTCGCTACTTCCGGAACAATCTACTTTGGGCGTGGTTGCCGAGAGCGGGTTCAAGTCGAATTGACGCGACGCAAGCTGCGGCATCCGTTGATCATCACCGACCAAACGCTTCATCGGCTGGAGCCTATCCGTGAATTCATCGACGAACTAGCACGGGTCACCAGCGGTTTGACCGTATTCGATCAAGGCCAGGCAGAGCCCGCAGTTGAAACTGCGAATTTGGCCATTGACGCGGGAAAAAGAGCCGCCGTGGATTGCGTGATCGGCATTGGAGGGGGCAGTAATCTGGATGTCGCCAAACTAGCGGCTGCGGTGATTAGCCACGGTGGCATCCCGGACGACTATTTTGGATTTGATCGTATTCCTGGCCCCGTGCTTCCCATTCTGGCATTGCCCACCACAGCTGGCACGGGTAGCGAGGTATCGCATTCTGCGGTCCTGACCGACAGCAAGAACTCCATCAAGGTCAGCACGCTTTCCAACTGGCTGCGACCTGCCTGTGCGATCGTAGATCCCGAGTTGACGGATTCCTGTCCCCGATCCGTTACGGCGTCCAGTGGAATTGACGCCCTAGTGCACGCGGTCGAGGCATTGACGGCCCGCGACTATAAACAAATGATCGATGTTGACCCTCAAGCTCAGGCCTACCAGGGCAGCTATTCACTGACCAGAATGCTGGCTTCGGAAGCCATTCGTCTGATCGCTCGCTCATTGGTCGTAGCCTGCGATGCACCAGACAACCATGCCGCGCGGGATGACATGTCGTTAGCGGCGACATTGGCAGGGCTGGCATTTTCCAATAGCGGCGTAGGCATCGTGCATGCTCTGGAATATCCCATTGGCGCGTTGACCCATTGCGGACACGGTGAAGGCAACGGACTCTTGTTACCGCATGTCATGCGCTACAATTTGTCGAGCTGCCAAGAAACCTATCGACATGTGGCCGAATGCCTTGGTGAAACTACACCGGATATGGATGCCAGCCAGGCTGCAGAGGCTGCCATCGCCTCCATCACGCGACTTCAACGTGCGATTGGCATCCCCACCCAATTGAGAAGCCTAGGGCTCGAGGCGGACAGCATTCCGCTGGTAGCGGAAAAAGCATTCTTGATTCGGCGATTGATGGACTTGAATCCTAGACAACCAACTCTGGCCGACTTGCAAGACATTTTGCAAGCGGCCTATTAGCGCAGCCCCATGCAAGACGCAACCGCTTCGACTGATCAGCAGAAACCCGCCTACTCCGCGCGATGGCAGGAGCTTGATGATTCCCGCCGTAAATACCTGCACCTCTGGGGTGACCAGCCAAATAGCCGGGGTACTATCTATATTGTCCATGGCCTCGGAGAACATGGAGGCCGCTATGCCCGGTTGGCGGATGCCTTCTGCAAGCAAGGCTTCCGCGTGATCGCTTTTGACCAACAAGGACATGGCCACAGTCCAGAACGACGCGGATGCATTGAGTCTTACGATTCCCTGCTGGAAGACATCGGAGCTTTGTTGCAATGGGGAGCCCGGGACGGACAAGCTGCACCGCACATACTGTTCGGGCATAGCATGGGTGGGAACCTGGTTTTAAACTATGCTCTGCGTAAGCCTTATCTACCGCACGCCGTCATTTCATCCAGTCCCATGATTCGGGCTGCGCGACCGCCGGGTCCTTTTTTCGAACGCGCGGCTCGCATCCTGCTGAGAATCGCACCGAATCTAAGGATTAAATCTTCGCCGCGAGTCGAGCGTTTGATGAGTGACCCGGACGAACAGGAACTGCTCCGCCAAGATGCCATGTTTCACGCCCAGCTATCACTTCGACTCGGAGGCGCTCTCCTGGACACCGGACGCTGGGCTTTGCAGAACGCTCATCGTCTCAAAATTCCGACATTGCTCAGCCACGGCACCCAGGACGATCTGACTTGCCCGCAAGCTTCCTTGGAATTTGCCCAGCGAGCCGGCGAACACTGTCGCCTTCAGTTGCTACCGGATGAATTGCATGATCCCTTCCGTGGACTGGACCGCGAGGCGGTTATCCACAGCTTTGTCGAGTTCCTGCATCCCTTCGTTCCAAAGGCTTCCCGTTGATTATCGAAGGCTTGCTGACGACCTGTGATTTTCAGGGCCAACCGCACGTGGCCCCCATGGGCCCGGTCGTAGATGAGAAGCTGGAACACTGGCGGCTTCGGCCATTCCAAAGCTCATCCACCTTTGAGAATCTGCGGCGATATCCCTATGCCGTGTTTCATGTCGTAGACGATGTTCTGAGTCTGGCGCAAACCGCCCTCGGTCTGGAATCGGACCTGCAGTTCGCCAAAGTAGATAATTGCTGGATACTTCCGTCAGCCTGTCATTGGTACCGCCTGCAAGTCACCGAATGGGATCTCTCGGAGTCTCGCAGTGATGCCCAAGCCGTTGTGCTGGAACAACGCATTCAAAGGCCATTTTGGGGATGGAACCGGGCCAAGCATGCCATCATCGAGGCCACCATCTTGCTCACCCGCCGTCACATTCTGGAGAGCTCGTTTATTGAACAGGAATTAGGGCGATTGGAGAGCGCCGTCGAAAAGACGGCCGGTACGCGTGAGCGGCAGGCGTGGGAACTGCTTCGGCAGCAAGTTAAGGAAGGACGCTGATCCCAATGTCCAATTCCGATTGGCTGGAAGTGCGTACCGGCTGCCGACTGCACTTTGGATTGATGGAAGTCTGCCCGCGTTCCAGGGACTGCTATTCCGGCCTGGGATTGATGCTCACGGAACCCAGCTTCGTGGTACGTGTAGCCGGTCGCGTGTTATCGGGAGAGCCCGTTCTTCAAGCGCCTCCCCAGCTGATCGCCCGTTTAAAAAAAATCCACGGTCGATGGCAGGCCCTGCATTCAGGCGCCGGTCCAGCCAAGATCTCCGTCCCTATTTCAATGCCACTCCATCACGGTCTGGGAGCTGGCACGCAGCTGGCTTGTGCAGCGATGAGCGCATTCCATTTGCTAGGCAACGCGAAAGCTCTTTCGACCTCCACGGTTTGGACGAACTGCCAGGACAGTCTATTCGACACTTGCTCGGCGATGGATGAGAGGCTGGATTGGCTGGCAAAGCAAACGGGACGTGGCCTACGTTCCGCCATTGGATTGCGTGGCTTTCTTGACGGGGGCTTGATTCTTGACGGGGGAAACGCGGCAATCGCCAAAAGCAACTTCGATTCCGCGACGAGCTCCCAACGAACTTTTGCGACGACCTCAGTGTATTTGCCCGATTCATGGCGCGTGGTATTGATCCTGCCCCGAAACGCAGAACTCGTTTGGGGAAGCAGAGAGGCTCGCCTCATCCATTCCATTGCAAACCAAAGTCACGAGCACGCAGCTACGATGCGCAAGCTGGCGAACGAGATCCTGGCAAGCATCTCACATGTGCCGGACCTGGAATCCTTCGGCGGAATGCTGGCAGAATACATGCGTTACGCGGGAGCGATGTTTTCACGCGTACAAGGCGGCCAGTACAGTCATCCGGCAACCCACAAGACCGTGGCCATCGCTCAATCCGCTGGCCTGCAGGGCGTGGGGCAGAGCAGCTGGGGCCCAACCGTATTTGGATTCGCCAATTCGGCCGAGCAAGCCTTGCTGGCTGTCCGGGAACTGGAAAGCTCCTCTGACATCGTGAATTGCGAAGTCATGATCGCGCAACCTGCTCAGCATGGGGCCTGCTTCCGAACGGGAAGCGATTGACCTTTGCGATTCGATCCACAACCACTGCTGCCTGGCAAATTGCAGAGCGATTCCCGCTAATCACCTCTGAAAACGTTGAAATTCCCAGCTTGCGAACTCTACAATAGTGACAGGCGACAAGCGTTTCGACACTTGCACTACATCGACCACAGCTCTGAGCTGACAGAAGTTCCGAGTTGACAGCTGTTCGGTCGAATTCCAACTCATCTTTTCTGCGAGGTTGACGCCATGTATTACAAGTTGGTTCTATTGGATAATGCCTCCAAACGTCCGCTCGACGAATGGAATCTCAGCTTGCCGGCAACTGTTGGCAGAGCTGAGGACTGCTCGATAGTGCTGAAAGATCCTTCTATCAGCCGTCAGCATTGTCGCTTCAACATCAATGCCTATGGTGCCATGGTCATTCATGATCTCGGTTCCACGAATGGTGTCTACGTTCGTGACGAGCGCGTGAAACAGGCCACGGTCATTGTTGGCGAGGCATTTCAAATTGGCTCGATGGAATTCAAGATTGAAATGGTCGATGCCCCGCTACCCGCGAAAGATCGTCCCGCAACCAGTGACTCTCTGTTCGAAACGCAGCGTGTCCAGATTTATGAAATCCCTTGACTCTATCAGCATAAAACCGGAGCTTGACCTTGTGGAACGATGAACGCGGGTACGGGGAGTGCCGATGATTTCGCGACGTGCTTTCCTTTCAAGCTTTGGCTGCGGAGTTCCCTCCGCGGCGTCAGCTGCGCCTCTGGCGAGTCTGGCATTGAGTCAGTTGTTGCACGCGCAGTCGGATCTGACGGTAGCCGATGGTGGCCACAAAACACACCACGCTCCCAAGGCGAAGCGTGTGCTGCATATCTTTTGTCCCGGTGCAGCCTCGCATTTGGACCTCTGGGAACATAAGCCACTGCTCGACAAGCTGCATGGCCAGCCATTACCGGGCGAAGAAGAGCTGGTTTCGTTTCAAGGAAAGAATGGCAACCTGATGAAAAGCCCTTGGGACTTTGTTCCCTGCGGGCAGTCCGGTAAGAAGATTTCCAGCATGATGCCGCACATGGCGCAGCATGTTGACGACATTGCCTTTCTGCATGGGATGCACAGCAAGACAAATACCCACGGCCCAGGCTGTCTGTTTATGAATACGGGCCAGACAACCGAAGGCTTCCCCAGCGCGGGTGCCTGGACCAGCTTCGCTCTCGGGTCCGCCAATGACAATTTGCCGACCTTCGTCGCCATGCCGGACATCCGCGGAGAACCTCCGAACGGAAAAGCCAACTGGTCGAATGGTTTTTTGCCAGCACGTCATCAGGCGATTGTCATGGCGGCGCAACAGCCCATTCGGAATCTGGCCCCACCCCACGGCATCTCTCCTGCGGAGGAAACGGAATCGCGGCAATTGCTAGCCCGCATTAACCGCAGGTTCGCAGCCGCACATCCGGGTGAAAGCGAATTGTCGGCTCGCGTGGCTGCCTACGAACTGGCAGCTCGCATGCAGTTGAGTGCTCCCGAGGTTTCCGATTTGTCGAGCGAAAGCGAGCAACAGCATCGCAGATACGGCACCGGCGACAGCAATCAGCTCAAGGCAGCTTATGCTCGCAACTGTTTACTGGCCCGTCGATTGCTTGAAAGAGATGTGCGTTATGTGAGCCTTTACTGTTCCTCCCGCGCTTCCGGAGTGGATGGGCTGCTGAATTGGGATGCCCATAAGACGCTCAAGGCAGACTACGAGCGGCATTTGCCAATTTTCGATCAGCCTACCGCGGCCCTTCTGAGCGATTTGAAAGAAACCGGACTAATCGAGGACACGCTGGTACTTTGGACGACGGAATTCGGAAGAATGCCAACGCATCAAGCCGGCACTTCCGGCCGCGACCATAATCCGGATGGTTTCACCTGTTGGATGATGGGTGCTGGCATTCGCCCAGCCGTTAGCTATGGAGCCACGGATGAGTTTGGGCGTCGTGCGGAACAGAATCCCACAACCGTCTGGGATTTCTATGCCACGGTCTTGCATGTGCTTGGATTTGATCACAAACGATTAACCTGGTACCACAACGGCCTTGATCGCCGAATCACTGACGTGCATGGTCATGTACTGCACGACGTGCTGATTTAGTACTTGGTGAATATTGACGGATGGGCCAAGCCGAAGTGTGCGGACACATTGTCACCGCGGATTTCCCGATGCTGCCTTCACGTTCACGCTGGTCGGCCAAACTCCGATTTGAATCGGCAGCAAGCACTAGCCGATTGTCGGTATCTCTGCGGACTGCTCCGAATTTCGCAGTCCAGAAGCAAGGCGTAACTTTGACGGTTACAAAACGCATGCGCCGTCTTTAGCATCGGCGTTGTCTGAACAACGCTGCGACGAGCCAACGCGTGCATTAACCGTTTCAGAAACTTCGAGAAATTTTCTGACCACCCGTCCATATGTAGCAGTGGTATTTCATGGAATAGCAGTCGCAGGCCATGTGCAGTTTCAAAGGTGGCTTACCGATAAGGATTCTGTCGTTGAGCTCGGCTGAAAATTTATGCCAGCAGCCGAATCGTCTCACGAATGCTGGCCAAGCCAACCACGCTGATCAGAGCGTTCGCTTTCGCACAAGCTCCCCTGGTCCGAACTCGGTGGCTGGTCGCACGACGCAAGAATGCTAGTAGCTGTTGAACACTCTAGCTAGTCGCCAAAAGCTGCCAATCCAACTGATTATCAATGTGCGGTTGGATTGGCAGCATTGGCAAGTCACTCATCATGAATTTGGCAAACACTGCATGCGGCAGGAGGCAGAGAATGGAAAAGGAGATCAACGTCCTAGCTATGATCAAGGGCGATGAGCGGTATGTGTTCTTCTATGACGATGAAAATCGTGTGGAGACACTACGCACCCTTGGTCGCTACGCCGCTGATCCCGATCTCAGCTTTTCATGGTACGATGCTGCGGTGATGAGCAAGAAAATCCGGGATATGGCGACCGAGAATGAGATGTTCGCGCCTGCTCGCAAGACCAGCGGATCTCCTTTTTCGCGATTCTCATTCCGCCAGGAACAGGACCTGATCTAGTTCCTTGGCGGCTGATAGATTAGCGGACGCATTCGATGCTAGCCAAGTCAAACGTCTTTGTTTCCGAGCTTCGACATGCACTCCGAAGTCGCGCAGTTCCTGAAGTATCTGAGTTCGGAACGCAACGCATCTGAGTTGACCATCAAGTCGTATCGGGAAGACTTGATCGATTTGGCGGATTATCTGGTCTCGGAAATGGGTCCCGGCGTCAAGCCTGCCGATGTCAGTCCAAGAATTCTTCGCGGATACTCAGCCGCCTTGCACGAAGCCGGATATGCCAGGTCCAGCATCTCAAGAAAGCTAGCATCCTTGAGAAGCTTTTTCCGCTTCGCTCAGCGGCAGCAGATGTGTGATTCGAATCCGGGTAAACCGCTGCGAAATCCTCGTGGGCAACGCAAGCTGCCTCACTTTCTGACGGACCAAGAGATTGGCCGTCTGCTATCAGCTCCCAACCGGCGGACCGAGTTGGGACAGCGAGACTCGGCCATACTGGAGACGATGTATTCAGCGGGGCTCCGCGTCAGCGAAGTGGTCGGGCTCAACGAGGGCGATCTGGACTTTGAGGAAGGACTGGCACAAGTTCGCGGTAAGGGGCGGCGCGAGCGATTATCACCGCTCGGCCGTTACGCTATCGATGCTCTGCGGAAATACATGCGTCTGCGGAAAGTAGCGGAAAACGAACCCAAAGGTCGTCAGGCCCCCGTGTTCGTGAATCGCTTTGGCAATCGGCTGACGACGCGTAGCGTGGGTCGCATGCTGGAAAAGTACATCCAGCAAACCGGATTGAATACTCGTACCTCACCGCACACTCTCCGACACAGCTTCGCCACCCATCTACTGGACCGCGGTGCCGACATTCGCAGCGTACAAGAACTGCTGGGGCATAAGAGCCTGGTGACGACGCAGATCTACACGCACCTATCCACCGCTAATCTTCGCGAAGTCTACCTGAAAGCTCACCCCCGAGCCGGCCAATAGTCTGCCTGTCCTGCCGCTGGGCCGGCAATGCCAGCACTCCCGGTAGTCCTGTTAGCGGACAGATGCTACAGTTGTCAGGATGCCACCGTCGCCGGGGCGGTAGGCGGTACTGGGTAGCGCCGTGATGCATTTTGGCGTTGGATTTACAATCACGCAGCCCAAGCGAGTGTGTACGCGATAGCGACTGAGACTCACTCGCTCGCGCGTCGTGCTTGTATTTTCGGGCGAGCCCAAGATCAAGTTTTGACAAAGCACTAATACCTTTCCGGGAGCCTTTGCAGCGCATGGAGCACACGAATGCCGATTCGTAATCCAAAGATTGGTGACAAGGTTGTCTACGCCAAGGACAAGCACAGTGGGTCACCGGGCCAAAGGGCACAGGAGGTAACTGCGTCACCTAAAGGCGACCTTTATAATTACATCGTGGAAAAATACTGGGTCGTTAAGGCCATCGATCATGATGGCAGGCTGCTTCTGAAGACCCGTCGTGGCAAGGAGCATTTAATTTCTCCCAACGACCCGCGACTAAGGCTGGCCTCGATCTGGGAACGCGTGTTCCTGTCCAATCGCTTTCCAACGCTGGACTCGTAGTGCTTGGTTGCAGTTCAATTTCAGGGTAATGGACCATGTGACGAGTCCAAGATCCTTGCAAATGGCCGGCACTCGTCGCCTCGTCCACTACAGCCAACCCAAATTTCCAATGGAAACAAGGCACTAGCGCCTTCCATGGGGCTGCCGTTAAGTGGATCGCGTGGATTGCAACCCACGAGAAGCGCAGTCGCCGGCAATGCTTTCATTGCGATTAAAGGCTATCTTTCCCTGGTTGCGTAGTTGGGCAAGAAACGACGTTGGCACAAGTTGGCGTTATGCACTAAACTTGGCCATTCTGGAAAGTCCGAACCCGCAAGGCTCATGCCGGAAGCATGGCCAACCAGGCTCTTCGGACCTGCCTTCGGCACTGTCATGGTCTCAACCAAGGAAGGCTTGTCATGGCAAAGGAATCATTTCGTTTTATCCATGCTAGCGACTTTCACCTGGAACGTCCCTTGCAGGATATCTTGGACTTGCCGGAACACCTCCGGAAGACTCTGGTGGAAGCTCCTTGGAAGGCAGCCGAGGCCGTATTTGAGGCGGCGATTCTGGAGAATGTCGATTTCTTGGTGTTGGCCGGCGATTTACTGAATTTGTCGACAACCGGGGCGCAAGGTGCGGCGTTTCTATTGGCCCAATTTGAGATCCTGCGTGAACGCGGAATCCAGGTCTACTGGGCTGGCGGCCACGTGGATGACCCAGCTTGCTGGCCGGATGCCGTTGGCCTTCCGGACAACGTGCATGTGTTTTCGAACTCAGCTGTTGAGACGCTCGTCTTCAAACGCAATCAGACACCTTTAGCAACCATCCTGGGCCGCAGCAGTGACGGCAACGAAACGGTTCGAGCGGCGGAGTTCGCGCACGAGCCGGACGAAAACTACGTCATCGCCGTCGCACATGGAAAAGCGGATAGCGAAACTCTGCGATCCGAGCGCGTCGATTATTGGGCTCTGGGTGGACAACACCAGTCGGAAATCTTGCAAACGGAAGAGCCCTGCATTCGCTATAGCGGTTCCCCGCAGGCCCGCGAACTCAAGGAAGAAGGCGCCCACGGTTTTGTTCTGGTCGACGTCGATGCCCAACGCTGTGTTCAGGTGCACTCGATTGATAGTGATCTGGTGCGCTATTCCGAACAAGACGTGGATGCCGACGACATGGCCTTGGGTCGGGATGTAAGACAAGTACTGACAAAACGCATTGCTCGCTTGCAAAGCGAAGCAGCAGGTCGGCACCTATTGATCAAGTGGCGAGTGCATATCGATCTTGAAAACTCGACGGTAGTTGGCCCTTCGGCACTGGAAGACCTCCTAGGTTGGCTGCGACGAGAATTTGGACATGCCACCCCCGCTTGCTGGTCCACTGACATTGAAGTACTGCCACCCAAGGATTTCCCCGAAAAGTGGAAAGAAGAAGACACGATTTTGGGGGACTTTCTAAGAATTGCGGAGCAGCAGCGCAAGTCGAGTAAGCCGCTGAACCTGAAACCACTCATCGACAGCGAAACTCCAGGGAACAACATCTGGCAAGCCGCACTTTCCCCTTCAAGTGCCGCTTCCAATCAGTCAGCCGTTGAAAAAAGTACGCTCTTGGGCGTTGATTTGCTACGTGGCCATCAAGTCGATTTGGTGGCTTCAACTCGCCGTTTCGGAGGATCCGAGAAGTGAAGATCAAGGACATCCAAATCGATGGCTTCGGTGTCTGGTCTGGAATGACGGTACATTCCATGCCGGATACCATGACCGTGTTTTACGGTCCGAACGAAGCTGGCAAAACAACGCTGATGAACTTTCTGCGTACGATGTTTTACGGTTTTACCGCGGATCGTCGCGGGCGCTACCTGCCACCGGTTTACGGCGGAAAGCCTGGCGGAGCAATTCGCGTCACTGGTCCCGGAGGAGGTTACGAGATCTGTCGCCGCGCGCAACTAGACCAAGGCGGCGCAACCGGCAGCCTGTCAGTAACTGGCAGCGATGGCATAGCACAGGGTGCCCATCGTCTAACGATGCTGCTGGGGCAAGTCGACGAAACAATTTTCACCAATGTGTTTGCCATCGGTCTGCGCGAGCTTCAAGAACTGAGCACGCTCGATGATACGGCGGCCGCCGATGAGTTGTACAAGCTCTCCAGCGGACTCGATCGCGTTTCTCTAGTGGATGTTATTCGCCAGCTAAAGGCCGGTCGTAGACATATCGCTGGCCCGACCCCAGACCAGGGTCAAATGCAGCATCTGATGCTAAAACGCGAAAAACTGAAGGATGAAATTGATCAACTTTCCGCGCATGGGCGGCGATGGAGCGAACTAGCGGCACTCAAAAAGACGCAAAATTCCGAACTGGATGAACTCAAGCAACGCATCGCCCATTGGGAACTCGAGGCCAAGTCCTATGAGATTGCCATTCAAGCCAAGCCAACTTGGAGCAAGCGAAGGGAGGTGCAAGACCGCATCGAAGCGCTCAACGCGCGGACAGATCTTCCCGACACTGCCGCGGAGAAACTGGACGAACTGAACGAGAAGGCCGCGGAGCGAGAGGCACAACTCGACGAGCTCAAGCAAAAGCGGCAGTCCTTGCGCGATCAAGCCCGTGGCCTACCGGTGCGGAGAGGCATCTCAGAGCTGGCCAACAAGATCGAGGCAGCTGTCGAACAAACACCTTGGATTCACTCGCTCAAGAAAAACATCCAGCGCGTAGAATCGTCCATTGAACAGGCCAAACAGGAATTGGTCGAAGATGCCAAGCGGTTGGGCGTAACCGAAGAAGACCAGCAAGCGTTGCTCGATGATCGCCGAATGCACGCCATTCCGGATCTATCGCGGCAAGCCATCAAAACTCTCGCCGAGCCAGCCAGCGAAGTACGCATGTGGTCAACGCGGCTGAAACAAGCCAAGCAGCAAGTAGATACAGAAAAGCAGGAACTCGAGCGCCTACAGGCTGAGCTTGAAGCATCCCTGGACGAGCAGGGCACAGAAGACATCAATCGTGCTTTGGAGCGACAAGGCGAGAATTTGTCCCTGTTGCGCAAGCGCATCCAAATCCAAGAAACCCTCGACAAGCAGCTCGCCCGAAGGGAGCAGCTTGAAGAAGAGGCAATTGATCTGCAATGCGACGAAGCCTTGCCGGTGGAGCGTTCGTTGTTGCTTGGGGTGCTTTTCGTCGGTGGAGCATTTTTGTTCCTGTGGGGACTCGGCAAACTGCTGCCCTTTTTCAACCCCACGGGAGTCATGGATTCGCAGAATGGCCTGTTGTTCGTCGTCTGCGGGATGTTCATGCTCTTCTTTGGACTGATGTGGAGCAATGCACTGGATCGCACCACGGTCAGCGAGTTGGACGACGTGGAAGATCAGATCGAAGCGCTTCGCAAAGAGATCCGAAAAACGGAAGCCGAGAGAGACGACTTGGAAAGACGACTGCCCCCCTATACCGGCAGTCTGGAATCAAGACTCAAAGAAGCGGAACAGGAAATCCACGAACTGGAGAGCCTGCTGCCCATCCAACATAATTTGCGTGCCGCTCAAGAACGCTATCAAGGCGCTCGGAAGCGCGCCGCTCAAGCTGTCGATTCACTGCGATCCGCCAAGACCCAGTGGCAGCGAATGCTGGCCCAACTCGGTTTAGCGGAATCGCTTTCGCCCAAGAGCATTCGGGTGATGGCCGATGGCTACGACTCTTTGCTGCAGACGCGACGCAGACTGCAAAGCCTGGAAGAGGAACTGGAATCTCGGCAGTCCGAACTGGGCGCGATCGTGCAGCGGATCGATGCACTTTCCCGCCAAGCCGTCGCCGTCAAGAATGCCAGCGAAGACCAAGCCCAGCGACGGTCCGCCGATGTGGATGACGATTTTTATGATTCGGCCGACACCGTCGATGCGAAGCGCCAACGGGCAGTCGAGGACAAGCCGAATTCCAGCGCCCGCCCAGCTCCGGCCGGTATCGAGGCCGCCGATCGCGCTTTGAACCAACTGGCAAAGCTGAACGAATTGATTAGCTCTCAAGAGCAATTCGTACACAAGAAGCGGGCACTCAAAGAACAGGATCAGCAACTCGCCAAACACGCGGCCGCAATCGAGAAATCTTTGCAAAAGATCCAAAGAGCGCACAGCGCCCTGCTGGCCGAATACCGCTGCGAAAGCGAAGAGCAGTTGCTAGAGCAACTGGAACGCAAACACGAATACGAGCAACTGCTTGCTCAGCAATCCGAATTCTCAGATCGCATCCAAGCTATCGTTGGAGGCGTCGTGCCCTTGGACTCGGTAACCCGCCTGCTGGAAGGCCATGCAGGGGAAGAACTCGAACAACGCTGGACAGCGATCGGACAGCGCACCCAGCAAGCCGAGCAGCGAGTCGAGCAGTTGCAACTGCGACAAGGCGAGTTGAGCCAGGAAATGAAGTCCTTGGCGGCCAGCTCCCGTTTGGCTGAAGCCAGGCTCGAATTGTGCTGTGTCGAGAATCAGTTGAAAGCATGCGCTGCCCACTGGCAGACTTTGGCCGTCACGACGGGCTTGCTCGATCGCGTGTGCGAAGTGTATGAGGCCGAACGCCAGCCCGAAACGCTACGCGAAGCCTCCGCTTTCTTGACTCAGTTGACGGAAGGCAAATATGTCCGCATCTGGACACCGCTCGGTAAAAATCAACTGCGAATCGATAACTCCAGCGGCCAAGCCCTGCCCCTAGAGGTGCTTTCGCGAGGCACGCGAGAAGCCGTATTCATCGCGCTGCGTTTGAGTTTGGCCGCGGCCTACGCTCGCCGCGGTGTGACCATCCCGCTAGTGCTGGATGACGTGTTGGTCAACTTTGATACCGTGCGGGCTGAGTCTGCAGCCAAGGTGCTTCGCGATTTTGCTGCCTTGGGACATCAGGTTGTGATGTTTACCTGCCACGAGCACATCATGCGCATTTTTCACGAGATCGGTGTACAGGTCCGCGTGCTTCCACGCCAAGGCGAAGCTGGAGAAGCTGAAATCTATTATCCGGAGCATATCCAGCAGCACCCCACACCGACCTTTGCGGTACAGGTTCCCGAAATTGAAGAACCGGAGCCCGAGGATCTTGAGCCACCGGTTGAGGAAGTCGTGCAGCATGAAGTTCTGGTCGAAGAGACACCGGAGGAAGCTATTCCAGAAGAGCCACCTGCACCCAGAATCGCCACGCACACAGCTCCGGCTCCCCGGCCCAAAAAGCTCGGGAAGGTCGTGGTTGTGGAGCAAGAACCTGAGATCGACTGGCTGTGGTACGAACGCAACCCCGACGCCCACCACTCGGAATGGGTCGATGCCACGGAATCCGAGGACGAACAGGGGCCGCCCGCCGATCTTTGGTGGACTGCCCATCGCGATCAAGCCGTGCGTCTGGAGGATCGAGCCTGAGTCCGCGCAAATCCTAGGGTGAGACAACTAGTCGGCAGCTGGACTGGAGACCACCCCTGACTCTACGCGTCCAGAGACTTCGCAGGTCGTCTGTGATTTTTTCCTTTGACGCTTTCCTGTGTCGCAGCCTGTTGGCTGCTGAGCCTTGCGCGATGACAGAGATATGGCCACGGATCGCTTCAACAAAGCGGAATCCGCGTGAGCCGAGTACTCTGCGACGGTACCGCTTCGCTACGCGGCCTCTGTCGAGTCTACGGGGTGCGGCCTACAATAAGCTTGCGTGAAGTTCCTGGGTGAATTCACTTTCATTTGCAGCTTATTCAATAGCACCAGAATCGCGACCATGGCCCCACGACAAACGATCGCCGCACATTGTCTTCCCGTTCTATTTTGGTTGGGTCTTCCCGCTCTATTTTGGTTGGCAACATTATCAGCCTCACCGTTGGAGGCACAAGATAACCAAGGTTCCGCCGGCCTCAACGGCAGGCTCTCGGAAACCCGTTATGAAGCCCTTGAGGGGCAGCCGTTTGGCGTTTTGTCCGTCGATATTCCATTGCCCGAGGAATTGACCGAACAATTGCTCGGGGCCGCGGACCCGGTCGCTGAATTGCGTGTCTTGGTCCGTGACCGTCAGAACCGAGTCTGCTTTCCTGTGGTTCGCGTTCTTACGGCCACCCTTGCGGAATCCGAAAATGAGCGTCCCCTGCTAGGACGACGCGGCAGGCTGGGAGGGCGAATTTTGAACCGGCTGCGCGAAGTCTTAGACGACGGCAAAGACCAGAAGTCGATTCCGGTTGGGCTGCATGTAGCAGCTCTCTTTCGAGGAACTGGGCCGATGACTCTGGAACTGGCTGGTGACCTTCAGCAAGAAATTCTTGTTTCCCCGGCGGCATCCGATCAGCGTCAGTTCAACATCAGCTTACGCAGTTGGTGGGAGCATTACACGCAACATGCCCGCGAGACAATCGAAGAAAACGACTTTCCAAAGTTGGTTCACAAATATCTGGTGGCCATGCTGGCCAATCGCCTTGGGTTACCCGACGTAGACCTCGATGGGGATTCCCGTGCGAAAGGTGGTGAGTTGGAACAGCCGCTCAAAACGCTCTCTCTGCTAGCAGGCATCGAGCCGCTGCGCGAACAGATTCTTGAGGACCTGTTGCGAGAAAATCCGGAGCGTAGCACGGCCGAGTTACCGCCACCAGAATCCCCACAATGGACTCCAACCAATTTGCCGGAAGATGTTGGGGCAGTAGAAATCGAGAGCATTGCCAGCCGGGTACCTCCTGAGTGTTTTTATCTGCGATTTAGTTCCTTCAGCAATTTTGTCTGGATGCAGGACATTGCCGAGAGATACGGCGGAGACTTCGCTCAGGCCGTCGTTCTGCGAGGCTATACGTACGATGCGTCGTCGCGGATGGAACGCATGTTGGCAGCCAAAATGACCCAACTTGCAAAGATGTTCGGCGACAATTTGATTGAAGACATGGCACTGGTTGGAAGTGACCTGTACATGACGGAAGGTCCGAGCTTGGGCGTGATCTTTCATGCCAAAAATGCAAGTCTCTTAGCTACGGCTATTCGCGCGGACCGCCAAGCCATCGCCCGACAGAATCCAGATGCCAGCGTGGGTGAGTTGGAAATCGAAGGCAAGACTGTTCTGCGTCTGAGCACGCCCGACAACCGTATTCGCTCATTCTTCGCAACAGACGGTGATTACGTAATGGTCACCACCAGTCAACGACTGGTAGAGAGGTTCTTGCAAGTGGGCAATGGCGGACCATCTTTGGCAGAAACCGACCATTTTCGCTGGACGCGAAGCTGGATGCCGCTGGCAAACCAATACAACATCTTTATGTATTTCTCGCCTGAATTTTTCCAACAGCTGGTGAGTCCCCAATACCAAATCGAATTGCAGCGAAGGCTGGAAGCGATCGCCCATTTAGAAATTGCCGAATTGGCCTCTGAGCTGGCTCGCAGCGAAGGCATCGACGGTAATCAAATCTCTGAACTGAAAGCTTCTGGGCTGCTTCCAAGCTGGTTTGATGAACGCGCCGATGGTGCTCAGACGTTGCGGAGTGGGGACCGTTGGATTGATTCGCTGCGAGGTGCCCGAGGAAGTTTCTTACCCATTGCGGATGTTGATTTGGTGAGCGTCACGCAGAGGGAATACGACGAATACAGCAGGCTAGCGAAGTATTACCAGCAGCAATGGCGTCAAATGGACCCGATGGTCATCGGCATTCGTCGATTTCAATCGGATTTGGGAGCAGACGCCGAAAAGGTCGCCTTCGAGGCCTACATCGCACCCTTCGAAGCGAAGAAATACGGCTGGGTAGGACGTCAACTTGGCTCCGCCACTCCAACGGCTATCCAATTGCCCGAGGACGATCTAGCATCCCTACAGGTCCGCATGCGCGGCAACTCCCTGCTGGCACCCGATTCCGAGGACTATCATCTTTTCGCCGGGGTCAAAGACATGGCCCCGCCGAATCTGGAGGAATCCAAGGGTCTTTTGCAAACATTGCAAGCCTTAAAGACCATTCCGGCATATATCGGAGCCTGGCCCAAACCCGGCTTGGTCGAGTTGCTGCCCATCCTGGGAAAGAACTTGGCGATTGCGGACGCAAACGGTTACAGTCGAATTATCGGCGGTTTATGGCGTTGGCAGGACTCGGCGTTCAGCCTGCTGTCCTTTGATCGTTCCATTCTCGAAAACGCGATTGCACAACTGGCAATCCTGGAAACCGAGGATCTTGCTCAAGCCAGATTGAAAATCTCTAATCTCGATCAGTCGCAAATGTCAGACTGGGTCAATCAACAGTGGTACCAAAGAGGTTGGAAGTCTTCGCACGCCAACGCCTTGCTGCTCGATACAGTCAATCAGCAATTGAAGGTTCCATCCGCCGATTGCTTGCAGACCGCGGAAAGACTCTTGGATGTAAAATTGCAGTGCCCTATCGGCGGCGAGTACCAACTCGCCCAGGTATCAAGCCAGAATTCACAGCCAATTGGATGGTGGATTAGTAGTGCCTGGGAAAGTGCCAATGCCAATCCGGAATCCCTTCAACCGCTGCCGCCGGCCGATTACACGGCTCCTTGGATCGAATGGTTCCGGGGCGGCAAGATGCATCTTACCCAAGGAACTCAAAGCCTGTCGCTGGTTGGCGAGCTGAGCTTGGAAATGCAAGCACCATCCATTGATCCGAGTGACAGCAGCGGGTCTGTCCTACCTCAAATGAACTTCGATATTTTCAGTCTGCCTAGCAAGATTTTTGGCAGTTCAAAGAACAACGACGCACCCAAGCGACGGCAATTCTAAACTGAGGAACTACTGTGGCCAAAAACTGGAATTGGTGGTCGCGCAAACTTCATCGCTGGGGTGCATTGATCGCCGCACTTCCGATGCTGCTGGTGATCGTGACTGGACTCTTGCTGCAAGTCAAGAAGCAGGTGGTATGGGTACAGCCGCCTACTCAGAAGGGCGCTCATCCCGAATTGCCACCTTCGATCAGTTGGCAGCAAATCCTCGAGCAAGCGCAATCCGTTCGCGAAGCGGAAATTTCTTCCTGGGATGACATCGACCGACTCGACGTGCAACCAGGTAAGGGAATCGTCAAGGTGCAGGCCATTAATCACTGGGAGCTGCAATTAGACTTGAACACGGCCCAACTACTTTCATCTACCTACAGAAGATCCGACTGGATTGAAAGTCTGCACGATGGGAGTTATTTCTCGGAAGCTGCCAAGCTTTGGGTATTTCTTCCCAATGGACTGATCTTGCTAGGGCTATGGCTCACGGGTTGCTGGCTGTGGTATTTGCCATTTTCCAGACGCCGTCGAAAATCCTCGCAGCCGGTGGCTTCGCCTAAAATTGCTGACAATCCGCAAAACTCAGGCGGTTAAGGGCAGGGGACTCGCCGCGAATTCAAGATACCAGTCTCTCATTTGTGACGGACTGGGGCGGTCGGGACACAGGTAGGCCCGCATACGAGCCCTGCGGATGACTCCTTTCTCCATAAAGTGTCCGAACAGCTCAACACCGCGCTGCTCAGCAGTGGCGTTTTCACCCGCGGCAATCAGCTCACAGTTGCCTTGATCTGAATGCTCTATCAACCACACCAGAGTGGAATCCGAAGCCCAACCCAAGATGGCTGCCGGCCCCGAATCGGCCTGCTCAATCTGGTCATCCCCCACCACTTGACCGTGATTCCAGATTTCCCACTGAGTGCCCTGCGGAGCATCACACTGAATCCGCATTTTGGGTTCGACATCCAGTTCATTGGTCTGAATGCTCACCCACAATTCGAGCCCAAGCAGAAGTTGGTTGTCGGTTGGCAGCAAGCGGTGGTTGAGCTGAAAGCCGAACTTATCCTCCTCGGACTGACGAAAGCGGACGATCAAATCCTGCTCACGTACGTAGGCTTCCTCCAACTGCAAGGAGTGTTGCGGCAGCGGAAAGCATTGAAGAATACTCCAAGCCGCCGTGTTACTCGACGCGAATCCAATACCAGCGTCCGGATGACTTATCGCCAGCGTCGCCGTCCCACGCGGCGTTGTCACCTTCGCTTGCCCTTCCTGCCAAACCCAGGATTGCGTTGTCATTGTCTTGCCTTGCTTGATTCTCACAAAGAAGCGATCTTGCTGTCCACCTGTTCCTGGCTAGAGCCAGCGCCGTCCAGTTCGCTGAATCTGTTATTATGCCATGCACCAAGACTCCTGGTAACAACAGGGACCATCGATTATCTCCTGGGAATCATACACAATGACAGCACCATCGCAGACAGCAGGATCGGATAGCAAGCAAGCGTCGCGCGCAAGACTCACTCACAGCGAATTGCTTCAACTGAAACGCTGGAATACACCCACTATTTACAATGGCTGGGAGCAGATCACCAGACTGGATGCGGCTGCCCCGGTTACCAATCTGGAAGAAACGCGTGACTTCATGCCGCAAATGGGCCCCATGATTGGCTATGCGGTCACTCTGATCATCGAGCCGAGCAAGCGTGGTCACAAGCTGAACAACGCTTCAGCCTGGCAGGACTATCGCCAATATATTGCGGCTCAACCTGGTCCCAAGATCGTGGTCGTTCAAGACTTGGACAAACCTGCAGTGATCGGATCCTTCTGGGGCGAAGTCAACGCCAACGTGCATCGCACGTTGGGATGTGTGGGCACGATCGTCGACGGGGCCGTACGCGATGTCGACGAAATGACCAATGCTGGGTTCAAGTCGCTTGCCCGACGGATGTGCGTGGGACATGCGCATAGCATTCCCGTTCAATGGGGATGCGAAGTCAGTGTTTTTGGCACGCGTGTCGTTCCTGGACAGCTGATACACGCCGACAAACATGGCTTCATCGCAGTTCCTCATGAAGACGAAGAACAACTCTTGAGGGCGGCGGTACAGATGGATATCAACGAATGCGAGACGGTAATTGCGGCAGCGCGTTCCTGTCACGGACTTTCCATGCAAGACAGCGTGCAACGCATCAATCAGGCAAGTGCCGAATTTGGGAACAAGACACGCACCCTGTTTGGTCGCAGCGGTGAGCACTAAGGGAGGTCATCAGAAACTTTGGTATCCATGATTTGATTTTGCTCTTTCGCCTCCACCTCGCGGATTGCCACTGGCTGTTCGTTCAAAGTCCACAGTCGAATCATGATCGCCGGAACGACCAACACAACCATTGCATTGGCCCACCAGGAGTTGGGCCAATTCATGGCTGCCAGCGTGGCGGGGTTTGTCAGTGTGAGTATGGCAAACCAAAGCGACGGCACGGCCAAAGCTAACAGCCCCAACAAGCACATGAGACCAGCCAAGGGAGTGACCCGACTTCTTAGACCCCACAATATAGCCGCCACACAACTCACGCACAGAAACGTCAACGCGGCTAGCGCTGCAGGCAGCCACTGCCCATGGATGGCCAAGAATATGGAAGTCACCACCATCCAACCAACGCTTCCAAGGACCGCCCCCAGCCATGACCCGGCATGCCATTGGAAACGCCCTTTACCGACCCGAGCGGACTTAATTCCTGTCATGCGACACTTCTACTCTCTGGCTCAATCCATCCTGCTCGCAACATGCTCCACGGCTTCAACCATTGAATTGACTGAATACCAACCCAAAAGACAAGCTCCAGCGGAGCCTTGATGGCGACTTGTTCCAGTCTATCCCTTTTTTCTGGCCACAAGATGCGTGGGGGTGTCGCCGCCACAATAATGCCCGGATCACCAAGTCGACTGCTGACAACATTTTGGCACCGCGGCAGCGACGCAGGTTTACGCTGGCGGAAGAATTCCTGGCCAAACAGCAATGGCTCCCTGGTCTTTGAATCTGTGGCTGACTTCTATATCGTTAACCAAGCTGTTCAAGCCCGTAGTCAGTCGGCGGACTCGACAGTTGCCCCAAGACAGTTAATCTGGTCATGTCAACCAGACTTTTGAGGCCGTGGCCAGACAAGATAGGAACTGAAACATGGATCGAAGATACGCGATCGAGTCACCGCAGGAGGTACTGGTGCTTTGTCGTGAGCGTGATGTCCGAGCTGTTGATTTACGGTTTTCAGACATCCAGGGGCGGATGCATCACAAAACGGTACCCGTGAGCCAATTGACAGAGGACTCGTTCGAGGATGGCTTTCGGTTTGACGACCTTCACTTGTCGGGTTTTGGCAAACCGGATGCCGCGGAGATGCTGTTGATCCCTCAGCCCTCCACGGCCTGGATTGATCCATTCTGCGCCATCTCCACGGTAGTGTTGAATTGTGCGATTCAGGATCCGCTGACACGTGAAGACGACCTATTCGATTCGCGGAGTATTGCGCGGCGAGCGGAGAACTTTCTGATTGGAACCGGGATCTCCGATGAGGCACTGTTTGGGGCGTTGGTCGAGTTCTTTATTTTTGACAGCGTGGGCTATGACCAGACTCCAAGCACCGCTTTCTACGAAATTCATAGCGATGAAGCCAATTGGAATCGCCGCCCGGGTGCCTTGAGCCTGTCGCCATTGCAAACGCCAGTGCCGCGAACTCGGGAGAGTTTCTTTCCATGTACTCCTGCGGATCACACCGTCGAGATGCGTGGAGAAATGATGCAGACCTTGGTCACCAGTGGTGTGCAGGTCGAATCGCAACACCACGCCGTGGCCGCCCCAGGACAAGCGGGCATTCGCTTGCAGCCCAAGCGAATCGTCGAACTGGCAGATGCTTTGATGAACTTCAAGTACATTGTCAAAAACGTTGCTCACCGCCACGGGCGGAGCGTTACCTTCATGCCCAAGCCGCTCATCGGCAATCACGCCAGCGGTTTGCATTTCGACATTTCTTTATGGAAGGCTGGCGAACCGCTGGTCGCTGGGAGCGGGTTTGGTGGCCTGAGCGATGCAGGCTTACACGCGATTGGCGGTATTCTTCGGCACGCTCCAGCTCTTCTCGCATTGACCAATCCGACAACCAATAGCTACAAGCGACTGGTGCCCAATGGATACGCTCCTATTCAACTCGGGTATTCTCCAAAGCTAAGGACCGCCGCCTGTCGAGTTCCCATTTCCAGTCCAAGTCCCAAGTCAAAACGCATCGATTTTCGCTGCCCCGACCCGAGCTGTAATCCCTATCTGGCTACCGCGGCTATTCTGATGGCTGCGATCGACGGCATTCAAAACAAGATTGATCCAGGCGATCCCATGGAAGACAACGCGCAGGGACACGAATCGGGAAACCCGAATCAACCGCAGACCACTCCGAATACACTGGAAGCCGCTTTGATCGCTCTAGAAAATGACAGCGACTTCTTGCTACGCGGTGAGGTCTTCTCCGAAGAACTGCTGCGGAATTGGATCGCCTTCAAGCGCGACACGGAAATTGCCGCCTTGAGGGCTCGCCCTCATCCCTATGAGTTCTGCATGTATTACGATCTGTAAGCGGCTTGCCAGTGCTGGCAGTCCGCGAGTCAGTTGCCGCCTGCTCAGATTATTGCCGGGAGGCGGGAGTGATCTTGAGGAGAGTGGTTTCCTCGCCGCGTTTGACCTTAATCTCCGTTTCTTGACCGACTTTCAAGGCCTCAATCGCGTAGGTGTAGTCGTAGATGCTTTCGATTTTACGGCCCGCCAACTCGACAATCACGTCGCCGGCTTTGACGCCGCTTACTTCCGCGGGTGCTCCCTTTGTCACTCCGCCCAACTTGACGCCGGTGACATCTTCCTGGGCATAATCTGGAACCGTTCCCAGATAGGCCGTCAAATTAGCTCGCATTTCTGGCTGAGCAGGCTGATCTTGATATTCCGGCGCCGCTTCCGACATCAGCAGATCGCGCGTCACCAGAGCCATTAACTTGGCAACATCGGCGGCGCCTTCATAGTTCAGCAATTCAGGCACATCGCGAGGCGTGTGATACTCAGCGTGAGAGCCGGTGAATGCCGACAGAATGGGCACACCATGCAGAAAGAAGGTGCTCGCATCAGTAGGCAAATGGCAGTCGTCTTGGAGCGTCAGGGCCAGACGAGCAACGGCATTGCGTCTTTCAATGATGGACTTCCAGGCCGGCGATGAACCAATCCCTTGCAACACCAGTTTTTCACGCAATCGCCCAACCATATCCAAGTTAACGCAGGCAGCAATCGCGGGATAGAGAGGCAAGGCGCCAGCCTGAACGACAGCAACATCCGTTGTCGCATGCAGGTTTGCTTGCTCGGCGGCAGCGTCCGCTTCGATTTCCAAAGCCTCGACAGCGTGTGGAGATCTTCCCGCAGGAACTGCATCGCCATGAACTGCATCGCCATGAACTGCATCGCCATGAGCTGTTTCACTATGAGCTGTTTCACTATGAGCTGTTTCACTATGAGCTGTTTCACTATGAGCAGGAGAGCCATGAGCAGGCGACCCGTGCGCTGAGGAACCGTGCGCTGAGGAACCGTGCGCTGAGGAACCGTGCGCCGCTGCGCCATGCCCGGCATGAGCGTGGGACATGAGATGCTTCATACGTTGCGGATAGAGGTCATAGAATTCTTCCGCAAAGGCACTCGAGCCGCGGAGCCCCAACTCTTCGCCGCTCCAAGCCGCAATCAGCACGTCCCGCTTGGAATCCAATTTCCCACTGCGGACTTGATCCGCCAGGTATTGAGCGATCTCCAGAACACAAGCGACTCCGGAAGCATTATCGTCCGCTCCGCGGTGAACACCGCCCGCCTCGTCGTCCGTTGCTAACGATCCCCCGCCTTGTCCGGTCCCGAGGTGATCGATGTGGGCTCCGACCAGAACCAACTCGTCCGCAGGTTCACTGCCCGTCTGCAGAAGAGCCAAAACATTTCGACCTCGGCTCGTCACGGGCTCGACGTCGACCAAGGCCGACAGTTGCGAGCCTTCAAGTTCAAAGCCCATCTGCGGCTCTCCGCTATCAAACTGGCTCTGAACTTCTTTGATATCCTTACCCGCGGTGGTGAACCATTCTGCCGCCACCTCGTCGGCGACGCTCACCACGCTGAGACTGGTCCCGCCCAGCGTTCCATCCATGCTTAAGGGCATAACCCTTGATCGCAACTGGCTATTGGGCCCACTGACGAAGATCAATCCTCGTGCGCCTCGGTCGCGAGCCACCATCGCCTTGTAGCGGGCACCGCTAAAGCGGGCCAACTGCTGCCTTCGTTCCGGCGAAATATCTTGGGGCATCTGACGGAAAACCAGTACCCACTTATCTTGAACATCGAGATGGACGTAGCTGTCATACTCTTCTTGACCTTCTTCGGCCGGAGCCACGATGCCGTAGCCGGCACATACAATTGCCGACGGTTCGACTTCTCCCTCGCGAGAAAAGAAAACGGGCCGCCACTGCTCATTAACTTCGTAGCTTTGGCCATTGCATGCCAGTCGATTTTGCTCGCCGAGCCGCACACTGGACACGAACTCAAAGTCGTGGAAGAAACTGCCATCCGAACCGGCTGGAACAAGCCCCAGGCTTTCCAGGTAAGCGGCAACGTAGGCGGTCGCCCGCTGCTCACCCGGCGTGCCGGTCATTCGCCCGCCCAATTCTGGCCGGCACAGATAATCAACGTGCCTACCCACATCCTGCGGCTCAAATCCCGGAGCAGTGGCTTCGGCAGCCAGAGCAGCCTGCTGAGCTCCCTCATCGATGCCCTGACCTGAGGCCTCTAGACCGAGCAGCTCCCGAGCCCGGCCATCGTTCCATTCAGCCTCGTACAACTGCGATTGAGAACTGCCGCCGTTGCTGGTCCAAACCAGAGTCGCTCCATCCGGAGTGAAAACTGGCAGTCCATCAAAGCCTTCGCGATAGGTGACTCGCACCGGCTCTCGCTCGCCGCGCGCATCCACGAGATACAATTCAAAATTTGCAAAGCCATGCAGATTCGTAGCAAAGATCAGATAGTCGCCACTGGGATGATAAAAGGGCGCCCAACTCATAGCTCCTAGACGAGTGATTGCCTGCGGGTTGCTCCCGTCGACATCCATCGTCATGATTTCCGCAGTGGCACCGTCGGGACTAAACCTTCTCCAACAAATCTTCGAACCATCAGGGGAAAAGAATGGACCTCCGTCATATCCGATGGCATCGGTCAATCTACGAAGTCCGCTGCCGTCTGCCCGCATGAGATAGATGTCCATTGCGGAAGCAGGGTCGACTTCGAACAACTTTTGCTCTTCGTCTGACAATTCTCCACTGTATGCCCGCCGATTGGACGCAAAGCAAATCCAATTTCCATCCGCGGAATAGGATGCTTCCGCATCGTAACCTTCCACTTCGGTCAGCTTTTGATAGGCACCTGTTTTGGCATCCCACACAACCAACTCGTAGGTTGGATCGTAGTCCCAGCTATAACGGCGTTCCTGGCCGGAAGCCCGAAAATCAATTTCATCTTTTTGTTTTTGCAATGCATCCGGATCGAACTGCGTCGACGCATAGAGCACTTGTTCTCCGCTGGGGTGAATCCAAGCACAAGTGGTCTTGCCGTGTCCCGGAGAGACACGTCGTGTATCGCCTGTTTCCCGGTCCATCATGTAGATTTGGAAAAAGGGATTGTCCGGTTCTCGCTCGCTCTGGAAGACCAGTTGCTGGCCATCGGCCGAGAAATATCCCTCGCCCGCACGTTTGCCGGCAAAGGTAAGCTGCCGAATTTCCGACAGCAGCTCGGCCTGCATTTGCTGAGCCTTCGCGGCATCCTCTGACAAGAGATCCTGCCCCCTTGCGACGACGCTCAGGCTGCTCAAGGTCATCAGGCAGAATAAAGACAGGAAAGGAACGGAGGGACGAATCACGTTTAGCATCTTCTCAAAGCACCCGAACTGAGTGAAATAGCGGTCAGCAGAAGCCGACACGGCTGTATTTAGGAATCCATCGATTTGTCGATTATACGCTCAAGCCAACTTGGCTGTTCGCCGGAGACGGAACCCGGACAGACAGCCGTCAACGCTGTCCGCATAGCTGTCTAGTATAGCTGCGTTGAAGGCCTGCTCTTCCAGCGTTCAATTCTCGAGCTGACAACCGACCTGCATGATTTCCTCGGCATCCAGCAGCAGGTCATTCTTGGTAAACAGTTTCTGAATGGAAGCCCGATGGATCTTCATTTTCAAGCCACCGACCCCGATGGCTCCGTAATCGAACCGCTCGCCCCGTTTTTCAGCCTTGTCGGTGGCCGCAATGCCGAACAAGCCGCAGGGTGGCACGGCATTCAAGTCGATAGCCACTCGAGCACGATCGGCCAGTTGCATCTGCCGCTCATCCAGCAACTGAACTCCTGCCGCACCACAGCCGAAAATGGCGTCCGTGGCAGCGATTTCCCGATCAAGCCCCTGTCGATCGGAGGATGCAACCGCAAGCAAACGCGTTTCGAAATCGGGTCCCAAGTGTGCAAGAATCTTCCCCCGGGCCGACTCGACTCGCGTCAAATCCCGCGAGACCAAAGTCACGGCAGTCCCCTGCTGCAGTAACAAGCGGGCCACACGCCCGCCAACGGGCCCCGTTCCCCCAAGGACCAATGCCTTGGAGTCGGAGAGAGAAACATGCCTGGCAGCACTCAATACGGCCGCCACGGCGGTCGTGTTTGAGCCATTACCATCCAACATGACCGATACAGAGATTGGTCCGAAAAACAGTTTGCGTACCGCGGCCGCGATGGAGTCTCCAGCCTGTGCGTCCGATCCGCCAATAAAAATTGCCGTGTTCTTCAGGGCGTCAGGAGCGCGGGTGAACATGGCTCCATGTACCAGCGGTGTAAGATTTTCGGGGGAGACGTCTCCGTAAGACAAGAGATGCTCAACACCCGAGTCGACCGCAACAATCGCATCAAACGTGCTCGGCAAAGGATCCGAATCGAGTTGGATGAGTACTTTCGCCTGCGACATAATTCAACCACTTCCACAGCGGACAAAATCCAGCAGTCACGAATACCGACGCGATGCGTGCATGTCGTGATATGCGACTTTGCCTAGAATCATTTCGCGTCGGTCGAAGCATTCCGTCCAGCAAAGCAATCGGAATCGATGACCGGCTGGAACACCTGTTCCATGCGCTGAAATTTCCGTGGCTTGGAATGGTATTTCCCATTCCAAGCCATGGCATATCGAGCTGGCTAGACTAGGAGTCAAAGCCCTTGAATGGGTGGGCAGCAGTATCTTTCTTGTCGATCATTTCCTGGGCCGATGGCTTGCCTTGCATCGCATTGGCGATGGCATCCTTGGTAGCCTCGTAATTGTACTGGTAGATCTTGGCGTTATCTTCGGCTTCGGGGTGAATGAAAACACCGCAGACGATGACCAGATCTTCGGCCTGATCGGCGGGAATGACGCCGGCCGCGACTTGATCTGCCACTGCCTTGGCAACCGCGAATTGGGCGGGACCAAACATTTGCACAGCTTGCTTCATGCCCTTGATAGTCACCTTGGTAATCATGACGGTAGAGGGTTTAACAGCCACATTGGGCTCCAAAACCGCCAACAAATTCGTGTGACCAGCACTCTGGGTAGATAACGCATTCGCGAATGCGGCACCAACTGGACCATCCTTGCTCCCAATCATCAAATCGATGTGGGCAATTTCGTTTCCTTCGCCGACCAGTGATTCGCCAACCATCAGTGACATGTTCTAATTCCTTTTGCAAGCTGCGATAAATGTTGTGAGTTCAAACTGATTTCTTCCATCCAAAACAAGCCGTTGTTCGGCTCACGCGGTCGGTGCTCCGGGTCGAAATTATCTGACGCTAAGGCAGAGGCGACCGCATGACGGCCCCAATTTGCGGCATCTCCAAACTGCGGACTCGAAATGCCTAGACCTCAAGCGGCACATCCGGGAGTAGCGGCAAAATCCGCACGGAAGGTCTCTTTCCCAAGGCCAACATACCGCGAGTTCAACGCCGCGTAGGCCATCCTGCATGAGCCCGACCGGCTGGACCAGTGCCAGCCAAAGCTTTCGCCCGCATGGAGACGGGGTACCAAACCCGACAAAAGGCCAGCGTTTTGTTGGCGGCCTTGACTCAGGTCTGCAGTTCTTTCCAGGCCCAAACAGCAGTTGTTCCAAACAGCGATAGTGCGGAGTCTTGGAGGACTCAGAGGGTACCAAACCACCCGCCCAATGCAACCGGTTGGCTGCAGGTCATTTAGCCGTAATGTGAACTATCCCTCTTTGCGGCAGAATCGTGACCTCGCTCGCGTCCGGACCCTGCAAATTTGCTTGGAATTAAGGTTGGAATCGACTACCATAGGATTAGGTCCGGCTTGCATGACAAACACGAATTCTTCAACTTTCCTGGCAGATATGGTTTCTGCACGGGCTAAGCTTGGGAAAAGCGGTCATTTTAGAGGCACCGATCGCTTTTCGTGTTGGCGTGCAGCGGGTTATTCGGAACAGGGTTTGTGAGAGAGTATGAGGAAAATCATGAGACGAACTTTCCGCCATTTTGTAGGTTTGCTGAGCTTGGCGATCGCCGCTGCTCCTGTAATGGGCGTCGAGCCAAAGCCGAACAGCGGTAAGGATGCGGCCGCCGAGGCAACTGAAGTGGAATCGCTTGATATGTTTCAGGCGATGAATGATGGCAAAGTGGAAGTCCACTTTTACCCCAAGGATGCGACCCAAGCGACTGTCGTGTTCAAAAACAAGACCGACAAGCCGCTCGACCTTGAGCTGCCCGAAGCCTTTGGGGCCATTCATGTTAAGAAAGAAATTCTCGGCCAGTATGGCGGAGGCGGCATGGGTGGTATGGGCGGCGGCATGGGTGGCATGGGCGGCATGGGTGGCATGGGCGGCGGCATGGGTGGCATGTTCCGCGTTGAACCCGATAAAGCCCGTAAGATCAAAGTTCCCTGCCTGTGCCTGGAACATGGAAAGCAAGATCCCAATCCACGCATGACCTATCGCATCGTTCCCATCGAGAAGATCAATAACGACCCTCGCGTGGTCCAACTATGTGGAATGCTCGGCTATGGCAAAATTGCTCAAAACACAGCCCAAGCCGCGGCTTGGCACTTGGCCAACGGTTTGAGCTGGCAAGAACTGGCCCTCAAGAATCGCGTGGAATCGAAGTACACCGGCAATGTCCGCTTCTTCAATCCAGCTGAATTGCAACAAGCGTTCTACTGGACCAACCGCATTCAGTCCGAGTACGACCAATACGCCAACTCAAGCGAAGTGAGCTACGGCGAAGTCAGTAGCGAATCCAGCCCGGAAACGGATGAGAGCGAAGAAACTACTCTTTTACCCAACGGCTAAGAAATCATTTTGCCTGGCCCAAATCTGTGCCAGGCAGATGGGCCACTGAACAAGCAAAGGGGCGAGCATTTGATGCTCGTCCTTTTTTTGTTTCATGCACCTCTTCTCATCGGGTTGAGAATCACCCTTGGCTGTCGATGCTATTGGGCGAACGGCTGATGAATTCTCACCCGTAGCCATGCTAGCCAGAGTGTGGTTAACGTCGTCCACCGTCTGGCGACGTTGGCAGCGATACGAATCCACCGGCCGTCCACCGTCTGGCGACGTTGGCTACGATGCGAAACTACCAGTCGTCCACCGTCCACCGTCTGGCGACGGTGGCTACGGTGCGAAACTATCTGCGTGTGCTGCCGAGATAAGCGACGTGGTTTATGATGTCGGACGATGTGTAAGTAGCAGGAAAACTCCGTCGATGCAAATCGGCTCGAGTGCCGCAGTAGAAAAGTCGTACAGTCTTTGCGAGATGTAAATTTGAAAGACTTGATCGCGTTTGTTCCCAAGCTCTTGTTGTTTGGCCTGGTGAATTTGGCTCTGTGCACGGTAAATCCAACGGTCAGGGACGCCCAAGCCCAAACCGAAACGATTCGCGTCGACCCTGCCCTTCCAGAATACGCACCAGTACCCGGGATCGCGGGCGGCAACATCCAAGTCGTCGGCTCCGAGACGATGAACAACATGATGACCTTTTGGCTGGAAGATTTTCAGTCCATGTACGATGAGATCCGACCGGAGATCGATTCGAAAGGATCTAGCAACGCCTTTCCAGCCCTGATCGCGGGCCAAGCCAATCTGGGCCAGATGAGCCGCGAACCCAAGAATACAGAGATTGCGGATTTCCGCTCACGCTATGGCTACGACCCTTTGGTTCTACCGACTGCGATCGATATGGTTGCCGTCTGGGTTCACAAAAATAATCCGATTGAGAAAATCAGCTTTGAGGAATTGGATGCCATATTTTCCAGCACCCGATTGCGTGGCGCGCGTCGCCGGGCCACGCATTGGACGGATCTACTGGGCTCGGGCAGCGGAAACCAGCGTCCGATCGTCTGCTACGGACGCAATGCTGCTTCTGGGACCTACGGATTCTTCAAGCAGATGGTGTTGAATCAAGGTGATTATGGCCCCTGGGTCAATGAGTTGAGCGGTTCATCGATTGTCGCGCAGGCGATTGGATCTAATCCGGAAGGCATTGGCTACAGCGGTATCGGTTTTCAAACCGCCAACGTGAAGCCTCTTTCGGTTTCCGCGCGGAGGGGCGGACCTTACTTTGCTCCCCAGACGAAATTTGCGTACAGTCGCGAATACCCGCTATCCAGGTTTCTCTACATCATTTTGAATCACGATCCTCGGCAAGATCTGGATCCTACGCGAAGGGAATTTCTACGCTACATCTATAGTCGCCAGGGACAAGAACAAGTGGTTAGGGACGGCTACGTTCCACTAACAGCAGAGATGGCAAGCTCCATACTCGGCAAACTTGGGATCGAACAGTGAGCATGCAGCCAACTGGGACAGGCCCGGCGCGGCAAACGCAAGCTGGCAGCCAAGCCGCGTCAAGCGAGGCGGTCACGACTCCATTTCGCGTCCGCGTCAGCGACCCTCTCATGGGAATGCTGATCGCCGTCGGCGGCGTGGGGACCATCTTAGCGTTGTTGCTGGTGGTTATGGTCTTGGTATTCACCGCTTTGCCGCTTGTGCGACCTGCTCGCATAGGTGACTGGCACCAAATCCAGACCGATGGTTCGTACCAGCATATCGGCTGCGATTCGGGGGCGAGTCTTTCTTGGGGAATGCTTTCCGATGGACGCATTGAAGTTCGCAGCCTGCAGGATGGCGCTCTGGTCGCCAACTATGGCCGGCCAGCAGAGTCTCCCGAAATCAGCTGCAGTTCATTGTCAATCGACCAGAGAACTTTAGCACTGGGCTTAGAAGATGGATCCTTTTTGACTGCCGCGATTCAATTTCAAGAAGAGCTACTTGCGCCTGCGGAACTTCCCGCGGAGATCCGCGTATCACGGCAGAATCCAATACAACGATTTAACGAATCGGTTTTTGAGTGGCTTGATGACGAAAGTATTCGACGCGTGCAGTTAGCTCCCATCGTCTGGTCCTCACGGATGCAACTCGCTGATTCTCGACTAACTGCGATTGACTACGTGGAAGCCGAGTCACTCAATGCCTTCGGCAGCAACAGCCAAGCGCAGGTTTTGGCTGTTGCCGCCGGAGAATCAACCGCTCAGCTAGTTCGCGGCGAACTGCAGCGGTCGGCTACTTTGTTTGACGCCACGAACCAGATCCAACTGGAAACCGAATCGATTGACATCCGCTCTCGAGCCGCGGATCATCGCCCATTACGCATCATGTTGGCTAGCGGTAATCAACACGCGCTGGTTCTGTGGCCCAATGGTACCCTGGACCGCTATTCCGATTTTTCTGACGGCTTCAAAATCCGGGAATCGCAATCCACGACCTTCGGCGACTCTTCAGTCACTTCCGCTGCACCTCTTCTAGGCAGACAGGTGCTGATGTGCGGCACCAGTGATGGCCGGCTTCAGGGCTGGACCATCAACAATGTTGATTCCATTGCAGGTCCCGATACGACGGTGACTCAGGATGGATTCGAGCTGAGCTTGAGTCATGACATGCAGATCAGTCAGGCTCCGCTGCAAGCTCTAATAAGCAGCCAACGCACGCAGGTCGCCGCGGTGGCGGACGCTCAGTCGCGCGTGGGCATCGTCTACCTCACCACGGACCGGCTGATCGGTATGACCGCGGCCTGGACAACCGAAGTAGAAGCGGGAGAGCCCAAGGCTTTAGCCCTTAGCCCACTGAGCTCAGCCATTTTCGCCTGCAATGGGAGAGAGCTGGCGTTTTGCAGCCTTGACGCGGAGCATCCGGAATCTTCATGGCGGACATATTTTGGACAAGTTTGGTATCAGGGCCACGATCGCCCAAAATACATCTGGCAATCGACCGCCGCTAGCGAAAACTCGGAACTCAAATTGAGCCTTATCCCGTTGCTGTTCGGCACCCTTAAAGCCGCAACCTTTGCGATGCTCATCAGTCTTCCCATAGCGCTGTTGGCGGCCATTTATACCAGCGAATTTCTCAGCTCGAAGATCCGTTCTTACGTCAAACCGATGATCGAGTTGATGGCTACGATTCCTGGCGTCGTATTAGGCTATATCGCGGCAGTGATCATCGCGCCGCTCACGGATCAGCTCTTGATGCCTTGTTTGGCGGCAGTGTTCCTGCTTCCTTTGTGTTTTTTGTGCGGTGGCCGCTTGTGGCGAGCTTTTCAGTCCGACCCGCAGACACCTGCTCGCGGTGCCAAACGACTGCCCTGGATGCTCATCCTTTTTCCGCTTGCGTTATGGCTCTCATTCCATGCCGGCTCTGCCTTTGAGAAAATCTTCTTCACCGGAGACTTCGCGAATTGGATCACCACCGGCCAGGGCACGGCAGTGGGTGGATGGATCTTGCTCCTAGCACCGGTGTGTACTCCCGTGTGCATCTATTTGGCCAAGTTTCTGCAAGCCTTGTTGGCCGAAGTGCTTCCATGGCAAGGCAAGAAGCCTCGGGCAGCGGTTTACAGCGTGCTGCCTCCCATCTACGTTGCTCTCGGGATATTTCTGCTGTCTTGGTTGGCTGGACAGATGTTGACCTGGGGTGGTTGGGATCCTCGATTGTTCTTATTTCTCAACTACCAGAATCCAAACGCCTTGTTGGTGGGGGCGGCGTTGGGCTTTGGCATCATTCCTGTAATTTTCACACTGGCAGACGACGCCTTACACTCTGTGCCAGCCCAACAAAGGAACGCATCGCTGGCTTGCGGAGCGAGTCGCTGGCAGACCACCTTGCGAATCGTAATACCGGCGGCAGCGAGTGGACTCTTAAGTGCTGTTATGCTCGGGTTTGCCAGAGCCGCAGGTGAAACCATGGTTGTGCTGATGGTTGGAGGGAATACTCCCATCATGGAATGGAATCCCTTCAGCGGACTGCGCGCGTTGACAGCCACACTGGCCACAGAGCTGCCGCAAGCTATCAAGGGCAGTACGCATTATCGCACTCTTTTTCTGGCGGCCATTTGTCTATTCGCTATTACGCTCATCGCCAATACCGCGGCTGAGCTGATACGCAATCGAATCCATCGGAGTTCCAGCCGACTATGATTCGAAAACACAGCGCAGCAGATCGCACTGCAAGGCAATCAGCTACCGCCTCGACCAGTGAGGCCATGGTTTGGCTCACCGCCAGTATGCTGCTTGTTTGCCTGGCCGCGGTCTGCGGATTGCTGTTGTTTATTCTTGCCTGTGGATTGCCCGCGTTCTGGCCGCGACACATTGATTTGGTTGCGTCCAACGACGGGCAGCTCGAACTGGGACAGCCAGTAGCGGTTCGAGACAACGCCGTTTCCTACCGAATTGGTCACGCCGATCGGTCGACGAGCGCCATCCAGAACTTCATAAGCACATCGATTACGTCATCCTCAATTGGCCAACCGCAGCATGCTGCCATGGTCGAGCGCTCGCGTTGGGATCCACTCTACGGGATTCCCTTACAAGTGAGTCAATCTGTTCTACTGCCCAACAGCCAGTATCAAACCTTGCTGTCGCTTCGTCGCATGGCCTTGCAGGGGTCGTCGGGTGCATCCGAGGATGCATCGTCGAACTTATCCCAAGAGGACCGAGAGCAATTACTCGAACTTCACGATGTTTTGA
>JANSWS010000457.1 GCA_024743355.1 bacterium
AGCCTTGGTGTTTTCTGACATGCATCATCCATCCGTGAACCTATCAGCCATGATCCCATCGGCCGTCTACTTGTCCAGACGTTGTTGCAACTCGATGGCCATCTGCTTCACCATCTGCTCGAGGCCTGGAAAGTGTTGCCGCGAGGCTTCTAGATCGCCCGATTCGGCAGCCAGCTCTATGTGCTCGGCATGCTCTGTAAGGCGGGTAACACCGAAAGTCCGACCGGCTGCTTTGATCGTGTGTGCCAAACGCCGTGACTCCTTGGCATCACCTTCATCCAAGGATCTTGCTAGTTGCTGAACCAATTGCGGCGTCTCTTCCAAACAGGCTTGAATGATACTCTTCAAGAACCCCTCGTCTCCACCAACGGTCTCAAGCACCAAGCCCCAATCGACACAACCGATCTCATCCGACGGACTCCGAGTTTCTTGTGTGGCCATCTTTACACCTGTGCTTAAGAACTTTGATAACGCTTCGTGAAGGTCCTTTTGGCGAATCGGCTTGGGGACATAGCCGTCCATGCCCGCCTGCAAACATCTTTCTTCGTCACCTTTCATAGCGTGAGCCGTCATGGCAACGATGGGTATGTGGCGACCGCTGCCGTGTTCCAGGGAGCGAATTTGCCGAGTGGCTTCAAAACCGTCCATCTCGGGCATCTGCAGGTCCATCAGGATAAGATCAAACTCTTCGGACTGCCAACTTTCGACTGCCTCCCGCCCGTTTTCGGCCAGCTTGACCTGATGCCCCCACCTTTCCAGCAATCCCAAGGCCAGCATTTGGTTGGCCTTGCCGTCTTCCACCAACAAGATCTTCAAGGAGTCGAGTTCGGGCAGTTTGGCCTCACCCGCCTGCGACGTTGCTTGGACCGAACGCATGCCACCCAGGGAGAGCAAGATGACATCTAAGAGTTCGGAGCGTTTGATGGGTTTCATCAATTGCGCACGGATCCCCAGACGCTCTCTGTCTGCGGTATCGCTGGCACGAACACCCGAAGAAAGCAGAACAATTCTTGTTTCTTGCAGCCTTGGGTGGGCGCGTATCTTCGCCGCCAGCATAAAGCCGTCCATACCGGGCATCTGAACGTCTGTGAGCACCAGCAGCGGCGGGTTCCCCGATTGTGCCAGGCGTTCCAGCTCCGCCAGAGCAGACTGACCACCGTCCACCACGTACACCTTCATCTTCCAACTTTGCAGCATGGCCTGCAGGATCTTGCGATTGGTTGCGTTGTCATCGACAACCAACACGGAGCAATTCTCGAGGGACTGCAGGTCCAACGCCGCCGGAGCGGCATTTTCGCTCACGCGGAGCTGAATGGTAAAACTGAAAGTGCTTCCTTGGCCCACCTGGCTCTCGACCCAAATCTTGCCATGCATGGCTTCCACCAGCCGTGAGGAAATGGTGAGCCCCAGACCGGTTCCGCCAAACCTTCGCGTCGTTGAGCCATCCGCCTGAGCGAAGGCGGAAAAGATCGTGCCTAAGCGATCTTCCGGTATGCCCACGCCCGTATCGCGCACCGAGACTTGAAACACGCGCTCCGTGCCCGAATCGCCTTGCTGGGATACGTCCACCACGATTTCCCCGGATTCGGTGAACTTGATCGCATTGCCAACAAGATTGATGATGATTTGCCGAATGCGGATGGGGTCTCCCCAACATCGATTCGGAACATCGGGCGCTACGTTACAGGCCAATTCCAATCCCTTGCGAAAGGCTCGTGAGCTGAGTGTTCTCAACGCGTCGGAGATCTCATCCCGAAGATCAAATTCCACGTTTTCCAAATGCAGGTGACCCGCTTCGATTTTACTGAAGTCGAGGATTTCATTGATAATCGCCAGTAGCGATTCGGCTGACTCCAAGACGGTGGTCAGGTATCCGCGATGGTCGGAATTGAGATCGTCGCTGAGAACCATCTCGGTCATACCGATGATGGCATTCATCGGAGTTCGAATTTCGTGCGACATGTTGGCCAGAAAGTCGCTCTTGGCCTGGTTGGCAGATTCGGCTGCTTGTTTGGCTGCTACTAATGCGTCTTGAGTTTGTTTTCGAGCGGTGATGTCAATGACACTGGCCAGGACGGCCGTTCGATCATTCAAGCGAACTGGATTGAGCCCTATTTCCAGCGGGAACTCACTGCCATCCTTGCGGCGTCCCGCGAGTTGACGGTCGCCACCCATGGGTCTGGCTTCAGGCTGGCGTTGGTATGTCTTGCGGAGTTCTTGATGCGATTCGCGAAGCCGTTCCGGAACCAGTATTTCTATCGACTGTCCAATCAACTCGGACTGGGCATAGCCGAAGACAGAGCTGGTAGCCGAATTGACCAACTCGATCTTACCCTCACGATTCACCACCACCAGCGGATTGGGGGCAGCATCAATGACGCTGCGAAAATTGGTTTCAACGGCCTTCTGGGCCGAGATGTCATGGGAAACTCCGAATGTCCCGATGATGTTACCCGCATTATCCGGCAAAGGCACCTTGGTTGTGGAAACCCAGGTAACCTCACTTCCCGACCAGCCTGGTTGTTCCTCTTTGCCAATCAGTGGCTTACCGGTGCGCATCAAAGCTTCTTCGTCGGCCTGAGCTTCGGCGGCGTAACTGGCATCGAAGAAATCGCGATCCGTCTTGCCAACGACCTCCTCGGTAGTTGTCCCCAAGTGCTTGGCAAGCGACCGGCTAACGCGGGTAAACTTGCCTTGACGGTCTTTGAAATAGATGGCGTCTGGAAGATAGTCCAACAAGGTGTGCAGAAGAAATCGCTCGTGCTCCAGTGACTTCTCTGCCTTGAGACGTTCGTCTACCGCATGCTGATACTCTTTGCCCGACTTGAGTTCCAGGGCGGCGGGCAAAACCCGAGTGAGGATCACTACTCCGATGCAAGAGAATGTTGCCGTCAGTAGCTTTAAAACTCCCGACAATCGATAGACCGGCCAGTAGAAGATCCCCGCTTCGACCAAATGCACGGTCCCGCAGGAAAAGAAGATCAGTCCTAGAAAGACGTAAAAGATCAGTGGAAACTTGACTTTCTTACTTCTTTTCACGTAGTACAGAACGACAATTGGAACCGCATAGTAGGCGGCAAAGGTGGCGACATCCGAAATGATGTGCAGCCACCCAACTCCTGGAGACTGCTGCCATGCCAGGCCGCATTGCCAACGCTCGGGAAAGCCGGTAGTGTCGAAAATCTTGGCAATGAAATCCCACATAACTCGCACCTAGCAGGGATTGTTGGGCTGTCATTTTTCCTCATCCTAACACCCTTCAATCAACAGATGCGAGCGTTGAATTCGCGGAAGGCTGAATTTCCAGATCGCGGTGCGTGGCGTGACACTTACTCCACACGGTCAGGCAAAGTGCATCGACACTATGACGATCCCGTTCGGCAAACGGGACGTACTTTCCGTGCCCAACAGACCCGATCCATGCTGCGCACTGGCTTAAGTGGGTACCACTTGCCGTGTGGATCCTGGTGATGGCGGAAGTGGCCAAGTGGGTCGTTGGCGCAAGAGAACTCAGCGGGTTCGCTTTTTCGAAGCCAAGCGAGCCGCGCGTTGACGCTTGCACCACGCGACCAGGCACAGTCCAGCGACGCTAGCACGATCCCGTTCGGCAAACGGGACGTACTTTCCGCGTGCAACAGGCCCGACCAGCTGCACACTTAGCGATCAAAACCACCAACCATCCGCTGTAACATGGTCTGCATCAGCATCGCACGCAGCTCATTGCGGTCAATGTTCACGTCGCGGCGGCTATCGAATTCATTATCGCGGGACCTAGGGGAGCGAAGCGAAGATTCTTCTACCATGAGCCGCGATGAGTAAGCTTGTTCATCTTTGCCCAAGAAGAACTGACCAGGGAACTCCGATCGGGGCGAGCTCCAGGTTGACAACGGAACTGAGGGCTGTTGCAAGGGGGAGCCGTATCGCGTTCCCGAAAAAGGCGCGACCGCGTGGGGATAACTCGATTCCAACGGAAAACCAGTCCCCGGTGGCAGGGGTGCCGGCGGCCCACAAACATAGGCGACTGCCTGGGCCAAGTCAGCAAATGCGCAATTGACCCGCTCCCAGCACTGTTCCAGTTCGATATCGGGACAGCGTCTGCCAATCGTCGAGGCACCAAAGATCCCAACTTCCACGCGAGGATGAAGATATTGAACCTCGCGCCAGGCGCACTCCAGACGATCCAGCCGCTGAGGATGAAAAGAGGCTGAGCGCATGCGAATGGCCGCCTCCTCCAATTCTTGGATCAGTTCCTTTGCTGGACGATCAAAGCCGCGGCGATAAATGGCAATCTCAAATTGCTTGACGGCGTGCTTGTATTCCGAACTGGCGTCACGCAAGGGATTCGCGTGAGCCTCGGGATTCCAGGCGAAGCCAATGGACAGGACGGTCAAAAGTAGAGTCACGGATGATCGGATGGAACGCATGTAGTCAACTCCCTGAACGAGCGTGGAACTGCTTCAAGCAGACGAATGCCAGTTGGCACCCCTCGAATTCGCATATTCAGTGCCAGAACTGGACTCGAGCTAACCGAAATCACAAATCGTTCCGGAGAAAGGAGTTACGACCAAGACCCAAAGATTAGCCCGCTACTCCCCAAATGCCGAACGTGTCACTTCGACATCGGTTCAGCAAAAGAGAGTAAAAACGACATCTCGCAACCAGGATCTCTGGAGCGCGAAACAATGCCGCCAATCCGGAGGATCGCAGGCAGATGGAGTACGATCCGCAGGGGAATCTATTCGGCAAATAACAGCGGCGCAAATTCATGCAGACAATACCTCCAGGTTTGCCATTCATGAGACGTCCCTGAGACAACGTGCGAGACGGCTCGAATGCCTCGCTCTTGTGCGGCATCGATGATGTGCTGGGCACGACTGAATCGTTCGTCCTCCGCACTCCCCCAACCAGCCCACAAGAGTTTCAGGTTGACGTCCAGCTCTTGGGGATCGTTCAGCTGCCGCACACCGCTAAAAGCGCCGACATAGCCGAACTGGTCGCCAGCATGCAATCCAATCTCAAGTGCTTGCCCCGCGCCCATCGATAAGCCCGCAATGGCTCGGTGCTCCCGGTCGGCCAAGGTTCGATACGCGCGATCCACTTCTGGCAAAAGATCCTCAATCAGCATTTCGCCGAAGGCCGCATTGTTTCGACCTTGCTGATTCTCTGCGACGGAATTTGCTCTGGAGGCCACCATCCCGTTTTCCATCACCACGATCATGGGTCGGCATTTACCTGCGGCTATCAGATTATCCAAGATGAAGTTGGCTCGCCCCTGCTTGGTCCAACCCGTTTCGTTCTCTCCGGCACCATGCTGCAGATAAAGTACCGGATAACGGAGATCGCCTTGATCATAGCCCGGTGGCGAATAAACGACGGCTCTTCGCCACTGGTTGGTAACCGCAGAGTGATACCAGTGACTGCGCACCGCGCCGTGAGCGACTTGTTTGATTTCGTAAAAATCGTCATCCGGATGGGGAACCTCGACACCGCTGCACTCCTTATTCCATCCGTAGAAGGTGTAAGTGCCTGGGTCATTTACTTCGACTCCGTCCACAAGAAACCAGTAATAATGAAAGCCTGGGACAGCGGGCTCGGTAGTCACGCTCCAAGTTCCATCCTGGGCCCTCTCCATCGAAATGGGTCCACGCCCAAGTCCATTATCTTTGCCGCCCGGCATTAACTGCACCTCTTTCGCCTGCGGAGCACGCAAGCGAAAGGTTACCCGCCGCTGAGCATCCACCTGCGGATATTCCGCAGGTGGAATATTGGTGGTGGATTTCTGTGGGCTCTGATCTTGCCCAGGCACGAAACTTCCCGGACCCGTCGTGATCACCAACCATAACAAGAACACAATTCGTGACACGAAATCTCCCCCATCTGAAAACGCAGTCCGGTTTGCTTCCAGTTGAGCATCATACATTCCCCCGAAGCTGGATGCAGGCGGCAAGTGGCAGCAAGC
>JANSWS010000640.1 GCA_024743355.1 bacterium
CGTTGACTGGCAGTTGTTGGTGGACGCAGCAATTCTGGTTCAGCAGCGGGCCTATGCTCCTTACAGCCATTTTCAGGTGGGTGCCGCACTGATGGACTCGATGGGTAAACTACATATTGGCTGCAATGTGGAGAATGCTTCCTATGGACTCAGCATGTGCGCGGAAAGGAATGCAATTGCGGCCATGATCTCGGCCGGAGATCAGCGAATTGTGCAAATGGCGGTCGCCAGCAACGGTGGCGTCACGCCCTGCGGCGCTTGTCGGCAGGTCATCAGCGAGTTCGGCGAACAAGTCACCATCTTATTGTTGGATAGTAAGACGCTTAGCTGGCGAGTGTGTACGATTTCGGAGCTTCTGCCACGAGCCTTCGGTGGCCAGCATTTGTCTTAGCGGCAAATTCCAGACCGCGGATTGGAGCCAATCGCAAAGATCTGGGCCTTTCCCCGTCGGGCTGGCGGCAATTCTGGCAGGTCAACAGGCATTTTCGACTCGGTCGCTCCGCCCGCCCTCATGTTGGCCCAGCCGAAATCCATTCACGGAACCGATCGGGCAGCTGACCCTGTAAAAGGCCCGCCGATCAGCAATATCCAGGAATTGACGCCCCTTGAGCATTTGGAGTAGGATGGCTCGTTTTCCAAAATTCCAGGGTAAATCCAGGTACGTCGGAGCAATACGTGCAAGACGCAATCTCAAAGGCAGATACTTTAATAGAGGCCATGGGATGGATCCGTCGTTTTCGCGGTAAAACGACCGTGATCAAACTTGGCGGCAGCCTTTTGGACGACACGCAAGCTCTGCACCACTTATTGCTGGACGTTATCTTTATGGAAACGGTCGGTATGAAGCCGGTTATCGTCCACGGTGGCGGGAGCCGCATCAACCGCGCCATGCAGGAAGCCAATATTTCGCCGACATGGGTCCGTGGCCGACGTGTGACCGATGCTGCCACGTTGGACATTGTAGAGCGTGTACTGGCGGGAGAGATTACGCACTATCTGACGAATGAAATTGAACGACTTGGCGGTCGCGCTTTTAACCTGAACTTTGCGGACAATACCAATGTCCTTACAGGTGAGAAGCTGTTGATGGACGAAGACGGTAACCAAGTCGATTTGGGTTACGTCGGCCAAGTGACCCATGTAGATCGCGTACTGATCGAGAGCGTCACGCACGCCAATCAAGTGCCGGTGATCCCATCGATGTGCATCGACGAAAACGGTCAGAAATACAACGTCAATGCCGATACGGCCGCGATGGCCGTAGCCGAGGCGCTGGGAGCCGAGAAGCTCGTTTTCCTGAGCGACGTTAACGGGGTTCGTCGCGACAAAGACGACCCGGAAACAATCATCCATTCGCTGAACGCTGAGGAAGCTCGGCAATTGATCGCAGATGGAATCATTGAAGCCGGTATGATACCCAAGATCGAAGCCTGTCTATCAACCCTTCAGCGAGGTGTCCGCAAGGTTCACATCATCGACGGAAAACTCCGGCACTCCTTGTTGCTTGAAATCTATACGACGAGTGGAGTGGGCACAGAGTTGACTCAGTCGTCGGCCGTGCCTGCCTTGTAGCAGGCGTCACAGCCAGACGCGATCGAGCATACGCTGTAGCCTGGGTTGCGATGGCTGCATCGATCTTGCACGAGCAATGGCTTAGCTTGATCTTTATTGCGTGCTAACACGGTTTTCAGTTTCCCCCGTGCACCGACACGGCAGACAATTTGGTCGTCAAGGACTCCAGTTATGTCATCACTAGAAACGTTGTCATCAGCAGAAACCATCGAGCTGTTTGAGCAGTATGTGATTGGCAACTATCGGCGATATCCTGTCAGCCTGGTGCGGGGCGAGGGCTCGCTGGTATGGGACAGCGAAGGCCGCGAATATCTGGACTTCTTTCCCGGTTGGGGCTGCAATTTGCTAGGACACTGCCCTGCCAAAGTGGTGCAGGCGGTTCAAGCCCAAGTGGCAAAGCTAATCCATGTCCCCAATACCTGGCATATGGCCGCTCAAGGCGTATGGGCCAAAATGCTCTCCGAGCGTTCCTTCGGTGGTCAAGCGTTTTTCTGCAATAGCGGTACCGAAGCCAACGAAGCGGCGATCAAGTTAGTCCGACTGCACCAGTCCCCCGAGCGCTACCGCATCATTACTTTTCAAGGTGGTTTTCACGGCCGTACGATGGGATCGCTGGCGGCGACCGCCCAGCCCAAATACCACGAGGGAATGGGCCCCATGCTGGCTGGCTTCAGCTATGCACCTTTCGGAGACTTGGAGGCGGTAGAGAAGCGCATCGACGACGCGACGGCGGCCATCATGATTGAACCCATTCAGGGCGAAGGCGGTGTGCGAGTGCCCAGTGCCGAATTCCTAACAGGACTCCGAGAACTGGCGGATCAGCACGGCCTGCTGTTGGTCTTTGACGAAGTACAAACGGGTTGCGGGCGCACCGGCAAGTGGTTTGGCTATCAGTATTTTGACGTTGAGCCGGACATCATCACCCTGGCAAAGTCGCTTTGTGGCGGCATCGCCGGCGGGGCTATGTTGGCCAAGCCTGAAGTCGCAAAAAGCCTGCAACCCGGCACCCATGCCAGCACCTTCGGCGGTAATCCGATCGCCGCGGCCGCCGGCATCGCGATGCTGGAAACCATTGAAGAGCAGGACTTACTATCGCACTCCCAGAACGCGGCGCATCGTTTCGCTGAACATCTGGCCCACTTGTCCGAGCAATGCCCTCACATTCGCGAAATTCGTCAAGCCGGTCTGATGATCGGAGTCGAGCTTGACGTGGAGGGTAGCCCAATTGTTGAAGCCTGTCTGAACCAG
>JANSWS010000187.1 GCA_024743355.1 bacterium
CGGAACAGACGGAGGAAGCAGAGGCGGGCTGCTCTGTTTCCTCTGTTCTCTTATGTTCCAAACGATTGAGGCGACGCACCAACACCGTTTGCCCGCCGCAATCCTATGCTGGGGAAAACAAAAGTCCAGTCGATGCACTCTTGCTCACGCGTCTCAACTGACTGCAAAACAAAAACTTGTGCGGTACAACGAGCCGAAGTGGAGAGTGCGGTTGACCAATCGTTCGCATGACAAATTTGCACCTGCTCACGATTTAGCGCAACGTTCAAAAAGCCCAAGCCAGGTTTTTTGGGGTTCTAACTTTGAAGAGAGCCGGATTGCGACCATGAAAAAGGATCGCAGCCGGCAGTCCCAAATAGGATCCGCGGCGGGTCGAAATCAACCCACCTTGATGGCAAGAAAGGTGCTGGTCTAACTCATAGCTCGATATCAAAAGTCAACGGCTCAGCGGCGACGGTTACTGTCAGACCCGAGGCATTGTGATCGGCGTATTTACGTGGAAGCAAGTTCTTGGGTGGGGTCACCGGGTCACCCTCCACGTAGAATTCAGCCTCCTCCTCGCTGGACTCGAACACGGGAGTCTCCTCCACGTCACCTGGCTCGAGTTTCACAACTTTCACCTTGTAAGATCCAGCGACGACGCCATCGCCAGGCTCAAAGGTGCGCATCGCAAATTTCCCGTCGGCATCCGACTTGGCGAAAGCCGCCAGTGCCTCAGGGGTGCTGGGAACAAACACAATGTCAGCACCCTCTACCGGCTTGCCCTGATACGTCACAGTACCGGTCACAGGATACGTCGGCGGATTGCCGTCGCCTGAACCACAACCGACGATTCCCACAAGGGTGAAAAACAAAAAGCCCAAAACAACTATATTTTTCATATTCTTCTCGGAGAGGTAATCGATCGACGGCTTACGAACGGCCAAGCTCAATCCATGACAATACCACGGATCAAGCTCGGCCAAACTAGATCATAAGGATCCATCTTCGCTACAAAGATGGCGTTACTCCGTCAGTTGATTGACTTCGCCGCCGCTAATCGATCCCAATGCACCCCAGACGCCATAGATCGAAGGCCCGGTGTTACCTTGGAAGACCGATTGATCTCCCGTGTCAATGCCGTCGCTGATAAAGCGAACGGAGCCATCGCAAAAGCCAGCGTTCACGCCACCGGTGTGACCACTGTTGGGTGGGAACACGCCAGAATTCTGGTCGCCGAAGTTACCCAGGTCCGCGCAGGCGGGGGAATTCGGACCGGCCACGGTGTTGAAGCTTCGCAAGGCAAAAGGAGCATCCGTCCAATTGATTCCTCGACGAAAGTGCACATTCAGTCCACCCACATAGAACCCATTGATCGCAGTTCCCCGGCAAAGAATGGGAGAAGCCCCAACTCCGGGCAGAATAGCATAGGCCTGATGAATACGCACTCCATTGCTGCTGACCGGAAATCCCACATTGGACAAGTTCGCACCGGCGTTGGCCTGAATTTCGCTGATTCCGATCGTATTGCTGGTCCCGTCGGTCAGTTCGCCGATTTTCCGCCAAATCATGCGACCCGCGAAGATGCCTCGCGTGTCATGGTTGTTCAACTGCAGATTGGCCGCTCCAGGACTATCACCGCCGCAGAGAGCATAGCTGACGTGACGATTGTTGGCTTGCTGTCCGGAGTCCGAGGGACAACGATAAGTTGACGGAGGCACGTTCCACACAACCCAGCCAATATCTCCCCGTGGCCCACCGGGAGCATTATTCGCATCGCCCCCCTGAATCTGCTGGAACTGGTTCCCCTGCTCCAGGAAGGGCAGAAGCGCCACAAACGCACTAATGCGACCGCTGTTGTGATTGCGATTGGTCGCATAAGCCCCGGTATTGGGGGCGTTCGCCGATCCGTTCGTCCCGGTCGTGCCGTAGCGGCGAGCCGGAAATCGTTTGTGTGCCGACTCGTAGTTAAACATCGACAAAGCCATTTGCTTGACGTTGTTGCTGCATTGCATGCGCCGAGCAGCTTCGCGGGCAGCCTGCACCGCCGGCAACAAAAGTCCAACCAAGATTCCAATGATGGCAATTACCACCAGCAATTCAACCAGCGTGAAACCACGCGAAACCCTACCCTGCCGCATACACCACCTCATACCTACATCAATACGGGAAAATTCCGAAGCAACCACAAGACGGAAAGCAAAACAGCGATTCAAATCGTTCGCGAGAGATAGCAGAGCGCAGCCGTATCTAACGAAGCTCTTGCAGGGAACTGTGAACACGCAGCCCATTCCCTATCAGCACAGCTGATATCCCAGGGAGGCTATGGCGTATTCAGTAACCGGCAGAATGCCGAGAATGACTCGTTGAGTTGAACGCTTTGTGAAGTGTAGCCAGGTCTGTACGCAAAACAAGTGCTTGCTTCGGAGTTTCAACCAAGCTTGCTAAAAAGCAATCTTCCTTGCTTGCGAAAAAGCAAGCTTACCTGGCCCGGATTATCCAGCGAACTTCAAGCTTCGTAGCCACCGTCGCCAGACGGTGGTCTATGTCGCCAGACGGTTAGCGATGTCGCCAGACGGTGGGCAATGCCGACCACGCTCTGGCGAGCGTAGCTACGGGTTCATCTATCGCTCGCCTAAACTCCCTATCCGCAGCCCCACTTGCGACCTTGTTGACGGCCTACGTGAATAGTCCGGGCTAGCGAGCGTCTCTCAAAATACACCTTTCGCAATACTCACGACCATCCCCAAATGGGTGTGAAACCTTAGCCGAAGTCGATGTTTAACTTATCGACAACTCGGAGGGTTTTGCCGGTGTGCGGTTTTGGAACAAGTCCAGCACTTGGACAGTCTAAACCTGCTGTGAGCGCTACCTAATTCGCAATGGAAACAGAGCCCTAACGCCAGCGAGAGCCGGGGGAGAATCCAAGTAGCCGTCGAGCCTTGTCGATCGCGTAAAAGGTCTCAGACGCGCCCAGCTCCCGTCGCTGTTCGACATCCATGTAAAAACTGGCAATAACTTCAGGGCTTGGCATCTCGACCGAAGCATCCGCATTGGCGACGTTGAAAACCTGGTAGCCGAGACCATCCACGGCCAGCGCCCGATCGATGAAGTCACTTAAATCGCGGGTGTCGATGTAGGCAAAGATGTTGCGACGTCGGCAGGCCGGGTCCGACTTCCATTGCGGGACGAGTTCCGCATACTCTTGCGGTTCTATCACGTTGTTGATTCTCAACGCGTAAATATCCGCACCGGTTCGAGCCTGGAAGGCTTGGGCACAAAGCTCATTGCAGACCTTTGACATAGCATACGAGTCGTGCGGTTTGGTCGGGTGCTCCTCATCGACTGGAATATACTCCGGCTTGACTTCGCCATGCGCGAAACAGACGCCGTAGGTCGTTTCCGAGGAAGCAACCAATATCTTGGGGATCCTCAGCTTTGTTGCCGCCTCCAGCACATTGTAGGTTGAGGCTGTGTTGATACGAAAACACTCCGTGTCCGCCGTAATCTGAATCCGAGCAATGGCTGCAAAGTGTATGACAGCATCAAAACTGGCCGTGCCCCAATCCTTCTCCAGTTCGTCAAAGCCCGCGATTCCGCTGAGCGCAGAAAAGACTTGCCCGGCATCCGTAAGATCCGTGACCAAATCAAATGCACCTGCAATATGCGATGGTACGAGATCCAGATTCAGAACGCGGTGACCTTGGGCGACAAGATGCGCCACCACGTGCCTCCCGGCTTTTCCAGACCCACCTGTAAAGGCAATACGCATCAGGGCATCCTCATCCTGTCAAAACTGCCTGGGAAGTACCTGATTCAGAACCTATCCAAAAACCCTTCGCCGCTTTGGCCTTAGCCCAATGGCACTTACTTTGTCACAGGAAGCGAGGCCAATGGCAGCAGTTCGGCACGCGCCGCCCGGCAATTCACAGCGAAGTTGTGGCTGCGGCCGTACAGCTTGCGCCGTTACGCTACCAAAGTAAGTGCCATTAGGCATGAGCCATGACTTTACCCACATTTCTTCCGCAATCTTGCTCGTACTCAATGAAATGGTGTCGTAATCGTAATCGACGTGCTCCGGGACCCGAGCACAAGCACGAGCACGAGTACGAGTCTTGATTGGCTTTTTTGCTCGCGTAACTGTCAAGAAGTGGGTAAAGACAAGAGGCATTAGCCGTGGTTCTCTGCGTTTCTGGGATTGGTATTACGTAAGACTCCAGGGCGAACGCATCTCTCGGCTGAGCCATTGATTGGCCTGTGCGTCGTCGAACTGCTCGGTTTCCGGGTTCCATTGGAGAGGTTTTCCGAGTCGCATTGAAATCACACCCAAGTGACATACAGACGCGGAACGATGTCCGATTTCCGCATCGCAAATCGGTGGCTTGCGAGTTTGTACCGCATCAAAGAAGTTGGCCATGTGATCGTCGCTGGCGTACAGCCGGATAGCATCACTGGCTAGTGGCGTGGTCAGCAGCTCCGGATCACTGGCTTCAATTGCACCTCGGGTAACCCAGATCCAGCCATCCTTGCCGCGGAATCGCACCCCGTGCTGCTGACCATTGGGATCCAGCACCGCACCGTTCCAGGCATTGGCTGGCGTGCTCTGGCAAAGGTGAGTGACTCCGTTGGCATACTTGTATTCCACCTTGTACTCGCTAGCAGCGGTAAATCCGTCCGGAATCATCTGCACCAACGATTGGCCATGAACGGAGATTGGGCCGCTACGGTCCAGACCCATTGCCCACAGTGCAATGTCGTTATGATGCGCGCCCCAATCCGTCATTGTGCCGCCGGAATAGTCCCACCAGTAGCGAAACGTCACGTGCGTACGCTCCTTGACGTAATCCACGGACGGCGTGGGACCTTGCCAGAAATCCCAGTCGAAGCCGGCTGGAACCGGTGATTTCGCAAAGGGGCCTTCGCGTCGCCCAGAGGGCAGGAAGACGTCGATATGCTCCAATTCACCAATCCGCCCGTTTCGCACCAGTTCACATGCCAAGCGAAATCTTCGATCACTACGCTGTTGGCTGCCGGTTTGCAAAATTCTGCCTGTCGCCTGCTGTGCCCGCACAATATGCTTGCCTTCATCAATCGTGAGCGTCAGCGGCTTTTCGCAATACACATCTTTTCCTGCCCGCATGGCGGCGATCGAAACCAGTGCGTGCCAATGATCGACCGTTCCGCAGACAATGACGTCGATGTCATCCCGATCGATGACACGGCGGAAGTCCTTTTCAGCAGTTGCATCTGGCCATTTCGCTTTGGCAGTTGTTATCTGCTGTTCATCGACATCACACAACGCGACCAGCTTCCCAAAGCGGGCCGCATCGGCGGCAATTCCGCGTCCACGACCACCGCATCCGATCAGTGCGATTCTCAAGTCGTTCGTCACGGGCGTAGTGGGCTTCTGTTCTTGCTGCCCATGACACTCCTCCACGAACCAATCCGGTAGCGTCGAGGCTGCCGCCGCGGCCGCCGCGGTTCCCAAGAATCCTCGACGTTTCAAGCCTGCACTAGAGTTGACACTGCGTGTATTCATGGTGACATCCAAATTGAGGGTTTTGTGATTGCCCGAATTCTTGGCAGCAAATGAGGGAAACGTCGTCGACTAGCGAAGATGCCGATCTGCGAACTGGATGAATTGCTGCCAATCGTAGGCCGTAATCGCGTGTTCTCCCGCCCGCAAGTGATAAGCGATGTGCTTCCCAAGCGGTTGCCCCGGTGGTGGCCATTGCGTGGCACCCAGACCATGCAAATCATAAAGCGCGTAGACTGGTTCCGCATGCACGCAGCTCAAGAATTCCCCTTGTGGGTCCGCCAATAGATCTTCGCTAGCGCTGCACACGTAAAGTGGCCTGGGCGAGATCAATGCCAACAGCATGTGCTGGTCGAAGGGCAGTTCATCGGCTAGCCCCACAAAGCCACGGAAACGATCACAATAGCGCCAGGAGGCGTGGGCTACCGAGTAGGCGATGTTCTCGCCGAAGTTTCTTCGTGCCAGTGCCGCACCGCCCTCACCGCTATTGTTGGAAATCACCAGAGCAAAACGCCGGTCCTGCGCTCCCGCCCAGAGCGCGGCTTTCCCCAAGCGAGAGTGCCCAAACACGGCCACACGGTCGGCGGCCACTCCTGGATAGCGTTCCAAGTAGTCGAGTGCCCGACTCAGTCCCCAGGCCCACGCCCCCAAAGCGCCCCACTCACTGGGTCGCTGGGATTTTCTGCCCGCCACGCCGAGAGCGTAACCGCGAATTCCTTCCCGCCAGCCCTCCTGGTGATCGGGTTCCACATCGCCGTAGTAGAACGTTGCCACCCCGAAACCTCGCTTCAAAATCAATTCGAGCGGCCAGCGGTGGCTGTTCATGCCTCTCAGCTCTTCCGTTGCCCGATGATCGACGACTCCCAGCGGCGAAGATCGCATCCAACCCTGCGGTAAAGGAATTGCTGGATCGCGTTCTACACTGGCATTGCCAAAGAAGTTCATTCCCAGAAACACCGGAACTGGTTCCTGGTAGGCGTTGGGCAAGTACAGCATGAGCTGGATTCGTGGGGCATCCGGGTCGTTCGCAATTTGCAGCGTGACCTGAGTGCGGGTCGCCAAACCCGCTACTGCATCCTCGTGCACTGCTTCGACTGTCGCCTTCAGTTGCGAGGACAATTCGGGCGTGTGCCCGTACATTAAATCGCGGAAGTCCTGCAAAATCTCATCGCGGCGATGCGTTTCCCATGCTTGCCTGTTTTCAATTCGTTCGCCATTCTTATCGAGCAATGGGTCGGGTAATTCATAACCAACGACTTTGCTTTCAAGCGTGTTGCGGCCGTGAGAAGTTTCGGGCCACGAGGCCTTTACTCCGGTGTAGGGATGCCCGTTAACGGTTTCCCAAACCACAGTTTGCAGGGTGTGAATCAGCTCCGCATCGGCCTGTGGGTCAAACATTTCATAGGGCGCACTGGTCATACCAACCGGACTTCGGCCGCTGAGCGTTGCGAACACGGTTAGCGCGGCGACATAGGAGCCGATGGTCCCAGAGTCCGCTCCGTTATGCGGCTGATCATTCATATGGACGCCATCCGCATAGAAATTCAGCACGCCTTGTTCCGGCTGAAAGGATGCTGGACTGAAGGGCGAATCGGAGCCGCGGGCACGCTCGTAGTACGCATGATTGCGTTCGAAGAAGTCTTCGAGACCCGGCAACTCCCGTCGACGGATCATCTGGTCGAGCCTCGCAAACACTTCCCCCGCCGGAATCATGCGGACCGGTACCGGCAACTGCGGATAGCCAGCGTTCAAGGCTTCCACTAAAGATTGAAAATAGTGTCGACAGGCGTGCACACCACCGTCGTATTCGGCATTCCAGTACGCAGCGAAGGTTTTCTCGCCCTCCTCCGCAAGAATGGATTCGACCCGCGGCCAAGTAGCGTAGATGTAGATCCGGTCGGTCGCAATATGGCCAACGTTTGCATGCTGTCGATCCCAATGATCGTCCCCCGGAACCGTCTGGCCACGTGCGTACTCGATGAAGGCCCCCGCGGCTTGTATCGAGCCCGCCGTAAAATAGGGCGCGGTAGAAGTCACTCTTGGTTCGGCATCCAACTCTTCCTGATAGGGCTGCAGTACCAGGGCGTCGAAGCGAAAGTTGCTCAATCCCTGGTCATATTCACCATACGGCTCCCGCGTGTTGAATTTCCCACTGCCAGGACCACCGCTGTGGTTGCGTTTGACCAGATGTTGATGCAGCCGCAGTCCGCCTCCTAGTTGCATCCCATAGTCATAGCTTCCCCCCACCGATTCAAATAGCTGTTGCAGACGTTCCAGAGGAAGATTGCGAGTGAGACTATTTCCAATGTGGTACACACGCAGCTGAACGCCTGGCGGATCCGAAGATTCCTGTGCCCCACAAATCTGCGAAAAGAAGCCAATGAAAGTGGCCAGGATGACGCCAGCTACACGCTTGGACTGTCTGGCCTCACGCTTGGCATCTTTCCGAACGTGGCTTTCCAAAGCTTCGCGGATCCGGGCAAACCGGCAACGGCCTGGATGCCTCGGCTGGCTGGTGGCCATAAGCTGCCTTTCGGTAAGAGTGCTTCACACATGGCACTCAGTATAAATTAAGAATTCGGCAAAACGCTAGGACTTGAGCCAGCGATCAAACCAGCTCCAGGCTTCGGCCTGCATCTCGCGATCGAATTTATGTGGCCCCGGATAGAAGCGACAGCGATAGCGGTCCGCGGCCTCAGCCTTGGCGAAGATCTCGGACATCATCCCGTCTGCCCGCTGCATCTCCGGTAGGGTAAACAGTGGATCGTCCGTGTTGTTAAGCACCATGGTTGGCAAGGGAGCTCGCATGGCAAGAATCTCCGGATAATCCAACTGATTGGGCAACAGTGGAATGTAAATCATCCAAGTATGCGTGTAGGCCTTATGCAAGAGATAATCGCGCCAGGTGGACATCATGCCAACACAGCAAGCACAGCGAATCCGCTCGTCGATTCCAGCCAGATACACGGTTCGAAGGCCACCGCCGGACAGCCCGGCGCAGCCCACACGTTCCGCATCCACATCGTCCCGTGAACACAGATAGTCCAAGGCGCGCTGATCTTCCCAGGTAAACACGCCAGGCCAAGTAGTGCCTGCACAAAAGAGACTCTTGGCCATCAAGTGCTCATGGTCAGCAGCAAACGCGTTGTAAACACGAACGGACTCGCTCGATTCGTCATCCATCGGCGGAAGATTCCGAGTCAACCGCTCGGGAAGATCCTGCGGGTCCACGCGCCGCGACCCAAAGGTGAAGGTGTCATGCACAAGTACGGCATAACCTCGACGCGCGATTTCGTTCGCCCAGGCCAATCCACCGTAGTCTTGCCGTTGGTGCTCGACAATCAACGGATGCTGGGCCGCATTGGTGCGTGTGATCTTGGGAAAGCCGAAGTACTTCATGCCACCGTGGTCGTGCAACCCGAGAATTCCCGGCAAGGCTCCCTTTGCGCCGGCAGGTTTCAGCATCAAGGCTTTGGTCAGGGGACCAAAAGGCAGTTGCCAACTGAGATGCTCAATGTCGACACCTTCATGCGTTTCCGAGGCTTCTACGCGGGCCTCTGGGACGAGCCTGGCTGTGGGTTGCTGCAGACATTCCAAGGTGCGGGCCCGGGCTCGAACACGCCAGGCTTCCACATCGCGAAACTCTGCTCTTCTAAATGATAGCTCCGCCGGAGCATCGCCCACGATAGATGCTGCCCAAGGACCGTAGGCCCCAATCATGTTCGCGGGTACTGCTAAATCCTGATCGGCAACTTGCCCAAGAGCACTGGACCAGTCGAACATGGTTCCCGCAACGGAAGCCATCCCCAGGGCCGAGCAGTCACGCAACATCTGCCGCCGATTACTTTCATTGCTTTCCATGGTATTCCTCGTGGTTCGACAACGATTAAAAATATTGGCTGCCGAAATGGTTTTGTAGGATCAAAAAGTCGCCGCTTACAACACTGCGTCGCCTTCGTACCAGATAGTCGCCTTTCGCTCCGCGAAAGCTGCGGGAAAGCGCTACTTTCGCGGAGCGAAAGGCGACTATGAGTGACCAAACAAGCCTCGGCCGATAACCGGGGTAAGTCCTGAGGGCTAATCGAAGGTGCCGCTGTCCAATTAGTTTATCCTGAATCTTGCTCGCTTAAACGTCAGGAAAGGGCAGCTCGCTCGCGAAACCAAGAACCCTGTGTTCCAAGCGAAGCTCCCGAGCGAGCGGTACATCATGTCTCGAACGCGACGAGGTCAATTCTGTTATGCTTTGTGTTGCTACTTGACGCAGAATTTCATCATCCCCGACGAGACCCTTCCAAGCAGTGAGAAATTATGAGAACGATCCTATTCCTATCCGCAATGGTGGCCGTGGCAGCGGCTTGCAGAGCAACTCTTGCGCAAACTACTCCGCATAGCATCGTACGAGATTCCTGCACGCTGCAAAGCAAAATACTCGATGGCGAACGCCGATATGCGATCTACTTGCCGCCCGGCTACGAAACGTCACAGCGCAGCTACCCAGTCCTATACCTGCTCCATGGTGGAGGTGATGATCAAACCGGCTGGGTGCAGTTCGGTGAAGTGCAGCATATTGCCGACAAGTCGATTGCTGAGGGAACGGCAACCCCGATGATCATAGCGATGCCAGACGCCAACACCGGACGTCGCGGATACTTCAACGACATTCGCGGCGGTTGGGACTACGAGGATTTCTTCTTCAACGAGTTCATTCCGCACATCGAATCGACTTACCGCGCCAAAGCCGACAAGCGTTATCGGGCCGTGGCGGGTCTATCGATGGGTGGTGGAGGAGCATTCATGTATGCTATGCATCGGCCCGATATGTTTTCGTCTTCGTGCCCCTTGAGTGCCAGCACCGGAGCGCTCAATCTCGAAGATGCAAAGAGGCGTTATAATCGCCCTCCCCAGGACGAGAACGACGAACCCTTGGCAGTTCTCTCCGATGAACAAATTGAGAAATACTTGGAGCGTCACAGCGCGCTCAAGCTGGCGGAAAACTTGCCGGTGGATGAGCTCAAGAGCGTGCGTTGGTACATCGATTGCGGAGACGATGATTTTCTCTACGAAGGAAATTCGCTCATTCACATTGCCATGCGCAAACGTGAAATCCCGCATGAGTTCCGAATTCGCGACGGAGGACACCGCTGGAGCTACTGGCGATCTGCCCTTCCAACGGTACTTGGCTTCGTCTCCGAAGCCTTTCACCAGAATTAGCTCATTTTCAGAAATGACTTCTCAGGCCGAGGCGCTACGATCGCAACGGCGACGATGTCAAAAGTCAAAGCACACCAAGCGGTCTAAATGAAATAGACAAGCTAGTACTTTGTGGCAGTTCAATTTTAGGATCATGGACCATGTGACGAGTCCAAGATCCTTGCAAATGGCCGGGACTCTTCGCCTCGTCCACTACAGCCAACCCTAATTTCCAATGGAAACAAAGCACCAGGGTGCACACTTCGCTTTGAGAGCGAAGTGTGCATGCAACCCGATTCTTTTGCCTAGCGACCGCTTCCCTGCTGGCTGGTGACCGACTCCATGACGCGATCGAGATTGAAACTACCCGGCTTCTGTCGCGGCGGGAACTCACGGAAGCTTTGCAGCCACTGGCCAACATAGGCCCCGGCCGGAGCGATCGCAAACATGTGCTCGAGATACCATCTCTGGTATCCAATGGCATGCTCTTCCTCAGCTCGCTCGAATGGATCCATTCTCAAATTCGTGAGCTTGGGGGCGCGAAGTACAGTGAAGGGCTGTTGCCAGACCTCAAGCCCCTCGCTCTTTTGCTCGAGGAATGAAATCTTCCAGTTTTGATATCGTAAGGCCGCCACGCTACCATCGTCCGTCCAGTAGATAAACTCTTTTCGCGGCCAATCCGCTTTGCCTTGAAGCGCTGGGGCGAGATCGTACCCGTCGATGTGCACCTTATACTTGCGGTCGCCGATGGTACGGCCCCTCTTCAAATCCTCCACTGCTGTCTTATCACCGGCTGCAGCAGCTAGAGTTGTAAACATGTCTTCGTGCGCGCCGATCTCATTAACAACCGTTCCAGGTTGGATGACCCCAGGCCAACGGATCATTGCCGGCACTCGGTAACCACCCTCCCAGGGTGTGTTCTTTTCGCCACGGAACATGGTCGTTCCGCCATCCGGCCAAGTAAAAGTTTCCGCCCCATTATCGGTGGAGTACATGACAATCGTATTTTCGGAGAGACCGAGTTCATCCAGCTTGTCCAGCAATAGTCCCACGTGACCGTCATGCTCCGCCATTCCATCAGCGTAAATCCCCAATCCGGTTTTACCTGCCGACTCCTCTTTCAAATGCGTAAAGATGTGCATCCGCGTGGAATTCCACCACATGAAGAAGGGTTTGTTCGCCGCCTTGGCGCGATCCATGAAATCAAGCGCCATAGCGTTAACTTCTTCATCGATCGTTTCCATGCGCTTGCGAGTTAGGGGCCCCGTGTCGGTAATGCGACCGTCCGCAAAGCTATGGATCACGCCCCGCGGCCCGAACTTTGCCTTGAACTCGGGATTCTGCGGATAGTCTGGGTTCTCGGGCTCTTCTTCGGCATTTAGATGGTACAAGTTCCCAAAGAACTCATCGAATCCATGCGCTGTTGGCAACATCTCATCGCGATCACCCAAATGGTTTTTGCCGAACTGACCCGTCATATACCCCTGTGCCTTGAGCAGCGTAGCCAGGGTTGGATCTTCGGGTTGCATACCCTCAGGCGCGCCCGGTAGTCCGACTTTGGTGAGCCCCGTCCGAATGGGCGATTGCCCGGTTATGAAGGCTGCTCGCCCAGCGGTGCAGCTTTGCTGTCCATACCAGTCGGTGAAAAGCGCGCCTTGCTTGGCGATGCGGTCGATATTCGGCGTTCGGTAGCCCATCATGCCACGGTTGTAGGCGCTGATGTTGAATTGTCCGATATCATCGCCCCAAATGACGAGAATATTCGGTTTGTCTTGCGCGAGGACATGCGTAGTCCCCATGAAAACAAAAACTAAGAAAAGAAGTCGTTGAGAATAGGACATGTCTTTCTCCGGATGCAATTGACGAGATGAGCGAGATGCTCGCACGAGTCCTATCAGCTTAACCGCGATAACTTCGAGTTGAAACTGGATGGCCCGAAACAGTCAAAAGCAACTGAACAGTTCCCGTAGCTACGCTCGCCAGAGTGTGGTTGACTTAACCGTAGCTACGCTCGCCAGAGCGTGGTCGACTTAACCGTAGCCACGCTCGCCAGAGCGTGGTCGACGTCGTCCACCGTCTGGCGACGGTGCCTACGGGCGTTGAATTTTCATCTGTCCACCGTCTGGCGACGGTGGCTACGATTGGAAAAATTTCATCTGCCGCTCGCCTTAGCGGGGTGTATTCCGAGAAATTCCTGGCAACTGAAATTCGATCACGGATCGGCTAGGACGATGAATGCCAAAGAAGACCGCCTCGCCATCACGATGAGCGATTCCCTGTCCCGTGATCGGGGCCGCCAGCGTCCTTTCATACTTGAGTACAGAGCCTGCCTTGGGAAGCGACAAAACATAGATTTCACCCAAGTCATGACCGGTACAGTACAGCTTGCCATCAGGTCCCCAGAAACCTCCCGAGCAGCTACTGGGTGAAAAGCGGTCTAGAACCTCGGCGGGAAACACCCAAGCAGCCATACGCCTCCACTGATCATCAAACTGCACAAGCGAAGTGTAAGTGTGCGGTTTTGAAAAAGGGTCGTCGTTAACATTTCGTGAGTAATGCGCAAAGACCGCCCACCAGGTACCCGCACTTCGATCAACCCAAGTCAGTGAACCTTCGTAGATGCCGAAACTATGCGTATCAACATGTTCCAAGGAGACGGTAGAAAAGACTTCGACCGAGCTAACGGCTGGATACTCAGGGTAGTTGGAGTTGCAACAGTAGAGTTTGTGATCGATGATCACCCCGGAATTCAGATGGCGAAGATCCAATTCTTCGGTTGCCTGCCAGCCACCCACTCTTTCGCCGCTAACGCGATCGTACTTGCCGATGCTCGAATTTCCAATGGCGAAAAAGTGCGTTGCGTCCACGGCAACTGCTTGTCTGGCCTCTTCGGTCGCAAACTCGCGCAATACGATCGGGCTGGGATCGAGCTCTTGACCGAGCGCGTTGCAAGCGAAGCATAACCCGGCCATTAAGCACACCCGGGCTATTACTCGCTGGCGGATCCGAGCGGCTCGATCGACGTTGCTGACATACTTCGGAGAATTCACACACACACACACACACACCTCTCAAAGACTGCTCTCCGAATCGCTAAAGTCGGGCCCAACTGAGCGACGCGCGGTGCAAAATATCATGTGCAGCCTTGACTATTGAGCATGCCATCGCGGGAGTGCTGGAGGCAGGCTCAGATATCCTTCTCGCTAGTAGCGGCTGAGGCATCATCCGCCTTCTCGATCGCTTGGAGCGTTTCGAGCGCTTGCGTTCGCAAGACTTCGTTCTCCGAATCCGCGAGCGAGCGCAGCCGCCCCGTTGCGGACTTTGCC